>NZ_JBJACT010000004.1:0-386020 GCF_044778005.1 Mesorhizobium sp. IMUNJ 23033
GGGCGGCTGCGGCCCGCTACCCCCGATAGGCGACCGGCACCGCCCCCGCCGCGATAAGGGCGACGCCAAGCCAGTTCGATCCGGAGAGCCGCTCCCCGAGAAAGATCGCGCCAAACACCGCCACAAGGCTGCGGTACAACACGCTGTGTCTGTTCATGGGGAACACGATACGCCTGAGTTCCGCTCCGAGATCAAGAAAGCTATCCACGAAGGCGCACCTGCTGCCTGAGGCCAGGTGACACTGGGTATCGACTCCGGGCGTGTCCAATCGTCAAGTTGAACATTAGAGATTTCTAACTATTCTGCCTGAGCGACAGCCATCGCCCTCCGGTGTCTGTCGAAGATCGGGCCTCCGATCGGCCCGCGCTCTCCGCCAGAGGCGCGGGCTTCTTACCGGCCTGTGCGGAAACGCGTTGTTAACCTCTCCAGCAAGTCCATCGGGAACCTGTCAGGCGTGCGCTCCATTGATTTGGACAATGGAGCGAGACACGAGCTAATGGACAATCAGCACAACAGCGTTATGGAAGCTCGTTGGCTTCTTGCTGTACCCCTCTCACTTATCCTTACGGTCCTTTTGGCCGGCTTCGTCCTTACCTGAATGGACCCGCACAGCCGGCGACGCAGTGGGTCAGGCCGAGGCTCGATCGTCAACACGTCGCCCTCTTTGCCTGCTGGGTAGTCGATAAGGACGCCGAGGCTGCCGCCCGCTTCTATTCCGAAGTGACTTACGATTTGCCTCTGGTACGCGCCAATTGAACTGGCCGAACCCTTGCGAGGCCTCCGCATTTTCGTGAGTGAAGCCCTCCGAGCATCATCGTGATTGGACTTCACGATCGGTTGGAGTCACGCTGGCTGCAGATATAAGAAGGATATGGGTGGACCAACTATCGTCCGAATAGGAGGTCAAAATGAAACACCAGACGATCGAGCAACTGCACATCGTCGCCGAGATTGATCAGGCCTACCCGCGCCAGGCCATGTCGCGCAGCAAACGTCTTGAACGCTGGGCGGAGCTCCTTGAACGGAACCCTGACCGGCGCCTCTCGACGCTGCACCAGACCGAGTTTCAGCCGGTTAGAGCACGCGGGGCCATGCGCGGCGACTGCTCGCCGATCTCAGTCGCTTTCGAGGATCCTGTCCTCCGCGCCGCCGGGTTGGAAAACGACAACTACGGCGAAGCGAAGCGGTTCTTCGAACTGACCGACAGGCAATTGCATGGGATCATCTGCTATTGTCATTTCGGCGCGACGGTGAACGCCGCAACGGCCGCCCGTCACATCCGTGCGGCGATTGCCGGGAGACAGCCCGGCATGTTCGCTCGGATGCGTGAGGCGTTCGTCGGATAAGCCGGCGACGCTTCGCGGCATTGTTGAAGCGGGCTCGCCTGAGCCGGCGGACCGCCGTAAAGAACAAGGGTGGCGTATTCGAGCGGCAAAAGTCCCTCATCTTGTAGGCGACCTCGGTACGATTTATGGCCTTCAGTTTCCGCATTATGTTGCGGATTATGACCTTCACCGTGCTTTCACGAAGGTTGAGCTCATAGGGAATGATCTTGTTTGCCTTGCCCCGTCGGAGAGCATCCGCGACCGCCGCGGCGTGAATATGTCAGTTGTGGGACAACAGTCTGGTCTGACGGAGTCGATGCGCAGGCTAAGCGGAAAGCGGAAGTAGAGCCACACCTGCATGCGAGATGATCACGGCCGGAAAGCGGTGGCGGCGATAGAGCGGATCACGGGCCATCTTCGACATGCTCCCTGATCGCAGATTTCCGTCAGCCCTCAGTTAACTTTACGGTACCGCGCCCCAGCATGGACTCGGACTCGGACCCGGAACAAGAACCTGTTCACAGCGTTGTGAGGTTGTGAGCACCGCGCCTCGTCTTCCCCGCAATGGTGCTTTTGAGGCGCGGCAGCACGGAATCATGCACAAGGAGAAGTTGTCATGATCCGCAGTTTTTTGGCCGCAACAGCGGTCGCGACGGTGATTGCGGCCGGCGCGTTCGCCCAGGAAACGACCCCACAGCCGGCTCCCGCGGCTCCTGCAGACCCCGCTACCCCGGCCCCGATGGAACAGGCAGCACCGGCAGTGGCTCCGGCCGAGGGTCATCTCGCCACCAACATTGTCGGTGAAATGGTCTATAACGGCACCGGTGACGACGCACAGAATATCGGCGACGTGAATGATCTCGTCATCGACAAGGACGGCAAGGTCAAATCGATCGTGATTGGCGTTGGCGGTTTCCTCGGTCTCGGCGAGAAAAGTGTCGAAATGGCGTATGACAAGATTGAATGGGCGGAGCGCGAAGGCGACCGCTGGATAGTCGTGGCGGGGACCAAAGAAGAACTCACTGCTCTGCCGGCATTCGACAGTAGGCCTTATGGTCCGGCTCCCGCTCCCGCTCCCGCGCCTGAGGCGACTGGCACGCCGGCACCTACGGCACCTGCTCAATAGCCGGCTGCGGCCGAAGCCGAGGAACGAAAGCGCCGCGGGGTAAGGTGAGCCCTGCGGAGCTTGGCGCGTCGCAAAGCGCGGGTTTTGACGCGCAGGGGACAGTCAACTGCGGCGATAGACGTCGCTAACCGAAGTTCAACTCAAGTGCTCCCGCGATTAACTGGCATTGGCGGCATCGACAGACCGCCAGTGTCGTGGCGCCAATCAAGGTCCACCCTGATACGATCGATGCGCAAGCAGCTTGTCGATGCGGCGCCTGTCCATGTCGACGATCTCGATGAGCCAGCCTTCATAGGTGAACACCTCGTTGCAGCCGTCATTTCGATCAGTCGGTGATCCTGCTATGCGTCCGCTAGTATCTGACCTACAGCCTGAGCCTTCGCGATTTGAAGGAGATGATGGCTGAGCGCGGCATCAGCATCGTTCATTTTGCGCCGCTGCTCCTGGGGCGCTTCAACCGGCGCAAACGCACAGTGACCGGGAAATGGCACATGGACGAAACCTACATGGACAGTGGATGTACCTCTATCGCGCCATCGACAGCGTCGGCGACACGGTCGAATCTATTTCGGCGAGCATCGGGATTTGCACGCGGCCAAGCGCTTCTTCAGAAAGGCGCTGGAGCGTCATGGCCGACCGGATCGCGTTGTCATCGACGGCAGCGAGACCAACCGTGGGCTATAGTTTCCTGCGACACGACAAATCTATTGTGGGACCGAGGAACAGTTTCTTACTTGGCTGAGAGAGAAAATAGTGCACTGAGGTCGCAGAAATGGTGATCGATGCTATGGATCTGCTTCATAGCGTCGTTTCGACGGTTTCTGTCTGGTTTTCTCGGATAGCGACTCTACTCGTCTCGCGGCACGTATCCGCGAGCAGGGCATCGACGTATTCGTCTCGGCGAGCAGAAGAACGCAACCCGGCCAATAAACCCGCTTTAGCTTACCAGTGCCGCCACGCCTGTCATTTCGAAAGTCATCGCACAGATGGAGAGCGAGGACGGTTGGGTTCCACTCGGTGCTGTCGGCAATCAGCTCGCCAACTTGGCATCGGACTTGATCCGAGAACCTTCGGGTTTCGGAAACTAACTGATCTCGTGCGGAAACGAATTCTTCCGAGATTGACCATCCCGATGATGGATCGTTGCGGATTCGTATAAAGCCGGCGCCAGCAGGACGAAAACTCGCCGATAAGCGGGTGTCTATGTCGAGGTCTCTCGACCATGATCTGATCGGTCGACGACTGTTAACGGTCAATCTCTCCAAACACGATGTCGAGCGATCCGATGATTGCAGCGACATCGGCGATCATGTGACCTCGGGACAGAAAATCCATCGCCTGCAGATGAGCAAACGACGGCGCGCGTATCTTGCATCGATAAGGAACATTGCCCCCGTCCGAAACCAGATAGACGCCGAATTCTCCTTTTGGCGCCTCTACGGCGGCGTAGACTTCTCCGGCCGGCACATGAAGCCCTTCGGTATAAAGTTTGAAATGGTGGATGGTCGCTTCCATCGAACGTTTCATCGTCGCACGCGGCGGCGGCGTGATCTTCTGGTTCGGTATCGCCACCGGACCCCGGCCTTCCAGAGATCGCAATTTTTCCAGGCATTGCTTCATGATCCGCACCGACTGGCGCATCTCCTCCATGCGCACGAGGTAGCGGTCATAACAGTCGCCGTTCCTGCCGACCGGAATGTCGAAATCCATTTCGGGATAAGATTCATATGGCTGCGCCTTGCGCAAATCCCATGGCGCACCCGATCCGCGCACCATGACGCCTGAGAAACCCCAAGCCCAGGCGTCATCCAGACCGATTACCCCGACATCGACATTGCGTTGCTTGAAAATGCGGTTGCCGGTGAGCAAACAGTCGAGGTTGTCGCAGACCTTGAGGAACGGATCGCAGAAGGCCCAAATGTCGTCCAGAAGCTTCGGAGGCAGGTCCTGGTGCACGCCGCCGATCCTGAAATAATTCGCATGCATGCGGGCGCCGGAGGCGCGTTCGTAAAAGACCATCAGCTTCTCACGCTCCGCGAAACCCCAGAGCGGCGGGGTCAGCGCGCCGATATCCATCGCCTGTGTGGTGACATTGAGAAGATGCGACAGAAGCCGGCCGATTTCGCAGAACAGCACGCGGATCAACTGCCCGCGCCGGGGAACCGATATTTCGAGCAACTTCTCGGCGGCGAGGCAGAATGCATGCTCCTGGTTCATCGGCGCGACGTAGTCGAGTCGATCGAAATAGGGTAAGGCCTGCAGATAGTTCTTGTACTCGATCAGTTTCTCGGTGCCGCGATGCAGCAGGCCGATATGGGGATCGGCACGTTCGACAATCTCGCCGTCCAGTTCGAGCACCAGTCGCAGCACGCCGTGAGCAGACGGATGTTGCGGTCCGAAGTTGATTGTGAAGTTGCGAACTCCGGCTTCGGCCATGCGGGTCCTCCCCGATATTATGTTGTGGGCTTCGGTTCCAATGAGCGAGCCGCTTTTTCCGCCCTAACTGCCCCGCTTCGGACCGCCGATCATGTCGTCGTCTGGATGATCAGCGTCAGGATGCCATCGCCATCGATGTTGGCAGCGACGACCTGCGAGGAGCTGAGCCCGCTCGCCCTTAACGCCGATGTTGCTTGCGGCGACGCATCAATTGAACTTTGCAGACGAAGCAAATCGTCAGCGCTGGTCTGGGTAATCACAGCCTCCGCTTGTGCCTTGATTTCCGGGGGCAGATCCTCGACGGCGACAATGGCAACATCGGTGAATTCGGAGAAACCTTGGTCAGGTACGGTTTGATCCGGCAGGGTTTCTGGTGCCGGGGGTGCGATTTGGGGAAGCTGCTGGTCTGTGGTTTGCGCGTGGATCGGCTCCACCAGGGCCAGTCCCGAAAGGGCGGCAATTATGGTCAGCATACGCATGATCGTTCCTTCCTTTTGCTTGAGGAGGATCATCTTGCTGACGACACAACCATTTTGCCCGAATTATGGTTCCCGACCGTCCCAGGTATGATCGGTGAACCATGCATCGAATTTAACTAGTCGCGGCCAGCCGATCGAGGCGGGTGACGACCAGCTCGTCGCCCGGTTCAGAAAGTCAATAATGGTCGCAAGTTCGGCGCGGCCGTCTCGGCTGGCACCGGACATCTTCTCCGAGCGGACGATGCTGCAACCCTCGGCCTTTAACTTAGCAATTTGCGTATCGAGATCTTGGTCGATCGTGCTGACGCGCGCGTAGCCTATCCGGCTCATAGGTGTCACCTCAAGGTTTTGGCCCGAGGCTACCTTGTCACAAATAGTCGATGTCAACTCCGATGTTACATCGGTCGCTGAGGATCGTGTTACGTCACCTCAGGGCATACCCCGGCGTGACGTAACACCGCGGGCGCCAGTGAGCGTATCACCTGGGTTGACGTCGGCTATTTGTGACAGAGTAGCGTCAAGCCTAAATCTTGAGGTGACAGGCCTGTTGCCCGAATGGGCGAAACTGCCCGACCTTCGGAAATGTCGGCTTCGCGCCAACTGCCGACGCTCAGCGCCAGACGATCGTCCTATTTTGGGCCGGAAGCTGACCGGCAGTTTTGAACTGTGTATCTTCAAGAGCCGACATTCAGGCCGGCTGGGGCATCGTCGTGACCTGACCCGAGGGCGACCTCCGGCATTCGACTTCCAACGACGATCGCTTCACGAGCGCCGCCTGAAAACTCTTGGTCATCTCGCTGAAAGGCGCAAAATCACGCCCGAACGAGTGCAGCAGAAGTACGCGCTTTGGCTCTGCCGCGTTCGCCCCAAGCGTGGAAAGTAAGAGGAAGGCTACCACCAGCCAAACCCCATACAACAACGTCCTTGAGGATAGCCCGTCATAATTTTAAGTGCAGAGCACCTCGCGGATTGCCGTTCACATCTCCAAGATAGCAGTTACGGGGCGCGAGCGAAATCCGAACCGAGATAGACTCAAATACCGTAGCGTCGGCTTGGGTCGCACGACCTCATCGGCTCCTGTGGCCGGGTCCCTTTTCGAAGTGGTTCACCTCGCTGCTGAAGCGTTTGGTCGTTGAGCAGCAACCAAGACCATCAGCGACTTCTGAAATGGCGAGCAGTGGCGTGCTGGTCCGATCAGGGGATAATTCCCCGAGGGCCCCGGCGTAGCTGGAACTGGCGGGTACCGCAGCATTTTTTGAACTTCACACCTGAACCGCAAGGACATGGATCATTACCGCCGCGTTGCAGCCGGCCGATCAGGGGCAGGATCGCTGCAGAAGGCAGGAGCGCTGCCGCAAGGGCAGCCAACTTGGCCGAGATTCCCGGTATGACGAGGCGACGACCGGATTTGAACCCTCGCCACGCGCGTTCGGCCACATCCTCCGGATCCAGCTTGGGCAAGATACTGAAGAGCGGCGTCTGATAGGCGCGGGACCTTTCGAGAAACTCCGTCGACACCGGCCCTGGTGCCACGCATGTGACAGTCACACCGGTTCGGCGCAATTCCTGATGAAGCGCCTCTGAGAAGAAGCGCACGAACCCTTTGCTGGCGAAGTACAAAGCCATATAAGGCCCAGGAACGAACCCGGCCACGGAACTGAGATTGAGCACCCCGCCCCGCCCGCGCGCCACCATTCCCGGCAGAAAATGGAGGGTCAATTCGCTGAGGGAATGTATGTTTAGATCGATGATGCCGAGTTGGCCATCAATAGAGAGCGCCGTCGCCGCGCCCCGTAGGCCATAGCCTGCGCTGTTGACTAGGACATCACAGACCAGGCCGTGTGCGGACAGAAAGTCCTCTAGGCGCGTTGGCGCATCGCCTGCCACGAGATCCAACTCGAGCGTGAATGCCTCGCCACCCCCCTCCCGAACCTCAGCCGCCGAGGTGGCCAAACCCTCGGGCGAGCGGGCAACGAGCACAACCGCACCGCGCTCACGTGCAGCGACGCTCGCAATTGCCCGTCCAATTCCACCCGACCCGCCAATCACGACGACCGCGGGCCGGAATTCACAGTGCGAAATCATGTCGCGTTCCTCTGCCTTGCAGGAGCGGCAACACTTTGACCGAGCAGCACCACTTCATTGGCGACAGCGCCGTTCAGAATCTTTTCGAATCTCTCTAGTGCCCGTGCGACGTTCGCTCCATCCATCACCCGGTGATCGTAGTGGATGCGGACATTCACCGATCCGTCTTCGCCGATCGGACCGTAGTTAAGAAGCGTGGTCAATGGTGTGAGCGGGTTGAGTGATTCCGCGCCGAGACCCGAATAGACAGACAGTTGGAAGGTACCGAAGTAATTTGCCCTTTGCCGGGCGATATTCAGGCCTAGCCACATAAGCAGCCACCTGAGTGGCGCGGGCGCACGTGCCAACCGCAAGGCACGCCGGAACTCCGTGACCTCAAGAAGCGGCCGTGACCGCGCCGCGTGGATCGATGCCTCAAGTTCCGTGATGGAATAGCGCTCCGGGCACTTGATGCAGCTTAACAGAACGGCCGGCTCACCGTCATACTCGCGCTCGTGGGCAATCGAGGCTACGCTTACCGGATACTCGTAAAGCTGCGGCCAGGGCAACTTGACATAGGCGCGCCGTAGCTCCGGCAGCTCTCGGGCGAGAAGCGCGTATCCCTTCAGGAAGATCGCTGTCCAAGAGGGCCTGGTCTGTTGCGCCATTCTAGCCGCTACGAGTGGGCCGAGGTTCATCTGACGCTGCACTGCGACCCGTGGCACGCCGATCGAAAACCTCATCAGATCGCCAACCAGGCGCCGGGGCGCCGAAAGCTTGAGGGCTCGGCCTCGCATCAACGACCTCTAATAAAGATAAGGGACTATTCGCTTGGTTTTTTCCATATAGGCACGGTATTGGGAGCCGAAATTCTCCAGCATCATACGCTCTTCCTTATCCACTCTCAGCAGAAAAAGGACTGCGAAACCAATCAAACCCGAAATGCCCGCAACCCAGTTCGACAGCAGAAAGATCTGGCCGAGCCCCATGAGCAGGAACGAGGTGTACATCGGGTGACGGACTAGGGCGTATGGCCCGGCGCAGACCAGTTCATGCCGTTCGCGAATCTCCAGCGTAATCGACCAGTTACGGCCAAGTTCCTTGTGGGATATGCGAAAAATCCACAACGCGCAGCAGAAGATGATGGTGCCTAGAGCCACCGCCCAGGCGCTGGCCGGATGGTCAGCCGCTCCGGGGATGCCGGTGGCGACATAGAAGGCAGGCAGGATCGCTAGGCCAAAAAGAGCCGATGCAAGTCCGACGGTGTCGGAACGTGAGCGGCCGCCACTTACAATTCGCACACGCCTCGCCCGGCGCTCGAAGGGATACCGGATCACATACCAAGCAATGACGCCGACCACCCATATGATCTCGCCAACTGAGGCTACGGCAATGCTCATTTCAGGCCACCGCCGCCCTTTCTGCGATCTGGGACTGTACCACTTCACCCATCCCCTCGATTTCGTCACGGGCCGACCTTCAGGCGCAGCGATCCGCTAATGCGACAACCGGAGGGGCAGTACCGATCGCACTCGGCCCCATCCATTCCTCGAAACTTGGTTATGTATTCATTTCCCGAAGCTTAGTTATGAATTGTTGCGGCCGGAGCTGAATAGCGGGAGTCTTATACCCCATGGAGCGCGCGATGTCCGCCACGAAGCTGTTGCAGTTCAAGACTGTTGCCTGCCAGACATGGGACTTCGCCTGCAGCTTCCGGATGTAGGCAACGACTTTGTTGTACTCGTCCCGAGTCAGCATGACTCGCCAGCTTGCGGATCTGTATTGTTCTTCCAGATCACCGTCACTCCACCCGGTTTCGGCTGGCACCGGCACGAAATGGCCCAGAACGTAGGGAACTGCACTATTCGAAGCCGGGTGAAGGCCCGCGACTTGGGGATCGACCATTCTCCCGTCTTGGTTCAAGCGCCCAAAAACTGCGTAAGTGTGGCCGTAGCTGAGGGCGTAGCGGGAGCGGAACTCGATGAAGAACCGCTCGTCCTTATCTTGAGAGGCAGTTCCGCCATCGGCAAAAGAAACGAAATTCGGCTGGGCCGGCAGGTCTTTCGTCTGACATGCCGCTGCCGCGAGCGGCAGCAGGGCCACAAGCAAGAGACGGCCATTTACAAGCGTCATCGCCGCGTTCTCGAACTTCACGAAGCGCAGGCCTAGGATCAGCCTATGCCCGCCAATCGCGCCGTAGGCTATGAAGTCGGCCTTGGCCCTGCGTATCGACGGGGAAGGGCCTGGCGGCCCTTCCCATACTCACCGAAAGCCGGTCCTTATTTAATCACGGGCTGCTCTACCGGAGCGGGTTCCGGCGGAGGAGCCTTCCCCTTTCCTTTGCCGATCCAATCGTTCGCGCAGCCGCTCAGGCTGGCAACGGCGAGCATGGCAACCATTGCAATCAAGATCCTGCTCATCAAGCAATCCTTTCCCCGGGGGCGGAATAGCCTATGAAAGCGCCACAAATAATAATGCAGCCCCGCTAAATTAGCTGCAAACTACGCCAAGGCCTAGTGCTGAAATGACACAATTGGCACCCGGGTTCCCCGCGGCACGTTTACGGTGACGTGCTGGCAGAGTTCACCATCCGACGGAGATCAGGCGTGCGGCGCATCTCAGACCATCAAATAACCAGCACCGTCGTGCCCAGAGGGGTACGGTCGTAGAGGTCAATGATATCGTCATTTATCAAACGGATGCACCCGTTCGATACCGCTGTGCCTATCGTCCACGGCTCGTTTGTGCCATGCACCCGGAAGTGGGTGTCGCGTCCGTCGCGATAGAGATAAAGGGCCCGCGCACCAAGCGGATTGTTTGGTCCGCCGGGGACCCCGCCGGCGTATTGCACTAGGCGCGGCTTGCGCCTCATCATGTTGTCGGTGGGCGTCCACGACGGCCAGTCCGCCTTGCGGCCGACGGTGGCTGTACCCTTGAACGAAAGTCCCTGTTCGCCGACGCCGACGCCGTAGCGCGTCGCCCACCCATCCCTCTCGACGGCGTAGAGGAAACGTTGCGAAGTATCAACGACGATCGTTCCAGCCTGCTCGTTTCCGTAATACCGCACATGCTGCCGTCGGTAACGAGGATCCAGGCCACGCCTTGGTGCGAACGCGGATGAAATCGGCTCCGCCGCCTGTCGTAACGCTGACGTACATCCGGAAACCATCAGAGCCAGACTACCCAGCACGAGCCCCCGGCGCGCAATGTGGTTATTGTCCATTTCCACCTGCTAAGAAAATGGTCAGCCCTACCGCCGTCGTCTCTAACACTCTAAGGCCCGTCGGCCAAGTCTCGCGCCTTGCCCGAACTGACCTGGAACAACCGGAACCAGGCGTTGTTGCGTTGCCGACCGGCCATGCTCCCAAACCGCTTCACTGGTGTGATGCCTTAATTCCAGTCAGGCCGGCTTCTTGATGTAACCTTTCATTTGGGCGCCACGCAGGTTGGCTGAGGGCGTCGGGCGCCAGGAGAGTTCACAGGACAAACAGGGGCCTTGGCTGCCGAAATCTGCTATGAACGAAGCCTCTTGTAACAACCATCTGGCTCCATTCGGTTATGTCGCTGTGGGCACAAGGACAGAGATGAAGCATGACTTCCAAGATAAGATCGCGGTTGTGACCGGCGCGGGCTCCGGAATAGGAGCGGCTGTTTCAAGGCAACTCGCACAAGAAGGAGCCGAGGTTGTTGTTGCCGACCTTGATGCTGAGGCTGCGCACAGCAAAGCCGCCGAAATACGCTCGCAAGGAGGCAGGGCTCACGACTTTGCGGTCGATGTCACTGATGCGGCAGCCGTGGAAAAGCTGGTCGAGTTCGCTGTCCAGAAATGCGGCGGCCTGGATATGGCGGTAAACAATGCAGGTATCGACGGCGTTCGAAAAGCAACGGCAGACTATCCGCTCGACAACTGGCACAAGCTGATAAACGTCAATTTAAATGGCATTTTCTACTGCATGAAATACGAGATCGCCGCCATGCTGGATCGGGGCGGAGGCGCTATCGTCAACATGTCTTCCGTTCTTGGTTCCGTCGGATTGCCAACTGCGTCCGCATACACGGCAGCGAAACACGGGGTCGTTGGACTGACCAAGGTTGCGGCGATGGAATATGCGAGAATGGGCATCCGAATCAATGTCGTGGGCCCCGGCTGGATCGAAACGCCACTCGTATCGGAGCAAATGGAGGCAGCAGCCATCCGGCGCATTGCGGGGCTTCAGCCGATGGGCAGGCGCGGGAGACCTGAGGAGGTAGCGGCTCTTGTGTGCTTCCTCTTGTCCGACCAGGCTAGCTTTATCACTGGAAGCTACCATCTGGTGGACGGAGCTTACACCGCCCATTAGGTGCAGTGGCTGGCCGCAGTTCGTCCCAGCTCTTGAATAGCGGGCGGGCCGCGCCGAGACGGCGTCATGCTATTGCCGCCCGTCGACTATGAGAGACGCCCATCTGCACGGAGCGAGGCGGAGTTTGGGGAGCCGACCAAAGCGCGGTTCCGGCGAGGCCGGTCGTCATCAACGTATCCGAGGCGCATTTCAGTTGCCGTCATGGCGCGGCTCCGTAGAGAAGGTTGGTTCCCGGTTCCTCTCCGTCTACCAAAATTCTCACAATTAAATCAGTCGCTTAGATGCCATCGAATGCACCTGGGCGGCTGTTTTCATGTCGCGCCATGTTGCAAGCCGCTACCGTTGATTTCCAACGGTTTCCTGCGACTATCGGCTAGTCCGTGCGACATGAACTGCGACATGGAGGTGTCATGGAGCGAGATGTTATAAGTCGAGGTCTGGGGGAAGCAGATAACCATCAGTATCTACCAGCGCAGCAAGTCAGTCTGGATCGCAACGGGGCCTACCTCGATTAGGTTATCGAGGTGAAAAAGACCAACGCGTGGGGCTGCTGTGAAGATGGGTCGACGCCGCCAGATACAAGGGCGGCTAGAGATTTCACGAGACAAAAAGGCCGCCACCACCGGCAGCGGGCCACTTTCCTGCAAATGAGGGAATGTCAGTTGTGGTCTGGCATCTCAGGCGCGTCGCCTGCATCGACCTCGCCATCGTAGAACGTGACATCGGCGTGGGCATCGGCCAAGGCCAGAACCTGATTTGTCTGGCTCGACCAGCCGAGGGAAGCCTCGTGCTCGTCGCCGCTGTCCTCCAGATCGCTAGCATCGGCTTCGCAATCGTCGTTCAGGCCGCCAGCGCTGGGGCCGCGATCAGTCCAGCCGATCGACGGCTCATCGTCTGCGGTTTCCTCCAGATCGCAATCGACTTCCATCAGATCTAGCGGGACTGGCAGTACAGCACCTTGATGAGATCCCAGTGCATACAGCCGTGGTCATCGCCCAGGCGACGCGCCAGCGCCGGCACGTCGAGCACGACATGACGTCGGCACGTAATGCAATCCACCGAGGCCAGTGCCGATCTGCAGCTTCTTGCCGAGCGTGTCCTCAACGAATGGAAATTTCATAGTCATGAGAATGGCGATCTCCGTTTAAGGGGTCGCCCCACATAGGACAATATTCCTCATGGCTTCTCGGTTGCCAATAGGCCCAACGATGGGGATTCACATTTCTGTGGATCTGATCTAGGCTTGCCCTCGAAGATCGCAGGGTGGCAACCATGGAAGCGACATTCGATAACCTCGCCAGCGCCATCAGGGAGCCTCACACAGACGTGTGGCGTCCTGTCCGCGCCTTCGCTATGGACTTGGCGGGCAAGCTCGTCATGGGTCTCGCCATCGGCTTGGGAATAGCGGTAGGACTGGCGTTCGCCGGTTAACCCGGACGCCTGTATATTAGCGATCTCTTGAATTTCTCCTGAAGCAGGATCATGCTTAGAGAGCGGACGGAGGAGGCCACCAGGGTAAACGGTGTTTTGAAGGGGTTATGTTTATGGAAGCCGTTTGTTACGTCCCCAGCGCATTCTGTTTGTTGTCGTTCATGGTCAGCGTCACGATGGCGTTCCTTGTCATGACACCGTTCGCAGCTACGCGCTTGCTGGTGTTGAGGATGCGCCAACACGCCGTCGGGAACCTTCAGCCGGCCTAGTTCCCTCTCTTGAGAGGGAGGTCTTCCGATGCGACCGGTTCTTACAGTGATCGCCTTGGTGGCCTGCTTTTTCCTATGGGACGGGCTGTTCAACAAAGGAATATATACGGCGGCAGTGGGACACCGATACCGGGAGGCGGTGGCCGCTCTGCCGACCGGTTACAAGCGTTGACGCTTCCGGCTAAACTGCCCCACCAATCACCCGAGGATGGTCGGACACTGCGCCGCCTGTTGTGTTCCCGCGAGCCCAGCCCTCCGCTCTCCCGAACAACTGGTGCATGGAAAACAAGCGCGGCAGGACGAATGCGATTTGGCGAAAACCCCTTAGCCAAGGCAGCAACCTCTGCCGCGTCTAGATTTACATTCCAGTGGCCAATTTCTGCGATCTCGCCCACATAGGACGCCCAGAACGTGTCCGGGTTGTCACCCGCTGCAATCCAAATATTGCTGTGACCGCCGACCCAGCCGGCGCTCGCCGAGTTGCCGGTCGCTTCCTGCGATCCATCGACAAACAGGGCGTTCGCACCACCGTTGTTGCGGTTGTAGTTAAACGCTTACCTTTGGCGACCCGCTGCTGGCGTACCCCTGCGCCAGCAGCTTGTTCAATGTATTGCTAAGGATGAAACCAAAAGTTAGTCACCGATGCGACCGGGCAAGTGTTGCGCGTCGATGAGGTCGCAGCCGAACTCGGCAGGACCCTGGATCACTTCAAGGTTCCCAAGCCCGAGAACGCCGAGGTCCTGGAAGCCTTCCCTGCGCACAAAGACGAGGTTACCGCCGGCTACGTCAAACAGGGGTGAAGCCCTCGTTCTAATTCTCGGGGGAGTCCGCCGGAAGGCAGTTCGAACCACGCCGGTCAGAAGCGCCGGCCGGGTTAAGTTATCGCCCAGCCGGCACCGCTCTATCCGCCAGGTGCCAGGAAGCCCGGCGATGCAAATAAGAAGCCCGCTCCCTTGCCGGAGGACGCGGGCCGATCGGAGGCCCGATCTTCATCAGACACCGGAGGCGATGCCTGTCGTCCCATCGAAATAGTTGGAAATCGCTAATCTTCAACTTGGATGATGGATGCTAGCGATTGCAGTAAGTCGGCCAGCCTTTCATGATTGGTTCCACACGTGTTCGCGAACGTGCGATGCGTGGACGCAACGTCTGATCAGACGGAACGCAAGGCGCGACCACGGTGAGATACGGTCCTAAATCTCTCTGCGATACTGTTCGAGACGCGGACACGTCCGCGTCTCGATTGTATCGCTCGATCGGCCTTGGGTTACTGCATGCCGCTGGTCTGCGTATGCTGTCCGCCGGGACGCGAGATGGCGGCCAAGGTTTCGCCGGTGCTGCCGCTGCCGTCCGTGATCGCGAGATCGCCCAGCGAGACGATGCCCACCAGCCGCTTGTCGCGGTTCAGCACGGGAATGCGGCGGATTTGCTGATCGCCAAGATTGCGGCATACATCAGCGGTGTCTTCGTCTTCGAAACAGTATCTGACATCATTCGTCATGACGTCGCCGACCTTCGTGTCGGGACCCTTGCCTTCTGCTACGGCACGGATAGCGATATCGCGGTCGCTCAGCATACCGACGAGCCGGTCATTGTCGCCGACCGGAACGAGGCCGGCGTCTATCTCAGCCATGATGCGCGCCGCCTCCTGGATGGTCTCATTCGCATTGGCGACGCGGACGTCGCGGGTCATCACTTCGCTAACTCTCATTTCCAGCGCTCCTGTTGATTGGCGGAGCGGATGCGTCAGGCACCCGTCCTGCCCCCTCAACTCGTGTGGCGTCTCGATGTTCCGATAGACGGGCGACGGCAAGGCGGAATGGCGTCTGCCGATAAGGTTATTCGACGTTGAACGGCAACACTCCTCGCCTCCGAGGGTTTGGCTCAATGACCAACGCGGGAATCCGAACACGCAGGATCGAGCCTATGGCTTGGGAAGAGGCGCAGCAGCACGCGATCAAAGCGACGAATTCGTTGGAACCAACGCACCAGCTGACCGCGCCACGGGCGAGATGTAGAACATTCGGAGCGCGGTAGGAGAGCCCTACATCGAAACCCGGGAGACCGCCATGAACCGTCCCGATCCGAACAATCCCGTACCGGCGCCGGACAACCCCAATCCGGAGCCGACCCGGCCCCCCGCCCCTCCGGAAACCCCGCCCGACGAGCCGCCGGGCGTGCCTCCCCCCTTCGCCTAATCCCGTTCCCGAGCCGGGAAGAGGACCTCCGGAGATCCCACCGATCACGCCGCCGGAAATTCCTGCAGAGCCAACGTTCCCGGGCCTACGGCCGCAGAGCACAGTAGTTGCAAACGAGGGGGGGTTAGTCGCCAGAGTGCTCGATCATGCCGATTACCTCCTGAATGTCGCGCGGCTTGATTCCGACTTCCCTCAAACCTGGCAGGTCGATCGCCGCCACGTTGTCGACGCGCATGAGATCGACCTGGTTGCGCTGGATCGGGCGCCCGGAACGAACTCAGCCATGGCTGCGATGGAATTCCACACCGCAAATGGCATCGGCACCAGCATCGGGCGCGTGCCCAGTCTTCGGCCGATTTCCCAGACCAGTTCCTTGTAACTCAGGACGCGGGGCCCGCCGAACTCGAAGGTCGATGGCTCTTCGTTGCTTCTCTCGATCAGCCGGCTTATCGCTTCGGCGACGTCCCCGACATAGACGGGCTGAAGCCGTGTCGCGCCATCGCCGAACAGCGGATAGATCGGTAGGAGCCGGACCAGCCGCATCAGCGTCGTCAGGAAGACATCGTCGGGCCCGACCATGACGGCCGACCGGACGACGAGCGCCCCGGGAAAAGCATTCCTTACCGCCCCTTCCCCTTGCCCCCGTGCCCTTATGTATGTCGAGTCCGACCGCAGATCGGAGCCGATCCCTGAAATCTGGACGAACTTTTCGACTTCAGCTGCGCGCGCCGCACCGGCGAGGTCTGCGGCTGCCTTAACGTGGACGCGTTCGAACGTCACATCTCCATGTTCGACATAGAGGCTGGTCGCATTCACGACGGCATATGATCCGGTGACGGCCGATCCGATGGAAGAAGCGTCCAATATATCGGCTTCGATCGGTTCGGGCATGTTGGGCGCGGTCGCGGCCGCCTTAGGTTTCGCGCGATGTGGATGGCGGGATACCGCGCGCACCCGAAACGCCTTCTCCAGGAGACTTTGCACGAGCCTGCGGCCGAGAAATCCTGTTCCGCCGAAAACGGTGACGATCCGTTCGGCCCCGCCGTCGTTTCGATCCATGAGCCCAATTCCTTCCGGGCGCCCCGCGGGGATGCGCCGGCCTAGTCTGTCGCCGGGACCACCCGCCAAATCTTGTTCCCCACATCATCGGCGATCAGCAACGCGCCAGTTCGGTCGAGGGCGACGCCGACCGGACGGCCGAGGGCCTTGTCGTCCTTGCTCAGAAACCCGGTGAGCACGTCTTGTGGCGGCCCCGACGGCTTGCCATCCGCAAACGGCACGAAGATCACCTTGTAGCCGCTTCGCGGCGCGCGTCGCGTGGACGAGAAGGGCGATGACCGCCAGCCAGATAAAACCGCCGACAGTAGCCATGAGCCAGAACAGTTGAGCGATCTGGTGCGCTTCCTCACCGGCCGGATCGAGCGCCGACTGGACGCCTGCGCAACTGGAACACACTTCCAAGGATGAGCACGCCGCGAGCCAACGCACCTCGGTGCGTTTCGCGATGTCAGCGCTTGTCCCTGGAACCGTTGGCGAACCCATCCCTCCAATCGATGCAGCCATTGTGCACAAACGCGCCCGCCACCGAGTGGTTGCGCCAAGACTTTAACTAGGAGAATCTTGGGGCAGACTTCAAGCCAGCCTGCCGTCATCCACGGGCGCGAGGCTTGCGAAAGCGGGGCCACCATTGGTGCGCTGCCAAGGTGCGGCCAACGGGTGGGCAGAGTCCTACCTGGCAGCTGCATTTTCGGGCTTATTCCAACACCGGGAACTGCCCGACGGCCGCGTGGCCTCTGTTGCAGGCGTTGCCGCTATTCGGCTTTCGGCGGCACTTCTTCCTTAATATCTGTATTATCTGTCGAACTCGACGTGTCGGCCTTTTCGACGCTCGCGGTCGTCTGTGTGTCGACCGACGCCTACACCTTCGAATGCCCGGGGCACTCTGCGGAAGCGGCGGATATGGTGAGGCCCAGTGCGGCGGCTATTGAGAGGAACGTTTTCATTCGTCATCTCCTCTTCGTTGACCACACAGCGTAACGCGTCTTCCCTCCCGCCGCAGAATCACATTTGGGAGGAACTGTCTCGCCCTCCTCTCACGGGCGGATCAAGATGTTATGGGCCGGCCAGGGTGGATGCCGAAATGAGACCTAAGTCCGCAATTGGATGCGACTGAGGGCCAGCCACGGAACCCTTGAAGCTACTCCACGTTCGGCACCCGAAGGTCTTGGGCTGAAAAGGAGAAATGCTACGGCTGACGGCCCAATTGCTGTAAATGCCACGACGACGCACGAGGCTTGTCGTCATCCTAATGTTGGCGCCGGAAAGGGATCGTCAGATCTGGCCCACTGCCGATGAGCACGCGAGGCGCTGACTTTCTGCACAAATGGATTTCCGAACATATGCCGGAGGGGTCAATCGACGACCTTGGCCGGCTCGTGACCGATTTGGCAGACCAGGCAATGCGGGCTGCCGACGCCGAGGGCATCCCGATTCAGGAGATCGATGAAGAGATTGGCAGCGTCTATGAAGCGATCATCCACGCAGTCGAACATCGTGAAGGCGGTCTCGTGGGGTGAAACCGCCAACCGATGGATGCCTCGGGCACCAAATCGTCGACCACTTGAACGTGCGAGCAACGCAGCCTCTCCGACACCGACGAGCCGCATACACAAAATTTCTCTAATTTAGGAATGACTTATGGAACTTTGGGGCGCCCGTTTCATTTCACCCGCATGCGAAATTCTGTGGTCCAAAGCATCAGGACGGGGGTGAATGCGCCGTCGATGCCGCGCTACTCGCTGGTCCTGCCGATATACAATGAAGAACAGGTGCTGCCTCGGCTGGTCGAGCGGATCAGGTCGCTGATCTACCGGTTAGACGGAGAGACCGAGGCGATTTTCGTCGATGACGGAAGCCGCGATGGCAGCGTTAGCTACCTTCGGCGTGTGGTCGCCGACGAGCCTCGTTTCCGGCTGATCGAGCTTTCCCGCAATTTCGGGCACCAGATCGCGATCACAGCCGGCATGGACGCCGCCGAGGGGGATGCCGTTATCGTCATGGATGCCGACCTTCAAGACCCACCCGAGGTGGTTCTCGATTTGGTGGCGAAGTGGAAGGAAGGTTTCGAGATTGTCTATGCCCGCCGCGTCAAGCGCGAGGGCGAAACCTGGTTCAAGCGATTTACGGCAAGTCTCTTCTACCGCTTGCTCGAGAAGATGACGTCAGTCGACATCCCGCGCGACGTCGGGGATTTCCGCCTGGTCGGACGCAAAGCGCTGGAAACTTTTAGACAGATGCCCGAACAAGATCGCTTCGTGAGGGGTATGTTCGGTTGGATGGGCTTCAAGCAAACGGCGGTGCCTTTCGAACGCCCAGCGCGGACCCTGGGGCAGACCAAATACCCATTCTGGAAGATGGTGCACCTTGCCGTGCACGGCATAGTCAGCTTCTCAGAGCAACCGCTGCGCCTGGCGCTCTGGGGCGGCTTGTCCATTTCGACGCTTGCCATAGTCTTTGGCGCCTACGCCATTTTCGCCTGGATCTTTGAAACCGGCATTATTGCCGGCTGGACCTCCACCGTGGTGATCGTGTCGCTCCTGTGCGGTATCAATCTTTTCATGACCGGCGTGGTCGGACTTTATGTCGGCAGCATTCACGCCGAGGTCAAACGCCGCCCGCTTTACGTGATTGATCGCCTCACCGGCTTTGACGAGGCGATGCGTGCCTCCCCTGGTGAGAGCCGCCGATCGTTTCGCAAACCCCGGAATGGAGTCTCGGCCAATGTCCGAACTCTTCGACAGCTATAGATTGAATTATGGCGAGGCGGTCCAAGGATCGATCCAGTTTTCCGGCCTTAAGCACGACTTCTTTCTAGTGGCGAAGGCCGACGTGCTGCGACGCATTGTTGTCGAGCGAGAGCTTCGTCACGGCGGCTCGCGTGTGCGGGCGCTAGACGTCGGCTGCGGCATCGGTTCGCTCCATCCCTATCTCGAAGGCGCTTTCGACTGCCTGGATGGCTGCGATATCTCGCAAGAATCGATCCTGCGCGCCAGCCAGGACAATCCACACGTCTCCTACAGGGCCTGCAACACGCCGAACTTGCCATATGACCATGGCGCGTTCGATATGGCTTTCGCCAGTTGCGTCGTCCATCATGTTCCACCCGCCTCATGGCTCGAATTCCTTCGGGAGATGCGGCGCGTCGTGCGCCCGGGCGGCGTCGCCTGCATCATTGAGCACAATCCCTATAATCCGCTGACGCGTCTCGCGGTGTTCCGGTGTCCATTCGACCAGGACGCGGTCCTGCTCAGCGCAGCCCAAACAGCATCCCTCTTTCAAGAAGCAGGCTTCAGGAACATCCGATCCGAGCACTTCCTGCTGTTGCCGTCAGCCAAGCCGTTCGCCCGAAGAGTCGAGCGCGCGCTGGCGCGCCTGCCGCTGGGAGCACAATATGCGTGTAGTGCGCTTGTCTGAGCATCGGCCTGTTCGTGGCGGCGCCCTGAGGCTTTTGGCGCGCTTCGGCTTGGTCGGCATCGCCGCCACAATCCTGTATGCTGCATTGGTTGCCATTTTCACCAAATCGGAACGGATCGGCTTCACGCCCATCCAGGCCTCGCTTGCTGCATACGCCGCAGCCACTCTGTTCTCGTATCTGGCTCACAAATCCGTAACGTTCGTGTCGGGCGGACCGCATCAATCTGAAGCTCCGCGTTTTCTCCTGCTGGCGGCAACAGGCCTGGCAATCGCCTACGGGGCGCCGGCGCTGCTGACGGTCAAGCTGGGCCTGCCGCTCATCATTCCCGTGCTGGTTACTTGCTTACTTGTCCCCGCGATCAATTTCTTCGTGCTTGACCGATGGGTTTTTGCCGAGCGGAGTCCAGATCAGCCAAATCGCTCCGCATGATCCGCTCGAGAAAATAATGTTCTAACCGGCGTCAAGCCTGAACGACACCAACTTGATGGAGCGTTTGTAGATATTGCTTGCGGCCGGGCTGGGCGGAATCCCATCGAGATAGTCGAAGGCCATTTCGACTGTCTCCGCGTTCCCAAAGGCCGTGTGCGGAATGACGAACGAGACCGTCGTCGGTTCTTTGCCCGACAGTATGACCTTATGCACCGGAACGCCGTACACCGAGATCATCACCCGTTGCGTGATCTGTGGCGGACGAATGACGGCGGCCATTTGTAGCGTTGCCGTAAGACCGTTGTGCAGTGGCGGTATCCGCAGACGAAGTCGCGAGGTCTCGCCCAGCGAGTGCGTGCCGTCGGCTACCGGCCCCGACCAGCCACAAACTATCATGCCGGCTGCTTGTTTGGCGCCGTCGGACCGGAAGGAAACCGTCTGGCCAAGGGTGTAATTGCCAATGGCATCGCGGTTGAGGCATGTCGTCGTGCGATCGATGTAATAGGCACGATAGTCAGCGTTGACCTTTGGATTGAGAGCCAGCGCGAGGACGGCGATCTCGGACACGGCCAGAACCGTCGCAGCCGCATAGCCGCCAAACGAGACCGCACGTCCATAGGGGGCCAGGGCGTCAGACCAAGGCAAGGTAGCCTCCAATCCATGCCGCCGTCATGAAATAGCAGGCATGCAAGAAGAGAACCAAAGCGGCGAGCCAAGTCAGTTTCGACGCCGACAACAGGACAGCCACCAACATTATCAGAGGCGCAAGCCCAATGACGTATCTGACCATGGAGGCCAGATTCGTGATCAATGGCAGGATGATGCAGATCGCGCAGAAGAGCCCCGCACCATATTGCCTGCGAGCCACCAGCACAGCCGACAGCGCCAGCCCGGCGATCGCCGCTAGCGCGCTCCATTGCGGCGCCGTGGGCAGCCATCCGGTCGTCGGAACCGCCGAGAGCCCGTCCCATAGAAAGAGGAGCGGATTTCCAGCCACCCGTCCAAACGCGCGTTGGACGTGTAGGAACGCAAAGCCGTCGCCGACAGTGACATACAAAAACAGGATGTAAGCGAACAAGCCGGCAGGCGAGATAAAGATCGCAACGAGGAGATCCGGTCGACCGAGCACCCAGCGTGGAAAGGAGAATGTCGAGCCGCCTCGTTCACGATGCTGCCGGAACATTTGAACGACGGTCGCAAATACAACAAAGACGCCGACAAGCCTGGTTGCCGACAGGAGCGCGGATGAAACGCCCGCGACGAGATAGCTGGAGCGCTTGAGTGCCAGAAAAACGCACGAGGTCAGGAGCACGAAAAGCGGTTCGGAAAGGAACGTGGTGAAGTGGAAGGAGAACGGGCCGCTGAGCAGAAAAGCGCAGTACAGCACATAGGCCCGCATGTTCTTCTCCAGCAGCGGCCATGCAACCAGACATGCGGCGTAGCTGCATGCAAGCGAGGCAATCGACGCGACCAGTATCGTTGGAAAAGGGAAAACCGACCGGATCGCCGCTACCAGCGTCGGATAGAGTGGAAAGAACCCCCATCGTCCGACATTGCTTTGGTTCGGTATGGGAAAGCGCTCGTAGCCACGTTCGGAAATATCGACATACCAGTGGCAATCCCAACGGCAGAGCGCACGAGCATAAGGTTCGAAGCCTGGTTCTACCAACGTTGAAGCCACCGCTGCATAGCGAATGGCAAGTCCAACGATACCGAACAGGAGCGGCACGGCTACCACCGCCGCCGCTATCCGGTGGCGCTCGTAGATCCACCGCCAGTAGTCACGGAAGATCTCGAAATGCTTGGGGTCCTTTACCCACGGCGCATGGCCGGTGTTCTTGACAGCCGTGACGGGATTGTTGGTCCTACCTTTGCTCATCGCTAAGCAGCGGCCGGACGCGCTTCCATTTCGTCAGGGAATCCTGATCGACCGCGAGCACCCCGGACCTTCCCGATCACCTTGCCATCTTCGTCATCGACCCGCGTGACGTGTCTGGTGAGATCCAACTCGTGCGACGGCTTGGCCTTCTTCGGCGCGTCGATCAAGAAGGGGAAGTGGTCGGTCGGAACGTTCCCGCTGGCCCGGCCGTTGTCGAGCAGTTCCAGAATGGTGACGCCTATCGTCACCTCGTGGCCAATGTCGATGCCCCTATGTTCCCGCGTCATACAGAGATTCTGGAGCACGGTCGGCGATCGTCAAGAGGTTGCTAATATTCGGTTGGTGAACTGCAACAAACTCTTTTCAGCCCGGTTTCACATACCGAGGGGGTCCGGTTCGGAAGCGCCGGATGAACGGTCGGACAATCACGATCGAGACAGGAACAATGTTTGACGCAAAGCCGTTCCAGCATTGGCCAACTGCGGCCTCTGACTTCAACTCGGCGACGGCATGCGATCTGTTCTGAAAAACAATGGCCTCGTGCTCACAATGCTGGCTATTTTCCTGGCCTGCCTCATTGGCCAGGCGCTGACTGGCTGGGCTGCGGACAATCAGGAACGCGCCCTCCATGGCGAAGCGCAGCGCAGTATTTCAATGTTTCTTAGTTCAGGCTCCTTCCTTTCGGCGCTCTTTGAAAATTGGGAAAGTGAATTTCTGGAAAAATGGGCCTTCGTCATGCTGACCGCGTTTTTGATCCAGCGCGGATCTGCCGAATCGAAGGATCCGGACAAGTCCTCCCGGCAAGACCGCGATCCGGCTCTGGACGAGAACCGCACCGATGCGCCTTGGCCGGTGCGTGCCGGCGGCTGGGCCAGGGCAGTGTATTCGCATTCGCTGGGCCTGGCGCTATTGGCGCTTTTCATCGCTACTTTCGTGCTGCATGTGTGGAACAGCACGCGCCGCGCCGCCGAAGAAGCGCTCCAGCATGGCGCACAACCCGAGACCATATGACAGCACGCTAATCTCCGGTGCGTTCTGGTTTGAGAGTTTTCAGAACTGGCAAAGCGAGTTTCTGTCGACCGCCATCCTCATCCTGATGGCAGTCTTTCTTCGTGAGCGCGGCTCGCCGGAGAGCAAGGCTGTATCCGACCCACATAGCAAGACAGGCCGTTGATCGCGTTAAACTTCCACCGGGGCATTGCGTGGGTCAGGAGGTTTCTATGCCCAAGTTCCGCTTTGAGACCACTGACGGCAAAACCACGATTTTCGAGGAAGAGCTAGCCAGCGCAGACCTTGCCAGCCCGAGAGCAATCGAAATCGCCCCGCGCAGCTATCGTGGACCCTCCGACCGGCGCCGATCAATCAGGCTCGACAATCAGGGTTTATGATGAAGCAGGCTATTTGGTTTCTATCGTTAATTTCTCCGACGTAATGCGCGACAGTTCCGAGTTGCAACGGCCGAGCGGCGATCCACCTGCCGAGGAGCCGGGTGTTATGCGGTCTGGCTGATCAAGCTTCAACAAAGCTGGAAATGTCAGCGCGGGATCGGGAGATCGCGACTTCGCCTTCTGCGCTCAATGCTTCGCGCATTTCGACGAGCAGGTCAGAGTTCACAAGCGTGGGTTGCCACCAGCCACCTGCAGTGTTCGCTGTGTCCGGGCGACCGTCGAGCGGGCCACGTTCTGACGAGTTCGGGCGGCGTCGCCGAGCGCCATCTGCCCCAAACGTAGTCAACGTTTGTGCGCAGTGCATAGGGATAGAAGGTGGTCAATTCTAACGGCTCAACGAAGCTCCCTGGCCGCAGGCAGTTAGGAGGAAAAGGCTTTCGGCACCTGAGCCTCATTCGATCCAGACAAATTCACCTGGAAATTGCAGACCAGCCCTGATTTTTCGAATGTCAGCACAATTCGACCAGCGGAATCGGAGGCGAATACACGCTCCAGCAGCTGGGTGCCAAATCCCTTGCGCTCGACAGGCCCGACGGTCGGGCCGTTCTTTTCACGCCAATCGAGTTCCAGTCGGCGATGGCGTTTTTGACTGGCGAGCTTCCAGGATATCGAAACACTGCCCTTCGCATTCGACAGCGCTCCATATTTGATCGCATTTGTCGTGAGTTCATGAATTGCCAACGCCAATGAAAGCGCGACGTTGGGCGGAAGCCAAACCTTCTCTCCGCTGATTTGAAAGCGCTCCATCCGCGCGTGCGGGTTGATTGACGCCGTGATCAGATCATTGAGATCGGCGCCGCTCCAGTTCTTCTGCGTGAGGAGGTTGTGCGCCTTTGCCAGGGAGACAAGCCGGCTGGACAGGGTCCGACCTGCCTCGGGCAAGCTGGTGGCGTTGCGGATCGTTTGGCTTGCGATGGATTGGACCACTGCAAGCGTGTTCTTGACGCGGTGGTTCAGTTCGTTGGCCAGCAATTTGCGGTGCTCTTCGCCGCGCTTGCGATCGGTTATGTCAAGGCTGATCTGGACGGCGCCTATGATGCTACCGCCCGGATCGCGGATTGGCCGCGCGCTCGAAAGCAGGAAGCGCTCTATCCCGGACGGAAGGATGTAGGCGAATTCTTCGTTGTCGGTCAGCTCTCCGCGCATTGCCCGGCTCAACGGTCGGTCTTCACGGCTCACGGTGTGACCGTCCTTGACTGCCACGGTGTTGATCACGAGGTCGGGCGCGCCAAACGACTTACGGCCGTCCGTCGGCAAACCCATGAGTTCCGCTGCGAAGCGATTGCGGATGACTTGGAGAGCCTTCGGGTCGTAGGTAAACCAAACCGCAGCCGGCACCGTCTCCAACACCGTTTCCAACTCATACCGGCGCTCAGCGATGGCACGCTCTGCGTCAACCAACGCCTGCGCGACAGCAGCGAACTCGGCAACCGAGGTTGACAAGGGTTCAACTGTGCGGCCATGCCCCAGAGCCTCAGCGCGAGCAGCAAGCTCGGCGGTCGCTACAGTGAAGCGCTTTCCAACGACGTACCCGAGGGCCATTGACACAAGAAGCGCGAGCAGGCCGATCCCGCAAATCGCCGCGAGCGAACGCCAAAGCGGCGCTTGCACCACCGAAAGCGGCACGTTGGCGGTATAGAACCAATCGGAATACGAGGATCTGTAGTAGCCTGCCAGCAGCGTCGTGCCCTCGAAGTTGCGGGATGTGAAACTGCCGGAGCGACCGACGATTTTTTCCAGATATTCGGGCAATCCGGGTTTACCGGTCATCTCCTCATGCGACTTGGAACGCGCCACGTAAGTTCCATCGCGATCTCCAATGCCTACAGTCCAGCCCTCAGGCACTGCTGGCATCATCACATCACGAATGCGGGCGGTTGGGACAGAGATCGAAAGAAGCAGGTCTTCGCCCGTCAGAACCGGCACCCGTATGGCAACGGAGATGCGATAGTCTTGAGGGTCCTTGCCGGCAAAGACATTACTGACGAAAATTCCGGAAGCCTTGAGCTTCTCGCGATCCCTCGCCGACATCGGCTCGACCAGCGGCAGCTTCGCACCGTAACCGATCTCTGTATTCAACAGTTGATTGCGACCAAGATCGCGCAGGACAATGATCCGATCCGTGCCCTGGACAACGCGGAGCGCCTCGCCACGAAAGCCTGCCAGGTCGCCATTCGCGAGAGCGGCCGATTTCGACAGGCCGTCGAGAATCGTTTGCAGATTGGCGATTTCACCCTCGACAACAAGCGAGACCTGGCGGGCCGTTTGCAGAGCATCCTGCTCGAAGCGGGATCGATCATGCAGGGCATATTGGCCAAGCAGATAGGCTGCGAAGAGCCAGACGGGTATCACCGCGGCTGCGATCAGACCGAGCAGGTGCGATCGAGCTGGTCGACGAGGCAAATCCGTTTCCCCTGCCGCCTCAGAAACTCGCCAACCATAATCGCAAGCCGGGGAACGGCAAGCGTTAGTTCATGCATTCAACCAAACTTGGTTGGGTCGGGCGGAGAAGGCCCACGACCGGCAGCGAAATTGGTCCCGGCAGTCTTGCGCGCGGCCCCGGGGAACCAGATAAGGCCTTGCTGCGTCATAGAGGAAGGGGAGACCTGGGACCGACTGATGGCGACCTCCGCCAGCCCTGCCCTGGTAACTTATGAGCTGACACGCAAGGATGTGAGTGGCCCGTTCACCAAGCGTATCCCGCCGCGGATGGAGAGGATGGCGCGTCTGTCGAGGCTGGGCTATCGCAACGCGGTCGAGAAGCTCGCTGAGCGCTTCCATGTCAGCGAGCAATTGCTGAGAAGGCTCAATCCTGGCGCCAACTTCCGCAAGGCCGGCACGGCCCTGGTCGTACCCGACGTTGGGCGGAGTGATCTTCCCGACGCGGTTGCCAGCCTTGAGGTCGACAAGAGTGCCCGCCAGGTGCGCGCACTCGCTCCTTCCGGCAAAGTGATTGCAGTCTACCCCGCCTCAATCGGCAGCGGGGAGAAGCCGGCGCCGAGCGGTATGGCGGAGGTCAAACGCGTGGTGCACAACCCAACCTATCACTACGATCCGAAGTTCGCTTTCAAGGGAGTGAAGGCCAAACGACCGTTCACCATCGCCGCCGGGCCTAACAATCCCGTTGGATCAACCTGGATTGACCTCTCGATCGAAAGCTACGGCATCCACGGCACGCCCGAACCCGGAAAGATCGGCAGGACCTTTTCGCATGGCTGCATTCGTCTTACCAATTGGGACGCCGAAGACTTGGCATCAATGGTAGACAAGGGCACGAAAGTCAGCTTCGAAGGCGAGACTGCGAACACTAACGATCTTCAGTCACAGTAGCGCTCGAATCACGGCAATTTTCCCTATGAAGAAAACCGTTCGGGGTGCTCGTTGCCACAGACTCGGAGAATCTGGTTCCCCAGCGAGGTTCTGCGGAACCCTCTGTCAGAACCGCTCGGGCCGCTCCCCGCCGGCCCGTTCGAAGGCGGACAGAGGTGCAGATTTGTTCGGCGGCCTAGCGGCCCCGGCGATCTTTTCGGGACAACCGGTCGAGCAGTGCTCGAAGCCGATCGGATAAAAGGGGTTCAACTCGAAAGAAGGGCCAGGTGCGCAAATGGCGCCTTACCGCCTCATTCGAAAACTGGCGTCGCAGGAACTCGGCAAGGACCTCGGAGTGGCGTTTATCGTGAGCCATCGTGTCTATCCACTAACAATCCCGAAACAGCCTCAATCTGGAATGTTCCTGCGGACAACCTTGCAGACGCCAACGCGGCGAAGGCTCAACTCCAGGCAGAGGCAAGAGTGAGAGACGCCTCGAAGATCTGTTGCCGGTTTTCATCCCGAACTTTGACAGTGATCACTATCAGATCGCCATCCGGCATCTCGTCGTGGGCAACATCATGCAATATCCGGAGCGCTTCGATCCTCGCGCGATCGCGCGTCGGGAAAAACTGCCCCTCACGATCCATCTCGGGGCCCTCCGAGTTGTACAAGTCGAAATAGAAGCGTTCCATTGGCTCAAGCATCCGGGACTGCGTTAGATCCACAATTCCCGCCCGGGATCATTGTTCCAAAGCGTTAGCCTTCAAAGGTAGCGATCGACGCCCTTTGCCGGACATGCCGGGGAATGCGGACCGCACAGCTGCCTGCAACCACCCCCGATCTCCGACGTTTGACCTAGGCGGTCGAACACAGCAGGGAATTTGAATGCTAGAGTCCCTTTATCTAAATCTTGGCCAGCACGACGCCCTCTCGGAACATGAAAAGGCTCTACTCGCTGGTGCGATGTCAGTCGAAAAGGACTTTGCCACGGGGCAGGATATTGTTTCGGAGGGCTCGCGGCCGACCTACAGCACCCTGATCCTCGACGGTCTGGCTGCGCGATACAAAGTCCTAGAGGATGGCGGGCGGCAATTCACGTCCTTGCAGGTGCCTGGGGATTTTGTGGATCTGCACGCCTTTCTGCTGAAGACCATGGACCACGGCATCATCGCCCTGTCACCCTGCCGGGTGATCGTTGCCGAGCATAGTCGGCTACGTGCCATCACCGAGGAAGCGCCACATCTGACCCGCCTTTTGTGGTTGGATACGCTTGTTGACGGGGCCATTCACCGGGAATGGATCGTGGCCATGGGAAGGCGGTCAAAAACGTCTCACTTGGCACATCTTCTGTGCGAGCTCTTTATTCGACTTCAGGGCGTCAAACGAACGATCGGCATGAGTTTCCGGCTTCCTTTGTCTCAATTGGAATTGGCCGACGTGCTTGGACTGTCGGTCGTCCATATGAACCGAGTTATCGCCACGCTACGCAACATCGGCGTCATTGGCTGGGCGAACCATACAGTAACGATTCTGGACTGGGAGCGGCTTGTGCAAATAGCCGAATTCGATCCCACCTATCTCAGCATGAACCGCGAGCCTAGATGATACCAAGGTTCCACCGCAGGAAGGGCACCGCTTTCTTATTCAACGCGAACTGTTGCGTGATGGCTTCCACGCTAAGACCGACATGATGTCGACGGTGACCAGGCCGCCGGCCTTTATTGTCACCCGGCCATTGTCAAGGTCGACGCCAGTGACGTGGCCCGTGACTGCAACTCGGTCTCCCGGTTTGGCGTTTGCTGGAGGCTCAATAGCGAAGGGAAAATCATGGCTGGGAATTTCGACGCTCGCTCGACCACTCTGAAGCAATTTCAGGATGGTGGCGCTCAGCGTTACCTCGTCGCCGATATCAAGATTCAAAGCCATTCCGGATGACCCGCTCAGCCTCCGCCCCGGGACCACAATTCGTCCAGCATCACAAGCGCAGAGCTTCGGGTTTCCGGTTTCAGCAGCCCTTGTTCCTTGGCTGCTTCCTTGAAAGTGGCGAAAGCAACCGCCGGGCGGCAAATCCCGCTCAATGCGTCGTCCACCAACCGGACGGCTGCCCCATAGGCTATCGCTTCCTTGTTTTTCCACCGTCCGCCAAGGGCTTTTTTAGCATCGGTGATCGATGAAACCACCATCGTGCCGCCGTCCACAAATTTGATCGTGACAGGAAGGAATCTGGTCATAGATTTACCAGCCAAACCACTCTCTTGTTCGCCACAGCAATCCAACGAATGGCGCCAACAAAAATAGAGCGGCGCCCAAAACCAGGAAGGGGTTCTGTAGCGGTTTCAATTTTTGCATCGAAGAAGATTTGGCCGTGGACATGTTTGTTCAATTCCCTTGTTGAATGCTTGCGTGATCGCTCCAAAGGAGATTGCAGCGGATCGAGCTACATATTGCTGGCCGGTCGGCTTGGGGGCCGTGGTTTGTGTGGTGGCAATTGGCGCGGCCTTAGCGGGACGTTGGCGAGCGAGTTGCGGATAGGCCTTTCGGACGGCGCCGGTGACGTGGCAGCACGGCGGCGCAGCAGCGCGACCGACAACCTGCCAAGAAAGTCTCGAATTTCCATGGGCGCGTCTCCTGCATGAGCGCCCCCGCCGAGCGTTGGTTAACACCTGGCGCCTATCGCCCGCATTTAACTTTGATATATCCCCGCTCGAATCTTTCCATCGCGGCTACGGCGGCTCGTGGGGTTGGCTTGGCACCTTCCGCAACCTTGCCCCGCACTCGCGGCGTGCGCCGTGCCGCCGTCAGGCGGATGCCGTTGCCGGTGGTGTGGCCGCGGATCCTCAGCTAGTGTTGGAAGCACATGTTCTGTCGCATCCATCATGTCGCGATCATCTGCAGCGATTACCTTGTGTCAAAGCGATTTTACGTCGAGCAACTCGGTTTCGGCGTGGTCGATGAGAATTGGCGTGCCGACCGGCAATCCTGGAAGTGCGATCTTGAGTGCGGTGAAGTGCGCCTTGAGCTTTTCAGTTTTCCTACCTCTCCACCGCGCCCAAGTCGACCGGAGGCACGCGGCCTGAGGCACCTTGCGTTCGCGGTCGAGTCGGTTGCACACGCAGTCGAGCACCTGCAGAGCCAGGGCATTTCGATAGAACCTGTCCGCATCGACCCCTACACTGGTGCGCTATTCACCTTCTTTGCCGATCCGGACGGGCTCCCCATCGAGATTTACCAAGTCGAACCGTCGGAAGCGCATAACAGCTAAGTTTGGATCCACTTCGACTCCGTTTCAGTCTTCGTCCCAGACCGGCAGCAATCTGTTGCGTTATCGGCGATGGATTTTGCCGATTCGGTGTAAGCGCTGATGCGAAGGCCATCGGCGAACCGGCTCCAGCTGTTTCGATATCCGCGACATGACGTCGTGGCGCATCCAAATCGAACACGCCTGCGCGAACCTGATCCGCGCGCTTGAGAGCATCGGCATAAGTTCGGATCCTGGCGACAGTCCGGAGACGGTGATGGCCGTCGCGGAACTCTTCCTCGACAGGCAAGCCAAGGTGGATGCCGAGCGTGCAGAGGCGGTCAGAACAGTCAGCGCGAAGGAAACCCTGATCCCGGCTTGGTGCAGGCGAGTCATCTGCGACGCCAGGAACCGCGCCGTTTTCATCGAGGTCTGATCGCCACCGTAAAGATCGCCGGCGATGACCAGCATCGACCCGCTCTGCAAGGCAGAGATCCACGATGGAGACGAATGCCTGCGACTGGCGTCGCCGATGAGTTCGGGTTCCGAGCTGCACCTGCGCTCGGCGTGACGCGTTGCCCATCGGGCTGCCGGACTTCGCTGGGGCGAGAGGTCAACCTACATCCGCACAATGCAGAATTTACGTCTTTAGGCTGAGTCGGAAGCCAACACCGGAAATGCTAAGGTAATAGGCTGTTGTAGGAGCCGCTGGTCAGTTCCGAGTAGAAGCGACACCTGTCTAAAGGAAGCCCGGTTGCAACACGCTCCGGGCTTTCTTTCTTCTATTTGGCCTCTGCGGGCCTCACGAGAGGGCGTCTGGACTGGTCCCCAGTGCGGGAAGGCGTGGCGATCGTTTCTTTGCGGAGAAGCACGGGCCTAACCCCTCAGGGCAGCGAAGTTGGTGGCCGTCTCCGTCCCCCAATAGGGCGAACGGACCTATCGCGCGGTCCCGTGGACACCGTGGTTCTGGGCGAGCCCTCCATCCTTGTCGTAACAACCCATCTGGTCGCGGAAGATGACGAGAACTCGCTCACGGGACGTCCACGTTTGATCGTATCAGGCCAGCGGCCAGACGATCATCATGGCCGGGACCGCGACGATGATGACAATGACGGAAAGAGGCAGGCCGAGCCGCGAATAGTCTAGAAGCGATATCCGCCGGGGCCTATGACCAGAGTATTGCATTGATGGCCGACAGGCGTCAGGAAATCGCAGCCGGCGCCGATTGCTATTGCCATCAAAAACGCTTGAGGCCTGTAATGCAGGCTGGTCGCAAACCCAGCGGCGATCGGAGCCATGACCAGCACACAGTCGCGGCGTTGTTGAGGAAAGGCGTAACCGTCATCGCGGCGATGAGGATGAGGGACAGCGCTCCGTAGCCCGGCAGGGCGGCGCCTACGTCAGCCAAAGTTGAGACATCTGCTGCACCTGGGCGGCGCGGCGCTCCGCCAGTGGCAACAGCCCGAACTCGCGCAGAAGTAATGACGATGTCATCGCTGAATCCGGTGAAGCTTCGTCGAGCGGAACCACGCCGACCGCCAGGGCGAGCAGTAGAGCCAACGCAGCGATAAGGTCATATCGAAAACGGCCCCACACGAAGGCTCCTATCATCAACGCGATGACCACAAAGGAGAGGGTCTGAGACAAAGTAAGCATGGTCGGCTTTCGCTCTTGGCGTTCAGCAGGGCGTTAGCAACATTCCGTTGCTGCAGCATCCGGGTTCAGAGCAGAAACGTATTTCGCCCGTGGTCAACCGATGCGTATAGTTCGTCCCTTCCTCCCCGCCGCCGCTCGACCGCAGCGCCGCTCCAATTACATTATGTTGTCGGGGGCGTCGAAATGGAGGCGGAGCGGACCCTAGGAAGCAGGTCGCCTGATCAAAGACCGCAGCCCAAGTGCCGCAAGCACAATCGCGACCATCACAAGGGGCAGCCAGGCCTGCCGATCATCCATGGTCCAAAGCGTGACGCCGCTGAGCAGGCACCAAAGCGAAGGAATGGGAAGGAGCAATGGAAGCAATTTGCCGCGTGCCGCAAGCAACAATCCCAGCGTCACGATCACTGTTGGATCTGGCGCGATGCCCAAGACTTCCGCGTTTGTCCACGGTCGTCCAACGAGGGGCGGGAAAAGCGGATAAAGGACGAAGCCGGCGGCTGCGAACAGCAGCCCGGTCCAGCCGGCGATGTCCCGCCGATCGAAGGCCAGTCCGCCGGGCATGATGGCGGCGATCAGCAGCCCGACCGCCTGGAAGGCGAAGAGCGGGGCGACATAGAAGATCGTCCAGTTGATGGCCGCATAGCGATCCCACAGGAAGGTCCAGCCGACGAAGATCCAGAGTGCAGCGAGGAGAAGCCCAATCCATCCACCATCACGGTTCGGTTGCCGGAGCAGGAACATAAAAATCGCCAGGCCCACGGCGACCGTGACAAGGTGCAATGGCCACAGCGCCTCATTCTGCAGTTCGAACATGCGCCAGTACACGCGCGCGGAGAATAGCAGGAAATCGTCAGGCCGGTATGTCCACCACTCCGACATCAGAGATCGCGAACGTAGGCAGCCATCTGTTCACGCATGGCGGCGTCGGGAAAAGCACCGCGCGCGGCGGCCACGTTCTCGCGGACATGATTGACCCGGGTGGTAGCTGGGATGGCGACGGTAATGGCGGGATGCGAGAGAATGAACTTCAGGATGAATTGAGCCCAGGTTGCGGTGCCGATCTCTTTGGCCCATCCGGGCAGTTGCTCGCCGTCAAGCCGTCGTGTGAGCGCGCCCTGACGGAAAGGCCGATTGACGATCACGGCAATGCCGCGTTCGGCTGCCAGCGGCAGGAGCCGCTCCTCCGCCTCGCGATCCACGATGTTGTAGGTGAGCTGCACAAAATCGAGAGGATGAGAGCCCATGATCTCCTCGAACAGATCGTGGCGGCGCCCTTCCGATGTCGTGATCCCGACATAGCGGATTTGTCCGGCCGCTTTCATCTCGAATAGCGTCTGCAGATGCGCTTCCCAGGCGACGAGATTGTGGACCTGGACAAGGTCAAAGCGCTGAACACCCCAGAAGCTGCGCGATCGTTCCAGCTGCGCGGCCCCGCCCGCGGAGGACGATGTCCAGACCTTCTCAGCCGAGAACAAGGTCTCCGGCCGGCCGAGCCGGTCGAGGCCGTAGCCGATGACAGGCTGGGACGAGCCGTACATGGGCGAGGAGTCGATCATACGCCCACCCGCCTCAAAAAAATGCGCCCATCACGTCGGCGCATTCATCCCTGAGCGCCGGATCGTCACCGACATTGAAGGTGATCCAGGTGCCGAGCCCGATCGCGGGGATTTGTTCTCCTGAGGACGGAATAGGACGCATCATGGGTGCGGTGGCCTGGCCGATCGCGGGTGCCGGCAAGGTCGCCGCGGCCGCGGCGGCTGCAGCTTGAACGAATGTTCTTCGGCTCATCGTCATATGCATCTCCGTTGGGCGCTGTCACGTTGTTGTGGCAAGACGCCCTGAAACGCCGAAAGCAGATATCAGGCGAGCATTCCGGTCATGGCTCTCCATTGCTGCCGCTGGAAAAGACGTCTCCTCCAGAGTAGCAGAAAAGGCCGTTCAAGCCCGTTCCGAACGGCTATCTAGAACGGCCGCCTATGGCGCCGGCCCGACCACCGCCGCCAACGACGCCATGGCCGCGGTGGAGCGCGACATGGTGCAGAGCGTGCCGAACGTGACCTACATCGAACAAGGCCGATTTGATTAAGCATCCGATGGCACCGACGCAGGGAATTATCCGCAACAGGGAATTTTTTCGCGTCCTTTGGCGTTAGTGAATTAGTTCGCGTTGAAAGTGCTTGGAACCAAAACCATGGCCGGGGCCGGCCGTGCAGGCGAGGAAAGGCACTAAAATGAGAAAAGCTCATGATGACGGTCAGAAGTCGAGAATTCGTGACCATCTGACCCAGATACCGGTCTGACCAAAAACCGCACCTCAGCGATCACGCTGAGGTCGTTTGCGTGCAGGAGGTTGAGTTGATTTCGTTTCGGCTGAATGGAAAGGACGTAAGCGTCGATGCGCCTGAAGAGGCCGACCTGCTCTATGTTCTATTGAACGACCTCAGGGTGAATGGCTCAAAGCTCGGATGCGGTCGCGCGCAATGCGGATCCTGTACCGTGCTGCTCGATGGAGAGGCTATCCGATCCTGCGTTACCCCGACGAAGGCGGCGGAAGGCCTGGAGGTGACGACCCTTGAGGGGCTCACAACCGATGGCCGCCCGAGCCGGTTGCAACAGGCTTTCATCGACGAACAGGCCGCTCAATGCGGCTACTGCACGGCCGGCATTATCATGGAAGCTCACGCTCTCCTTGAGCGCAATCCCCACCCGACCGACGCCGATGTCCGATCTGCCCTCCAAGGCAATCTTTGCCGGTGCGGAACTCATAACCGGGTCGTTCGGGCCGTTTTGCGTGCCGCCAACGAGGCATGACGCGATGGCACAACAATTCAGACTCAATAGGCGAGACTTATTTCGCGCAGCGGGCTTCTTGACGCTTTCCTTCGGGATCGCCGGCAATCGCAGCCACGCTGCCGCGGCCGAAGCGGTGAAGCTTCCTGGCGATCTGGAGGATACGCCCCTCCTGAGTGCCTGGATCAGGATCGATGCCGAAGAAACTGTTGTGTTGATGATCGGCAAGGTCGAACTCGGCCAAGGGGCCGTCACGGCCGTTGCGCAGGTGTGCGCCGATGAGCTCGACATCGACTTGAAGCGTTTGCGAACAATCTCGGGGGATACCGCACTGGTGCCGAACGAAGGTGTTACCGCCGGTTCACAATCGATGCCCAACTGCGCGTCTGCCGTAAAGCAGGCGGCGGCGGAGGTACGGCACATTTTGCTGCACCTGGCCGCTGAGAAACTGAAAGCCCCGATTGCAAGCCTCACAGTAGAGGACGGGACGATCAGCAGCGAAGACGGAGCCAAGATTACCTATTGGGAGCTCGTCACCGGGCGAGAATTGGAGCGCAGGGCTACCGGCAAGGTCAAACCAAAGGACGTCGCCGACTATAAATACGTCGGCACATCTGTTCCGCGCCTCGACATCCCGGCCATCATGACGGGGCAAGCACTGTATATCCAGGAGCGAAGACCGGACGGAATGGTTCACGGCGCCGTTGTCCGTCCCCCGACCTACAAGGCGAAGCTCAAGAAGGTCGATACCTCGAAAGTCGAGAAGATGCCTGGCGTGCTCAAGGTCGTGCGCAACGGCAGTTTCCTCGCGATCATCGCCAGCCGACAGGACCAGGCCTATGACGCCTCATCGGCACTGGCCAAGGGGGCTGAATGGGACGTCGAGAACGACCTACCGGGCGATGAGGGAATTTTTGACTGGCTCCTAAGCGCGCCGACTCGTGACGAAGAAATCATGAACGAGACGGCGGGCGCCCCGCGCACGCCGTCAAGAGTTTTCGAGGCGGCTTACGAACGGCCATACCAAATGCATGGCTCGATCGGTCCATCAGCGGCTATCGCCACGCTGTCCGATGATGGGATGCTAACAATCCAGACCCATAGCCAAAGCGTTTTCGAAACTGCAAAGGCGATTGCGCGAATGCTCGGTCTCGATCCTGCGAAAGTCCGCTGCCAGCACATCCCCGGATCCGGCTGCTACGGTCACAACCTGGCAGATGATGCCGCCGCGGACGCAGCACTTCTGGCAATAGAGATGCCTGGCAAACCTGTCCGCCTGCAATACACCAGGCCGCAGGAACACAAATGGGAACCTTACGGCTCCGCCATGGTCGTCAAGACGAGGGTGGGAGTGGATGATCGTGGCGATGTGCTCACCTGGAATCTGGAACTCTGGTCAACTCCGCATGGCACGCGGCCGGATGGTGAGCCTGGCAATCTGCTTTCGGCCCGCTATCTCGCAAAGCCGTTTGCGATGCCAATGCCGGAGAACGGCGGTCCGCCCAACTACGCTGCCGATCGAAACGCCACAGCGCTCTATGATTTCCCGGCCCAACGCGTGGTCACGCATTTCATCAGCGAGATGCCGCTTCGCGTGTCTTCCACCCGTAGTCTCGGGGCCTACGCCAATGTGTTTGCCATCGAATCGACTATGGATGAGCTTGCCCACGCGGCGGGCGCCGATCCGGTAGAATACCGACTGCGCTTCCTCAAGGATGAACGTGCGCGAGACGTCTTGAAATCGGCAGCGCAAAAATTCGGCTGGGATCAGTGGCGCAAATCGGAAGGCCGAGGCCGGGGAATCGGCTTTGCGCGATACAAGAATCTTGCCGCCATGACAGCGGTGGCGATTGAAGTCGAGGTCAATCGGAAGAATGGTCGTATACGCCTCATCCGCGTTGTCGCCGCCAACGACAGCGGCCAGACCATCAGTCCCGACGGCATCACGAATCAGATCGAAGGCGGCGTCATTCAATCGTTGAGTTGGACGCTGAAGGAGGAGGTCAGGTTCGACAAGACGAGTGTGCTGTCGGAGGATTGGAAGAGCTACAGTTATCCAATCATCACCTTCGAAGAGGTGCCGCCGATCGATGTTATCTTGATCAATCGGCCCGGCGAACCGTTTCTCGGCACGGGTGAGGCGGCGCAGGGACCAACCGCAGCCGCTCTTGGGAATGCCGTATTCGACGCCACCGGGGTGAGGTTCCGCCGCATCCCGTTCACACCGAAGCGGATTCTCGCGGGCTTGAAAGCATGACCCGATCAATCAGTTCTGCGACGCAAGAACCTGCAGCGTCTTCATCAACGACAAGCTGACCTCCGTTCCTACGGGTTGAATCGCTGATCGATTCCAGATCTTACCGGGACGCCTCGCCGCAGCCATCTCTCTGCTGAAACGTGGCGGCTTCCTGAACGCTCGGCAGAAGGGTGCTGTGTAGGGCAGTGAGCCCGCGTCCCGTCTCTTTGTTCGACGGGAACGCGGGCGGTGGCTGCCACCCCCACCTTTGGAAGTCACAAGCGTAAAAAATGCCATCCTGCGGACGCCTGTCAATTGCAAATATTAGGGTGCGCTAATCCTCCTCCCGAAAATCCTGCAGCGAGGCATGCGTCCGGTCAGCATCGACGACGAGGCGGGACGATCGCTCTGAGGTCCACTGGTGGCGGTCAGTATCGGCGTGGTCAGGCTGGTCGAGAAGTACCGGCCGCCTTCGCAGGACGCCGCTAAGGGACAAAGTGGACTAACGCCGCTGACGGCAGTGCTCAAGCGCGAAACGGCCCGCTGCCTGGCTAGCAGCGAGCCGTACAGGTAGGGCCGGAACAAGGGGGGGCCTTAAGAGGCTCCGGCCATGGCATCAAACGACAAGCTGGAAATTTCGTTCCACAGCGCTCGAATTGGTTAATTTCGTACACAATGTGAAGGTGTCACCGCCCGTTTGGCCTTCGGCCGGGTGTCGGTCGCGTAGATCAGCCCGACGCGCTTGCCGCCGCACTTGGCACATTTCAGCTTTGGAATGATATCGTCTGACATAGCCGGCGCATCCGGGGGCACGCGAGCGCCTGGGCAGGCGAAAAGATCGATGCGGCCTACCACACCAAGTAGCAGCCCACGGCGCATGGCGCGCTTCTAAACAGCCTATGTGGGATGCCTAGCTTAGCTGGCGGTCGAACTACCGCAATGGCGCTTTCGTAGCAGCCACGGCACGGTTGTTGCGGGCCGGGAACAAGCGGTCAGCCCGACCTTTCGGCCCGAAGGCGGGAAGCTTGCCGGAAAGGCTATCCCAAGCATATTAGCGACCACTTGTGAATTCACTCACATACAAAATACCTCCTTGGCGTAAAAGAAATGCGAGAACAGCAATCTAGCCTCTCTTAAGGGTAGATCTGGCGGCGACAACAAAGATCATCGTCAGAAAGAGGATATTGGCGTTTGAAAGCAACCCGATATCGTTCTCATCACAAACTTTGTGATGATATCAAAAATAGCACCAAAGGAGCTAAATATGTACAAGATCGCTGTAGCCGCGTCTGCATTTTTCATCCTCACGGCACCTTCGTTGGCGGCTGAGTCAAATTTTGTCCGCAGCCTTCGTGCGGATAACGGCTTTGAGCCTCCAGCCGCGTTGAAGGGTCACCATTCGTTCGAATCAAAAGAGATGGTGGGGCCCTTGCAGACAGGGTCCATCGGGAACGCCGGCGACGTTCCGTCATCCAAGTGCGTCGGGGTGAGCCCAAGAAGAGCACGACCCTCTCAGCCCCGACTGCCGGAACTGAGATCCAAATAGGAGCGGTGGCTTAGCGCCACCGCTCTGCTTCCTCTGAGATCACAAACGCTCCTCCTCCTTGGCCGGCGTCTCTACTAGTCTGCGACCCCGGCGTGGCTCCGCGGCACGCCTGAACCCTCCGTTCTCGACCACCTTGCAACTCACCCAGCCGAAGGCCTCCTCGGCGATCGAACCCGGATGGCGGCCGGCCCATGGCGCGCGGCGTTGCGGATGAGTTCGGCGGCAATTAGCCCGACGCGCCAGGATCGGCCGGAACCCCGGCCAGATCTCCTCGGCGTCGCACACCGAAGCGATACGGTGAGAAGGCGCATTTGTCCGGTGTGGCGACTTACGACGCCGACGAAAGGGCTCTACCGAGGGATGCGAGAACGACCGGCGCCACTTCGGTTTATTGCCTCCCCTGCCATAAAGATGCCCGAGCACGTGGGATATGCATCATCGAACGATCAAAGGCGATCTCGCCAAGAGCAACAGACTCTAACGCGGCCCGATTGAGGATCGTCAGCGAGCCGTGGTCGTATTGGGTCAGATGCCGCCGTTCCCATTCTCTCAGGCAACGATTCACTTTCGCTCGAGAGGCCGGGACCATTGCCGCAAGGTCAGTCTGCGAAATGTGGATGCTCCCAGCTCTATCCACGGTAGCCATGCTGTTCGGCCTCTCTGTCAACCGCAAGAGCGTGCTCGCCAATCGAGTGGACAGAGCACTGGCCGCACTGTGGATCACTCGCTCTTGCGCGTCGTGCGTTGCTTCGCACAAATACGGGATCACCTTTAGTGCGAGATCGGGGTGTTTGTCGAAGACCCTAGCCATGAAAGCTACTTCGATTTGCATCAAGTCGCTGTCCACAACTGAAGCAGCGTTCATGCTACTGCGTCGCGTGATGAACAATCTAGTCAGGTCGAAAGTGTCACCCGGACCGAGATCGGAAAAGATGAATTCTCGACCGTCCGAAAGTGGAGCACTAAGCCGAATTTTCCCTTGAATTATGTAGTAAATATAACTTGGTATATCACCAAGGTGAGTGACAATTTTATTCTTAGGAATCCTTCGTAGGACGGCCACTTTCGCCAGTTCATTAAGAATATCTTGCCCAAATAGCCGAAATAATCGTATTTTATCGAGCTGTTTGACCCGAACCTCAGCGCTATTCAATGCCATGGCTCCCGCCCCCTTGATAAGGGTAAAGCGCCCCGGTCCCTAAAGCATTGCCTTGACTACCCTAGAACGGTCCGACTCCGCCGGGCCGTTCTCGCGCAAACGCGCTAAGCCAGAAATATTAGCACATTAGCATATTAGCATACCACCAAAATAACGGCCCCTCTGTGCCCGGGGTAACAGCGGCATGTTTCTGGGAGAGATTAAATCAAATTTGACCGACTGGAAGCCGTTGAGAGACACAACAGGATCCGGGGGCTTGTCTCCATGCGGCATGCACCAACCCAAGCGTCGAGTGCGTTCTTAAAGCGGAGCATCGAACCGCTACGGCTTCCTGTGGGAGCAGTTTGCATATTTCTTGCAACTGCTGATTTCCTGCTTGCAGAGACGATACTCCTTGCCTCAAATGAGGTCTATCATAGGCACCTCGGCGTGAGCCCGTCAGATATTTGGGAGACGATTTATCTAAGCGTTACCGCCGGCCTAGTGCTCGTCGCATTCATGGCTGCCAGAGGGGCCTATACGGTCAGTGGCATCCTGGACGATCACCGTGTGATCAAAACACTGTTCACCGGGTGGTTGTTCGCTTTCTTTGCAATTCTCTGGCTCGCCTTTCTCACGAAGACCACGTCGACGTTCTCGCGCGGCTCTTTGACTCTGGCGTTTGCTGTCGGATTCCCAATCCTGCTGCCTGGCCACGTGGCTCTCGCGCGCGTGCTGAAACGGCTTCTGGCCGCTGAGAAGCTCGTCTTGCGCACAGCCTATCTGTTTTACGCTGGCGTTCCTGGAATGGAACAGGGGATAATCAGCAAGCTCAGGCAACAAGGCATCGCGGTTTGCGGTGTTTCGAACATCGAGAACCGCGATGGCACGATCGCAGCACAATCGGTGCATGCCGGCGTCGCAGCTGCGCAGGCTGCTTTCCGCTTTGGTCCATATGAGGCAGTTTATCTGTTTTGCCCGTGGGACCAGCGTAAGTTGATCGAACGAATTCTGGAGGAAATGTCCCGCCTCCCGCTGCCGATCTATCTTTTCGCTGATGCCTACACAGATAAGATTCTGGCCGGATGTCCACTGCACACCGGCTGGCAGCGAGCCTTCGAAGTCCAGCGCGCGCCTTTGAGACCTGCCGAACGCTTGCTGAAGAGGTTGTTCGACGTTGTTCTTGCATCCCTGCTACTGCTGTTCCTGTTTCCGTTGATGGCGGTAGTCGCATGTGCCATAGCGATCGAGAACGGTCGCCCAGTGCTGTTCCAGCAGACGCGGCGAGGTTTTTGTGGTAACCCATTCAATATTTACAAGTTCCGATCGATGACCGTGCAGGAGAACGGTAAGGAAATTCGCCAAGCTCAGCGCAATGATAGGCGAGTTACCCGACTTGGCCGTATATTGCGCCGGTCAAACATCGACGAGTTGCCGCAGTTATTCAATGTGCTTCGGGGAGAAATGTCCCTGGTGGGCCCGCGACCCCACGCCGTCGCTCATGACGACACCTATAGCAAGGTTATTGAGAGCTATGCTTATCGCCATCGTGTAAAACCCGGTTTGACAGGCTGGGCTCAGATCAACGGCTTCCGAGGGGAGACGAAGGAGCTGTGGCGGATGGAAAAACGCGTTGAGCATGATCTCTGGTACATAAAGTCCTGGAGCGTGCTGCTCGATCTTAAGATAATTTGGACGACCGCTTTGCTGTTGCTTTCGGATCGTGATGTCTATTGATGTATAGCATCTTCTCAGGGCTCTCCATGGTTCGATGCGATTGGCCGCCGCTCGCCTGGCCTATCTGCGCCCACACCAGAGCCAGCCCATTGCGAGCCGTCCGCATGGCCCTCTCTTTCGTGTATGTTTTATAGTTTTGTGCGGCAACGGAGAGCTGATGGTGTCCGACGTCGAGCATATAGCCGGGGTTCAGAATCCTGCTGCGCAGGCGCCGACTTTATGGAAACGCGTCCGCAGACGTCTCTATCGCTTCACGTTCACCAAGAGGAAATTGTCGACCAAGAATCTGGACCGACTGTGTCGCGAATTTGCGACCGCTGAGCGGACGCTGGTGATCCATTCCGAAGACGTCGACTACAAGCCCCATTTCCCCAACGCATTCACCGTCACGAAGCGGCCCGACAAACCGGCGGACATGCATGTCGATTTGTACTACCGGGATTTGAGCAAGATCGCTTCGGAAAGCTATCCCGTCATCGTCTGCACAGGCCTTCTCGAGCACATACCCGATCCCGAACGCATCGTCGCGGATATGAGGCGCATTCTTGAGCCTGGCGGTCGTCTTGTCATTTCCGCGAGCGCGGTGTTTTCATTCCATGAATGCCCGGACAACTTTTTCCATTTCACCCCCTATGGCTTCAAGCTGCTGTTCAAGGATTGGACGCGGTTCGATATGCTCCGCGGCTCGAGCCAACCCTTTGAAACGATCGGAATTCTGATCCAGCGCATTCACTTGCAATGTGACATTTTCCCGCTCGCCCGGCCTTTTATCGAGCTCTTGTTTCATACCATCAGGGTCTTGGACGTCTTTGTGGTGAGACAGTACGAGACGCGTCAATTCCTGGATGAGCGAAGCCGAATCGACTCCATGTTGCCGTCAAACCTGCAGGCGGTGGTGGTGAAGTGACTTCCTTGGGCAATTCACTCGTGCGCACTATGTCCAATCTCTTGCGCGCATTTGCAATCCAGTGGTATTCGCGCTGCCACCATACCCAGGGCGATTAGGATCTTCTCCGCACGCTGTTTCCAAGTATAGCCCGATAGCAGGAGCTCGCGCGCGGAGCGCCCCAAGCGTCGTCGTTCTGCGGGATCCTGAGCAAGGCGCTCGAGCGCTGCCGCCCAGGATCTGACATCATCAGGATCGCAGAGCAATGCGGTAACGCCGTCGGTCAGGATTTCGCGCAAGACAGGCAAATCTGAAGCGATGATGGCTTTCTCCGAAGCCATGTACTCGAATATTTTCAGCGGAGACATCCATGGCGCCACATCCATGCGGCCGTTGGACACAATTACGGAACGCTTGTACGGCGCCAAGACGACATCGAAACCAGCAAGCTTGGCAGGAACAGCAGCGTGAGGCAGGGGTCCATGCAAAGTCAGATTGGGGAGTGTCGCTGTCCGCTCCTTCCAATACTGAACATCTTCCCGGCGCCCACCCACAATGTCGAAATGGGCCCACGGACATAGAGGTGCCAAATCGGCGATAATCTCCATGCCCTTGCCGGGGTAAAGGTGTCCGACATATCCGACCAAGAGCTTTGAACGCGACGGCGCCTCGATCGGTTGGGGAGGAGATATCGTTGCGTCGGCGCCGTCAGCAGCCACGATGATCTTGGATGCGAGAGAGGGAAAATCCTTGAGTACCGTGTCGGCAATTGCTTGAGAAATGGCGACCAAACCCCTTAGGCGTGGATATTGCGTCAGCGCCGCAAATGCGGCCTTGGACTTCGGCCCAAATGAAAGATGGTCGTGATGCAATTCCAGCGCGGCGGGAAATCCGGCACGCACAAGCCACAGCGCGAAGCGCGGCTCTCTCGTATACACGAGGTCAATGCGAAGGATACGCGCCAGCAGAACTCCAAACATGATAACCCAACGGGAGTTGGGCTGCCGAAGCCCTATGGTCCACACCCTGAAGCCGTGCTCCAGCCCGTAGTGTTCTGCCAATTTGCCTTGCAGGCGCCGACGGAGTCGACCTGAGATAATGAGGGTCACATCCGCACCTGAAGCGGAGAACGCGCTGCACATCTTAGCGATATTGACGGTATGCGCCTGCGGTCCCGGCATAGGCGTCGCGGTTAAGTACATTATCCGCACGGATCTCACTCTCAGCCCAGCACACGGCTCAAATGATCGCTCAATCGAAGGGATAGAGCGGCGATCGTCAGGAACGGATTGGCATTCCCGTATCGCGGAAAGACGGAAGGTCCGGCGACAAACAAATTGTGCAACCGGTGGACACGGCAGTTCTGGTCGACGACTCCTTGGCGGGGATCGTTGCTCATTCTCGTAGTACCCAGGAAGTGCGAGTGAACAGCTGTGAGGGGCCAGGAATCCGAATCGCGAAGGGAAGAGTAATCGAGGTGGCCAACATCATGTGCACGAAGGAAGCGATTCAACATGTCGAGAAAGGTCATAGCCGACCTGCGATCCGCTAGATCATATCGCCATCTCAGGTTGAGCAGCTGGCGCCCTTCCCGATCGCAGTCCTCGGAAAGGGTCAGCCTGTTCTCGGCGTTCGAATGCTGATCCAAGTTCAATCGGACCACGAAGGCATGTGTTTTGGCCTGCAATCGTGCAGCCTGTCCTAGGCGGTCAAACGCCATTTTGCCCGAGGCGATCAGAAGACGTCGTAACCTGGCGCTTCGATTCACGATCGGCGCGCCTCGGAATGCGGCGCTCTTAATAGACTCGAAGACCTTTTCGGCCTTGTATTCGGCAATGGGGTAGAGACGCGCGCAATGGTTCAATGTGCCGATGGAGATTTGCGTAGCCGTGGAGAGCCCGATACCCGCTCGTACCTGCACCCCGTTGCTCGTAGCTTCTCGAAACAACGGATGCTCCGCACTGACCGGTTGTTTAGCCCGTAGGACGGCCAAGTCCGCCTTGGGATGCGTCGAGAAATATCGACCGATTGCCCCCTCTTCATCCCTCCAGTGACGGCGCGCATAGCCCAGCAAGAGCCGAGTGGTTTCGATCCCACCGGCGGCGAGAACAAACACCTGAGCTTTGATTCTTTTGTGGTTTTGCCGACGACCGACGGTGACGCTTTCGATAGTCCGCCGATCTCCATTAGGTGTGACGTCGAACACGGGAGCGTCAGTCAGAACCCGTAGATTGGCGAGATTTCCGTCGGATTTTGTCACGAGCTCGGCGACTTTGAAGGCCGGTCGCGACCACATGAGATATTTTATGTCAACCCGATCGCTCGCCGCGAACGTCTTCCAGCTACGAGGCATGCGTGGCAATTCGTTGTAGTGTTCGGAACTAGGCATACACAAGATGTCCAACGCACGCTCGTAGTATGGAGAAAGTTCGGACAGCGGAAATGGCCAAGCCGGTGCGCCAATGTCCGGCCTTTCCACGAAATCTGCCTCGTCCATTCTCGCCACGCGACCGGCCCAAAGATTTGAAGATCCACCGAGCTGCAAAGCTTGGGCGTAAGACAGATCAACCGCACCATCGACATCGAGTTGCGCTAGGGGCGCAGATGAAAGTGGTGTCGGATCCAGGTTTCCCGCCTCTACCAGGATCACATCCACCCCCCGTTCGGCGAGGGGGAGGGCAACGAGCGCTCCGGCGGGTCCGGAACCAATGACGCAGGCTTGGCACGTCAACTCGGTTGTCGTCACATCCAGAAGCGAATTCATATGCGAGGCACATCCCGTTGCCTTGACTGCCTCTTCGAACGAGTCCGGTCCGACTTCACACAAGCGCGGCAAAGGAGAAAAGTATTCGCGCATAACTATACGACGAATAGGCTCCCGGCTGTGCCCGCGGTAACAGCGACACGTCTCTGCGACGTCTAAAACATGAATCAAATCTGACCAACTGAAAGCCGTTTGGAACCTGTCCTTATGGATAGGAGAGGTGCGCCCCCAAGAGAGACGGGGTGCGCCAGGAGTCAGGGTTTGTCTCCGTACGGCATGCACTTACTGAGGACGTGACATGTCACTCCAACGCAGTAGCACCGCTATCTGGAGGTCAGGAAACAAAAGGGGCGCCCGGGGGGGCAGCGCCACCATCGGGTGGATTGAGCCCGGTAGCGGCGATTTGAAATCACGGAATGCGGAAGGCAAAATTGACGCGGCGCATCGACTGCGTATCGCTCATGTCATTACTCGTCTCATCAATGGCGGCGCTGATGAGAATACCGTCTGTTCCTGCAATTGGGCCGCGCAACGAGGACATGATGTTTTCCTGCTCCACGGCGAGGCGGTTCACCCAGAAATTTTAGCTAAAGTGGACCCGCGGGTGGAACTCATTGACGTCCCCGACTTGACCCGGTCCATTTCGCCTGCCTCCGACGTGAGGGCATTGTTGGCGCTTACCCGGAGATTCCGCGCCTTGAATGCCGACATCGTACATACGCATACTAGCAAGGCAGGCATTCTCGGCCGTTTCGCAGCATGGGCGGCGAGGGTTCCAGTGATCATTCATGGCGTGCATATCGTGCCTTTTGTCAACGTCGGCGTCGCCGAGCGGCTCACCTATCTCGCCTTGGAAAAACTGGCGGCGCCAGTCACCAGTGCATTCATCAGTGTGAGCGAGGGCATCCGTGACTTATGCATGAGCGCGGGAGTGGGACATGCTGACAAGCATCATGTCGTCTATTCCGGATTCGATCTCGATCGCTTTCGCAACGCCAGTCCGCCTGCCGATTGGCGTGAGTTGTTGCGCTTGACACCGGACGCGCCGCGCCCGCCTGTGCTCTTGATGATTGCGGCATTCGAGCAACGCAAGCGACACGCGGAATTTCTAGAGGTTTTCAAGAAAATCGCCGCCCGCTTACCCGACACGGTACTTGTGCTCGCAGGCGATGGGCCGCTTCGTTCGATCGCCGAATTGCAAGTCAACCGGCTGGGGATCCAACGCCGAGTGGTCTTTGCCGGTTATCGCGACGACCCCGAGCGGCTGATCGCACTCGCGGATCTCTGCCTGCTCTGTTCCATACGGGAGGGATTGCCCCGCGTGCTCATGCAATATCTCGCCGGCGGCAAGCCTTGCGTCGCTTGCGATCTGCCAGGTCTTCGCGAAGTGCTCCGTCCTGGCACCAATAGCGTGATCACACCCCCGGACGACTTGGACGCCATGGCCGACGCCACGGCCGCCCTCCTGGAGGATCGCGAAAGACTGGCTTGCCTCGCCCGAGGTGCCGCAGCGACGGACCTTTCGAACTGGGACGCCAATCGCATGGGCAAGCGGATCGACTCCATTTACCGCCAGGCTCTCAACCAGCATCTGGCGAGCAAGGGAGCGTCGACTAGGCCTCCTGTTCGAAATCTGGCGCTTCCGCGATGAAGTGCCCTACAGAGATCGGGCAGATTGCCGGATTTGTTGGCGGTAAATTCGGTGGATTGATATGAATGTAACAGAAGGTGCCTCTGCTCATCCGATGATTACCCCGCGAGCCGAAGCCCTTCACAGCATACGCATTTTGCTCGTGCTCTCCACCTATTTTCCAGAGTCATATGGCGGCGCCGAGCAACAGACGCGGCGATTTGCTCGGGCGCTGATTGAAAGGGGCGTCTGCGTAACCATTTTGGCACCCAGATTGTCACACTCGACGCCGAAACGGTCCGCCATCGACGGAGTGCTCATCGAGCGCCTTCGCTTGCACGCCGCGCCGAATTTGGGCGGGCGGCATATGCTGTCGTTCCTGTCGTGGTGTGTCCAGCTTGCGATCTGGATGCTGCGCCGTCGCGACGAATTCGATGTTGTGCATATCATTCATGCCCGACTTCACGCCGTTCCGGCGACGGTGGCAGGGGCCCTCCTGCACAAGCCCGTTCTCGCAAAAATGGGCCGCGGCGGACGGTGTTTCGATCTCGACGTTGTGCGCGAAAAGAAAATTGTCGGTCGCTGGGCGTCGTCCGTGATCAAACGGCACGTCACGGCTTTCATCGCCAATAGCCGCCAAATCGCAGGTGACCTGAAGAGACATGGCATCGAGGCGGATCGCATTCACATGATTCCAAATGGGATTGATCTGCCCCGCAACCCTCGCCGCCAGCCGAGCACAGATGGCACCCGACGCTTCATTTGCCTTGGCCGCATCGAGCCGGAGAAATGCCTCGAGCACATGATCGACGCGTTCGCGGCCCTTCCCGCCGAGGCACAGGCGCAACTCACCGTCCTAGGCGATGGCCAGTGTCGCGCCGCGCTCGAGGAACAGACGGTGCGGTTGGGCCTTTCCGGCAGGGTCAAATTCGCCGGCGCGGTCGAAGATGTCTTTCCATTCCTGTGGAAGGCTGACTTCTATCTTTCCACCTCGGTGTCGGAAGGCATGTCAAACGCCCTGCTCGAGGCCATGAGTTGCGGTGTGGTCCCGATCATCACCGATGTCAGCGGTGCGTCCGATATTGTGGAGCATGAGCGCAGCGGCTTTTTGGCTCGCTCGCATGTGGAGTATGGCGGGCTCCTGCTTCGCGCGCTTGGCCTATCGGAAGCCGAGCGCAATGCGATGGCGCGCCGCGCCATACGAACTGTCGCTGCGCAATTCAGCATGGAAAGCGTCGCAACACGGCAAATGAGTCTCATCGCTACGCTTATGCAGAAAGATCGCCATGCGCCAGCTCACCTGCCGGCAAAAGTAACATGAGGCTCATCCTCCATATCGGCACGCATAAGACAGGGAGCACGGCGCTGCAGCAATTCCTTTACGCAAACGGAAAAGGATTGGGCGAGCATGGCATGTACTACGCGTCACCAGCACACGAGTTCCATTGCAATAGTCTTGTGAACGCACCTTTGGTAGATGGGCAAGAGAGACTCCGGAATTTCATTCTTGAGATTTTGAGAAAGGCAGAGCAAAACGGAGGCGATACAATCATCGCAAGCTCAGAAAATCTTTATGCTATGGTGCGGTATCTGGAATGCTTCCACGCCCAGAAAACGAGCGCGGAGGTCCTTGCGAAAGAGCGCAGTCTCATTGAGCGCCTGCACGCCGCTATTCCTGCCCACGTGGAATGCCACATAATTTGCTACGTACGAAGGCCAGATTGTTATCTTGAGTCACTTTACAATCAAAATGTAAAGAAGGGCGCTCTGTTTAGCGGCGATGTTGGCGACTTTCTCAGCATAGTTTATGACATGCTGGACTATCATCGTTACCTATCGATCTGGCGCGATGTCTTTGGGAGCACCGCTTGCTCGGTGCGCCCTTACGAAGCGGCTCTGCCGAATCTGATCAATGATTTCGTGCGGCATGTTCTCGGAATTGAGGATATCTCCTCGTTCACAAAACCGCATCTTCGTGCCAATGAGCGGCTAAGCCGAGATCTCCTAGAATATAAGCGGTGTAGAAATGAACATATTCGATATTCCGAGCGCAAATTGGAACGTAGGATCTTTGCAGCAGTAGACCAGAGAATAGCAAGCCCCAACAACAATCACGAATATCTCTCACCCGATAAAAGGGCCGAGCTCCTTTCGATGCTGGAACCGTCGATGGAGCGTCTGCGAACCGAATTTACTCTGCCGCCCTTTCCACAGTTCAACCTCGAAGCGGCCAGGGCGTCCTGGCAACCTTATCCAGGACTTTCGCTCAAAAACAAGCGAGAGATCGAATTCCACTACCAGGCCGTTCAGCGCCAGGTCTCCTTCCGCCTGGAACGCGTTCTCATACGGGCGGCGTCGTTGGTGCGCGGGCGGCTGCCATTTCTCTCATGGCCTCTCGATTTTGCACGCGCCAGCGGAATACGCCGACTGCTGCTGCAGGCGGCAAACCGGTTTCAATGACGGTGCTTGATGAAGTGACTGCGGAAACGGTGATTGGGCGCCAAAGGAATGAGTAATTTGAAGCTTGTCTATGCGCATCCCGTGCCTATTCCGAGCCAGGCGGCAAACGCCGTACAGGTCGTGAAGGCATGCAGCGCGTTCCAAGCAATCGGCTGCAGAACCGTCCTTGCAATTCCCCTTGATCGACCCGGTACCAACAAGTGGGGCGAAATCAGGAAGGCCTATGATCCAGAGCGGCGTTTTGGTTTGTGGCACATACCATTCGATCATATTCCAGCCCGAAAGCTCGCCTTTGGCGGTGCCGTGTCGTTGCTTGCATGGCTGACGGCGCGCGATGCCGTGATCACACGGGCGATCTCCGTTGCCAGGGCTACGGTTGCGGCCGGCGTTCCGACAGTGCTGGAACTGCATAGCTCGATTGATACCGAGCACCAGGCCGTCATCAGGCGCTTCGACAACTTGGCGAAGTCGAAAAACCTTCTTTCGCTCGTTGTCATCAGCGAAGCATTGAGGAAACACATTGAAAGCCGGTGGCCCGAGCTATCAGGTCGCATCCTGTCCATGCCGCTCGGTGGCAATCTCGTTTCAACGCCGGAGGAAGACGCGATCCCGCTCTGCGGGAATTTCAATGTCGGATATGCGGGGCAACTCTATCCCGGAAAAGGAATGGAGGTCATACTTCCTCTTGCGCAAGCCTGCCCTTGGGCCACCTTTCATATCGTCGGTGGGGCGCAGCATGACATCGACCAATGGCGGGCTCGGGCAAAATCCGAGAGAAATATTATCTTTCACGGATATGTGCCACATGCCCGGATCTCGTCGTTCCTGGCGGCATTCGACGTGGTGCTCGCGCCCTATCAGCGGGTTGTGCGAGGCGTCGACAACAATACGACGAACCTCGCTGACTGGATGTCGCCCTTGAAGGCATTCGAATACATGGCGCATGGAAAAGCCATTCTGTGCAGCGATTTGCCGGTTTTGCGAGAGATATTTACTGCCGACGAAACCGCCCTCCTTTGCTCCCCGGACGACGTTATGGACTGGACCCGCGCGCTGACTCAATTGCGCGAGAATAAACAGTTGCGGACGCGGCTCGGCGAGAACGCGAGACGGCGAATGCAATGTGAATTCACCCGCGAAGCGTGGGCGACAAAAATAGCTGACGATATTGCAGCTCGCTTGCATGCACTGAAGCGTCGCCGACCAATTGGACAGTCTGGGTCATGTCAACTTGGACCAAATAGCTGAACATAGGAAGCTGACACGAAGGGCAGCCATGGGCCTCTCGTGGGCAGGTACCACATTGCTTGCTCGAACCTTGTTGAATGTCCTGGTGACGGCCGTTCTCGCGCGCCTGCTTTCCCCCCGAGAGTACGGTATTGTTGGCGCTGCGCTGATCATCGTGGCCATCGGCAGTAACATTGCCAACCTTGGCATGTCGCAGGTCTTGGTACAGCGAGCGGACATCGAAGAGCGCCATATCGGAACCATAGTTTCCTTCTCGCTGACAATCGCTCTTATCCTCGGCTTGCTTCAATGGGTGTTTGCAGAGCAGATTGCCGATTTTCTTCATGTGCCGGAATTGGTTCTCGTTTCGCGCATCCTTGCGGTGATGATGATTGCGAACGCGTTCAATCTGACCGCCGAGGCCATTTTGTCACGGCATCTGAAATTCAAAATATCCTCCATAGCGAGGCTGGTCGCCTGGATTGCTTCCAATGTCGGCCTAGCCATTCCGCTTGCCTATTTTGGCCTCAGCTATTGGGCCTTGGTGGTCGCGTACATGGCCGAGGCATTCATCTTGGCCGGCATCTATTTCTTCATTGCCAGGGACTATCTTGTGGGTCCTCGTTTCGACATTCAGTCCTACCGCGATATCCGCAGCCAGAGCCTGGGCTATTCGCTGGCAGGTATATCGAGCTTCATCGCCAAATATATCGACAATGTTATTGTCGCGCGCTTGATCGGCACCTCGGAACTGGGCATATATTCGCGAGCGTTTTATCTGATCGCGATGCCGGCAAATCTTTTCGGCGATCTGAACAAGAGTGTGGTCTTCCCCCTGCTGTCAAAGGTTCATCACGACAAGGCGAGGCTCCGCACAGCTCAGCTTAAGGGTTATGCTTTGACGGCGGCGCTTGCCCTGCCGACCAGCGCGTTTCTATGCTGTTTTGCGAAAGAGCTTGTCCTGACGGTCCTCGGCCAGAACTGGATCGGCGCCGTTGCTCCTATGGTTGCATTCTCTGCAGTAATTTATTTCCGCGTCGGTTACAAAGTATGCGGAGCCGTGACGCTAGCCACAGGTCGAAGTTACCGAACGGCCTTGATGCAATTCATTTACATGGGCCTTGTCACTGCATCCGCATTCTTCTCGGCGCCCCACGGCGTGAACGCGGTCGCCTTTGCAGTGTCCGGCGCCATTGCGACAAGTTTCTTCCTTTATGCGGCGGTCAGTTGTCGGATGACGGGATTGTCAGTGCTGGATTTCGCGCTCGTCCATGTACCACCTGTCGCATTTGCCGCCGTGGTCTTCGCCACTGGCTCGGCGGTCAAAACGCTGCTTGCCGGATCGCCCGACTATCTAGTGCTCGCGACCGGGCTTCTCGTTATAGGCACATTATCTGTCGTTACTCTTTATCTGAGAGCGTCGCTCCTCTTCGGGAAGTATGGTGCGGAAGTCCTGCAAACGCTGACATCCAAGAACGCGAAATGGGTCAGATTTGCATAGTTCAATGTAGCTGCATTCTCGCCGCATCACCGGCCGCCCATCCGAGGATGAATCATGAGTGTACGGAGTCTGAAGAAGCGCAATGGTTGGCAGCGGGTGTCCACGGCAGAATCCCGTGCCGGCACCACGACGATGACCAGCCGCATTTCCCGCCGGGATCTGGCGCGCGGCGCATGCGCCGCCCTTCTGCTGACGGCTTCCGGTCGCCCAGGACGGGATGCTCTCGCCGCCGGTCCGGACCAGGGCTCGCAACTTTGGCATCCAGATCTGTTCCCGGAGATGATCGTGAAATCCTGGTATCAGGAGGATCTGGCCGAAGGCGAGGTCTCCTCGTGGCAATCCGGCGGCGTGAAGCCTGTGGCTGCGGTGCAGGCCGAGCCTTCTCTGTGCCCGACAAAGCTTCCGAATAGTCGTGGCGTCGTCTTCGAGAAGGGCACGAAACAGGCATTGACTTGGCCCGCCGATAACGACGCCCCATACCTTCACCGCTGGTGGCTCGTGATCGCCCGGTGCGATTCCGCAGCCAACGCCGATGCGAACAACGTTTCTGTTTTGTGCGTCAATGGCGCCGAGGGTGGTTCGGTGCACCGCCAGCCGCGGGTCTGCTTCAGGCCATCGACAGGCACGTTCGCTTCACAGGTCGATGATGGTAAGATCAAGAGCGAGGAAGGGAAATGCTCGACGGACTTTGGCGGCTGGAATGTCATGGTCGGGTACCGCCGCGGATTCGTGATGCAGGCCGTGGTGAATGGGGTCAAGACGGCCGGTCAGACGATTTATGCATTGGCACCCAACCGGATGAAATCGGAGAGCTTCATGGGCGATGTGATCAATCCGATGAGGGCCGATGTGGCGATCGACTGCGTCATCATCGGGCAAAGCGAACTAGATGACTCGCTGATCGACATGCTGATGGGATGGGGCATGTGGCGCGTCGGCCGGCAATCCGCCCTGCCCAGCGATCATCCCTATCGCCAGCGCCCTCCTTCATCCGTGGATGCGAACAACAAACCGGCACGTTACGCATTCGACTCAGTCTCGTGGGAGTCCTGGGCAGGCATCGGCAATGAGCGATATGCTCATCGTGGAGAGGCGGCGCCACCGATCCGCGGTTACACAACGGTTTTTTTTGATGATTTCGATTCCAACACGGTTGTCGATGATTCCAAAGGTGCCCAAGCCAGCATCTGGTATGCGCCGACCTCTTTGGCGAATGTCGGCGTTGACGCCAATGCCCAGCGGATCTCGGGGTCGCCTTCCTCATATGTGCACGACGCCGCCAGCCACACGCTGGCGCTCCGGCTCTTACATAAGGGCCGCTGGAGGACAGGTGCGTTCTCTTCAGTGAACAACAATGGCCAAGGGCGGTGTTGGGGAAAGGGAATCTTTGAGATCCGTGCCAGACTTCCAAAGATCGCAGCGCCCCGCCCCGGATTTTTTCCTGCTTTTTGGGCGTATGGCAAAGAGCATCTGTTCTGGAGGACGCGCAATCGGCTTGAGACTGACTTTTGGGAATATGATGGTCTCAATGGGGCCTACATCAACATAAGCCAGCACGTGCACAAACCCAAACTCGGTTATGCAGATCCACAAATCGCGACAGGTGGCGTGCACCGGAAAATAGCCGGCTATCAAGTCGATCCATCAAATGGCTTTCCAGCGACAATCGACATATACGATGGCGAATTTCATACTTGGTACGCCCAGATCGAGGATGATTATAGTTATTTCGTGATCGATGGCTGGGAAGTGGCGCGCGTTCCGACGAGCCCGGAACTCGCAGCGAAAAAATACATCATGGTGGATTTCGCCTACGATCAAAACAAGGGGCGTGCTCAACCGGACCCGTCGCAGACGTATGACATGGTCATTGACTATATAAAGGTCCGGCAGACGGAAACGGATCTGGCTAGGGTCCCGCCGGGTTTCAGCGCATTGCCGACCTTGTCGGGCCGGGCTTCACCAAGCCAAGCGTTGACTGTCGTACCGAACGTGGTTGCGTCGCAAATAGAATGTCTCTGGTATCGTGACGGCGTTCCGATCGTGGGCGAAACCGGCACAAGCTATGAGCTCGGCTCGCAGGATATGGGGCATAAAATTCGCTGCCATGTTCGCGCAGTCTCTGTGCTCGACCAGCCAGAAGCCTGGACCCCGGAAAGCGAGACCGTCGGCTAGGCCGCATCGACTGCGCACCGTAACGATGCGCCATCACTCTCCGTCGACTACCTGATGAGTTCTATCCTACGCTCGAAGGCACCGTTGGACATTGGAAGACGCAGACCTTCATCGCTGGGCTGCGCTGTCATGGGCTCACCGCCCCTTTCGTCGTCGACACACCAATGAAACGGCGCAAAATCTTCTCCGCCCGCCGGCATACCAACAAGATTCTGTCTCCGGGAAAGAGAACATGTTAAAAGGATATCGCGCCGCGTGGGGCTATGATGCGTTATCTCCTCACATTCGCGATACTAAGCCTTTTCCTGCCAATCAGGCTCGAGACGGGTCTTGTATTGCTGCGTCCGTTCGAGCTGATCACATTGCTGTCGCTCATCATTGGCCTCACGACGGGGCGTTGGCGAGGTTTGGTTTTTCCAGCCGGTTTTCTACTCCTCCTGCCCTTCTTGGGCTGGCACATGGTCTCGGCCTTAAGCGTGGACATAGAGAACGGCCTGCGCGAGCTGTTGCAGATGTCCGCAGTGGGCGCCTTTGCGTTCGTCCTCGCACAGGAGGCCAGACGGCTCGATACGCACCAGACAGTGAACATCTTGCTTTTCGGCATGGTGCTGATCCTCGCCTATACGATCGCCTGGCATGTGGCTCATGGGTACCCGGTCGGTTGGAAACATCTGTTCGATCCAAGGCTCGTGTTCACCTTCCTTCCAATTACGCTCGCGGGGCTGCTGCTCTTCGCCAGCCGGGCCAAGCGGCGCAACCTTTGGTTAGCATGGGCAGGGTTACTCCCCCTGCTCGTGCTATCTGGGGAACGTAAGGCTTTTTTGATCTATCTCTTTCTGACCGCTGCGCTTCTGACACGCGGACGGCTGGCCGCGATGGTGCCGGCGATCGCCGCCGGCTTCGTGGGTCTTTTTGTGCTATCGACCACGATGGACAACGCCTATATCCAGAAGCAATTGCAGACCATGCTCGATCCGCTGAGCATGGGGCAGTACGAATACCTTGCCGCAAAGGGGAAATATGCCCCTGGAGATACGCCGAGCAACGTCCAGCGCTCGTTTGCCTTCACTCTGTCCAGACGGCTCATCTCCGAACATCCACTAGTGGGCGTGGGCACGAACCAATTCAAAAATATCATCGATACTGAGTTCCGCAGTCTTCCTGACGAGTTGCGGCTGGGGATCCATGGCGAGTTTCAACGCATACTCACCGAGAATGGCATCATTGGGCTCAGCCTCTATCTTCTGATATGGGCCGCCGCATGGTTTCGGTTAAGCCGTGTTCTAAGCTCGGCACTTTTTCACGGATTGATCGGAGCAGCCCAGGCACGGCTTCTGCCCCTCGTGATCCTTGTTCCCTGCGCTTTCTACGTTGGAACAGAAGCCTCGGGCACACGAGCTTTCGTCACGCTGATCCTTGTCTCGCTCCTGCCGGAATTGACGGGGCACGGGCTTTGCCTGGTATTGAACAGGGCGCGGAGGTCCCACCCGACGAGCACTAGTCATTCTCGATTTCTTGGCCGCGCCTTGCCAGGAAGCACAAGATGAGTGTTTCGGTCATTTTGACATGCCACAATGAGGAACGCTTCATTGTGCAGGCAGTGGAAAGCGTGATCAATCAGACCGCTTCGGGCGCCATCAAAGAGATCATCATTGTCAATGATGGCTCGACGGACGGCTCGACCGAAGTGATTGCGTCGTTGGTCGATCGGGAGCCGCGCATCCATATCCTGACAACGGCGGGTATCGGGCCTTCATCGGCGAGGAATCTTGCAATCAGACATGCTACCGGTGATTTTATTGCATTTCTCGACGGCGATGATTTCTGGGCTGAGGACAAGCTTGAGCTTCAATTGACCGCCTTCGGCAATGGCTGCAAGGCAGCTCTCGTCTATGGTGATTTAGTCGACTTTTCCGCTCCAGATCTTTCCGATGCTGTGCCCGTGGCCGTTGGCCGCTATCGCGCGGATCAACGCGATACGCTGCCGACGTATTTTCTGCTTGATGGGCCGATTGTTCCTTCCAGTATCGTTATGCGGCGGGAGATTGTTGAAGATATCGGGTTGTTCAACGAGACAGTCAGGGTTGGAGAGGATACAGAGTTTTGCATGCGCGTAGCAGAGCGCTGGACATTTCAACATGTGGCCGGAGCACTCGTCTATAAACGGCGTCATGGCTCAAACACAACCCGCAGACTCGACGCGCTTCTGCCGGTAGCTGAACACCTTACGCGAGAATGGGTCATCCGACGGCCGGAGCTTGCGCACCTCGCGCGGCGGCGCAACGCGCGTTTATACGCAAAAGCCGGCAATGATTGCGTGGCTCAAGGCGAAAAGAAACGCGGAGCGCGCTTGCTCATTCGCGCGATACTGCACGATCCATTGTCCTGGCGGGTATACGTTTACCTTTTTCTCTGCGCCCTACCTACAGGCATGGAGCCACAGGTGCGCCGCGCAGCCAAGCTATTGTTCTACCGCGTCATGCGCAAAAAACTTTGACCTTAAAGATGCTAGCGGATTGGAGAGCTCGAGCATCTCATGCGGCAGCCTGGCGATCCACCACCGCCAAATCCGCCGAAAGCGTCCTGGCAAAACGGTAGGCACGTTTATTCGCATTTCCTAATATTTTACCGCTCTGACCCGTTCCGATATGTTATGATGGTTAACGCGCTGAGAAATCGATACCCAAGGAGCGCGTCACGCGAGCGGCTGCGAGTGGGACGGCGATGTCCTTTTTGCTATTTTTGCGCGGCCTTATTATAGTCCTGTTGGCATTCGCCATCAGTACATACTTGCTTACCGGCTCGCTCTGGACCACGTTTGTCCAAACGGTAATTTGCGGGATCTTGATCCAGATTGGGTACTTTGTTGCTGTCATGCTGCTTGTGTGGCGCTCGGTCTCCAAAGAATCCGAGATTCCGAAATCACACATCGCGCGCGATGAGTCCGAAAGGGAGCAACGGCCTAGCCACTTGGTGAATAAGGCGGACCACTTTCCGCCTAGAGGAGGACGATCAGCACGATGACACCCCACACCACGATACAAAATGTGACTGCACCCTGTCTTATTCGGGCACTGGAGAGGCGTTCCGCGAGGCGCCAAATGCGCGCAGACCTCTTGCTATGATCGTTATCGCGCGCCTGTGATCGACGAGTCATTCGAATCGACATCCCTGTTTCCCGCAGGACAGGCTCAACCTAGGCCCGAAATCTCTTGCTCAGATGTTGCCATTTGGCAATACGACCCAGTTTCTTCTTTTAATTGGATCGCTCGACCTGGAGGGGAGCATGGGGCCGCGTGAGTTTTGTTTGTTGCAATCAGAGGTTAGGAATTCGCGCCTTTGGCGAGGGAACGGGCTGATGTCCGCCCGAGCAGTGCGCCCCTGTGCTCCGCCGGCGTCGATACTGAATTTGCGGACATTAAGTCAGATAGTGTGGTAAGGTGTTTCTCCTATGCGCTGCCAGTCTCATCCCACGGGTTTGAAGGCTTATGCTCCGCGAAGTTGAAAATCGGCACCCGGATGCTGCCTTCATATTCGGCGATCCTCTGTCGGGAACGATTGATCTCGAAACACTCTTGGCGGCAGCGCGACGGCAGTTGAGGTTCGTCCTTACATGCGCGCTCGCAGGCCTTATGCTTGGGTTGGCGTACCTGGCGGCCGAGGTGCCCTTGTACGAGTCGACGGCCAGAATCCTGATCGACAAGAACCAGCCATCCGTCGTGACGAAATTAACAGAGAGCGGAAGCTCCACACAGCTTGACCCGATGATGCTGAGTCAAGTCGAATTGTTGCGTTCCGACCGGATCGGGCTAAAGGTCGTTGACAGTCTCGGTCTTGCTACCGATCGCTCTTTCCTGTCAGCGCCGTATTCGTTGCTCACCACTCTCACAAGATCGTTCGCTTCGGTGGTGCGGTCATTCATTGGCAGTTCCGAAGAGAGAGGAGCGCCGGTGGAACCGAGCGCGGCGCGAGGGCCTGATCGATGGCAGGCATTTGGCATTCTGGCTGATAATTTAACGGTAGCTCGCGTAGGCGATTCTTACATTCTACAAATCCGATTTCAGTCGCCTAGCGCTGAAATGGCGCAAAAAATAACCAATAAATATGCTGAAATTTATATCTCTGACCAAGTTGGAGCCAAAGATGAGTCGATCATCCGGGCTCGCAGTGCCCTGGCGGAAGAAGTCGAGACGGTGCGCAAGCGATCGGTCGACGCCGAGCTCGCGGTCCACAGGTTCCGAACAGACATTGTGCTGACCAAGGAAACGCTGGTTACCTTACGCCAGCTCGAACTTGAAGCGTCTTCCCTCAAGTCGCAATATGAACAGGTCCTGCAGCAGTACCAAGCGAGCCTGCAGAACCTTTCGATGGCGTTGACTGAGGCGCGGATTATCTCGGAAGCGTCATACCCCGGCGGACCGAGTTCTCCGAACAGCATTGTTACGTTGGCGATCTGCGCCGTGCTCGGCGGCATGATTGGCGCCGGTGTGGGCGGAATTCGGGAGTACCGGGAGCGCTTTTTCCGCACGAGGGGTCAAGTGCGCGATGAGCTCGGACTTGACACGCTCGGAATGATCCCGTTGCTGGACGGGAAGCCAATTCGCCGGAACAAGCGTGATCCTGAGGCCGGAGAGCGGTCATTCATTGAGGTGGGGAACACCGCTTTTAACTGGGTAGAGCAGCATCCGCGCTCGGAATTCGCTGAAGCGATGCGAACGGTGAAAGTCGCTGTTGATGTCGAGATACCAACGAAGAGCACCAAGGCGATCGGCATCGTTTCCTGCCTTCCGGGAGAAGGAAAGTCGCTGGTCGCGGCTAATTTTGCGACGGTTCTTGCCATGCAGCGTTGTAGGACGCTGCTGATCGATGCCGACATCCACAATCCGGGCTTGTCCCCTATGTTAGCCAACGGCTGGGAACGGGGCCTGGCCAACTTGTTGGCTGGAGATTTCAATGCGAAAGATATGCTGGCCCATCAATCATTGCCATTGAGGTTCCTGCCCGGCGTGAACCAAAGCCAACAAAAGCTCGCAAAGACCGTCCAGCCTATCGAGAAAATGGGCGACTTTCTGATCAAGGCGGGCTCTACGTTCAATTACGTCGTCGTTGATCTGCCCCCGTTGGCTCCAGTCGCGGACGTGAGGTCCTTCGTCCAGCACCTCGACGGCCTTGTTCTGGTTGTTGAATGGGGCGTGACCGCTCGTACATTCGTGCGCGAATGCCTCAACAACAATCCGATCCTTGCGGATAAATGTATCGGCGTTCTGCTCAACAAGGTCGATATCAAAAGAATCAAGCTGTATCAAAAGTTCGGCAGTGCCGAATTTTACAGTGAACGTTATGGTCAGTATTACCAGTCTTAGTTGTGGAGTAAGCATTGTTTTAAGCCGAGAATGACGAATAATGATGTCTGTCCGGGCCTATCCGTGCGAGACGCAGGAAATGGTGTTCGACGCGCATGACCGGGCGTTCGCCTTCTAGGCGGAGTCTGCGCGCATCATCCGCGGCGGTGGAGACGGTGATCGTCGGCCTGTGCGCTGGCATCGGGCTGGGAGAAGGGCCAGGTCGAGATGCGGAGCCGTCAGAATTCACGATCGGCCCGGCTATCTTGGTCGCCAGTCCTTTGCCGGTCCTTACATTCCGTCGCCCAACACCGCCTCAGCGCGGACACGCAAAGCGGCCTGCGAATAGGCCTGCAGCATATTCTGTCGTGCCTGCATTCCGATCTTCTTGCGGAGCGTTTCATCGCCCGCGAACATCAGTGCTTGCGTCACCGCCATCTCCGCCGAGGGAACAGCAAGCTTCAGCATATTCTCTCCATCCTTGCCGTAATCCCGGACCCCGCCGACGTCGGTCGCGATCACCGGAAGGCCGGCAAGCATCGCCTCGGCGACGACGATGCAGAACCCTTCCGTATCGGATAGGTTGATGAACACGTCATGATCACAGGCAAGCTCGAACCAGCGCGCGACATAGCCATGGAAATGCACACGATCTCCAACGCCGAGCTCATCCGCCTTGCGCGAAAGCGCCTGCCGTTCCGGCCCGTCGCCGTAAAGATCCAGGCTTGCAGAAACGCTGCGGTCTTGGAGCATTCGGATGGCCTCGATCAGGCGGTCAAAGTTCTTCAGCGGGATTAGCCGTCCGGCAGCAGCAAGGCGCAAGGGTGTGTGAAGCGCGTAATCGCGCTTGTAGCTGGAAGCCTCATTGGAGCAAAACAGAGGCACGATATGCGACCGGCGCCTGCGCGGCAGGAAGTATGCTTGCGTCTCCTGCAGCGTACTTTCGCAATCAGCCCAGATTTCGTCGACGCGCCAGGACAGCGCCTTGAGCACAGGGCCATAAACGCCTGCGGCGCGCCGGGAGCGGTAGCGGTAGCGGGCGCTGTGTTCGAATGAAACGCAGTGCAGCCGAGGAGCAAACATCGCAGCAAGCCGTCCCAGGAGATTGGCCTGTTTGAGCGACAACGCAACCATATCCGGCCGCCACTCCCAGATGAGGCGTAATACTACAAAGAACGAGCCCACGAAGTTGCGCAAGGAAGTCTCTTCACTCTGCGAAGTCAGGATAAAATTGTGCTCTCCGATCTGTGCGGCAATTTCATCGGCAAGAGCCCCCCCGCGACCACGGCAACAGGCGAGAATCTTCAGCTGGTGGCCGCTGAAAAATCCTGCTCGCAACAAGGTAAGCAGCCCGTGCTCGGCGCCACCGGGATCGAATCCGTAGATGAAGTAAAGAATTCGCATGTGATAGTGAAGCGCTCCGATTATGTTGCACCTCGTATCTACTATCGCAAATAACTGGCCGATCTTGTGCGGACTTCTCCACCGCTTGCGGTGAGGGGCCGGTGGTGCGGCTTGGGAGGTCTCTCGGTTCCTGCCGCCTTAAGAGACCTCGCAACCGCCTGAAAGACCGGTAGACCACAAGATGGCCGGTTTCTGCCCTTTCAGGCCCGATCATATGGCTTTGTTTATCTCCACTGCCTGCCAATGAGCATTGGATGCGCGACGCAGGCCGAAAACAATCGACTCGAAGGGCTGCGTTGCCAGCCGCCGTCCAGCTCCATGGTTCTGCCTGCTCCGGGGATAGGTGTCCTTCTCACCTGCCGCTACACGCCACTACTTCAACGATAGTGCTGCGGGAACGACGCTAGCTCTTCGGTCCGTCACGCCGATCCCGTCGAACTCTTCCGCCTGGGCGACTTTTGTACCGAGCTTTACCTGGGATAAGTGAGGCATATCGGACAGACACGCTGTGACCGAGGGCACAGTGAACTCGATATTTTCATGACAGGTTGGAGCAGCTGATATCCTCCTCGATGCGTGACTGCTCAATCCATTGAATGGGTTGCGACAAGGGGCTGAATTGAGTGAGCGCAAATGTCGAATAGATCGGGGCGGTGGCAGGCAGGCAGCTGCGCCGCGCCCGCGTGCATATTTCTGTGGTTCGCATGCGCGAATCTGTCGAATGGCCCTGCCCTAGCTGAGGAGCACAATGTCGACAAGTACCGTCTGCAGACTGGCGACGTGATCGGCTTCGCTGTCATAGGCTATCCCGAGATGCAAAAGCGAGCTGTTATCGATCAGAGCGGTATAATTGTGTTACCGGTCTTGGGTCCCCTAAACGTTCTCCAGAAGACAATAGAGGACGTACGCAAGGAGGTAATCGAGGTTCTAAAACCGAAGTCCCTTCCGCAGCGATCCGCCGACGGCACTGAGAATTGGACTAATTTCTACCCAGATCAGATTATAGTTGATATTGAGGAATACCGACCCGTCTATATTGACGGCGACATTGCTTCTCCTGGGACTCAGGCCTTCAGACCAGGAATGACTGTTCGACAAGCTGTGGCGGCTGGCGGCGGCTATAAGCTCGGTCGTGGTGAGCTTGAAAACCCTGAACTGACAGTGGCGGACCTTGGCGGCCGCCTCGACGTTCTGCGCATCAAGTATCAGGAAAGCGAAATCAAAGCTGCTCGCATAAAAGCACAGCTGAGCGGCGCCAGGGCGATTGAGGTTCCGGACGCAGAACGTGACCCGAGCCTAAAACCTCGTCGCGACGAAGCTTTGCAGCAGGAGCAGAAGCATCTTGAAGCTCTCTATGGGGATCAGGAGAAGGAGCGCGCTTCAATCAAGTTGGCCACGACCAAGGCGGCGGAACGGATGGGCTACCTGAAGGAGCAGCAGAAGACAGATCAGGCGGGTGCGGCAGCGGATGCGGCGGAACTTGTTCGCCTCAAGAAGCTCTTCGAAAAAGGTCTGATCCAGATCACCAGGGTCAACGATGCTCAACGCGCAGTGCTCTTGTCCGCGACCCGCGCTTTGCAAACCAACGCTGAGATCTCTCGACTTGAACGCGACCAAGGCGATTTGCAGCGAAGCCTTGAGAAGCTTGCCGACCAAAGTCGAATTGACCTGCTGGCTAACTTGCAGACCGAAAGCGCGGCGATGACGCAAATGCGCGCTGAGATGGCTTCGTTGGCCAAACAAATCGCCTACGTGAGGCAGCTGCGCAGCGACCTTGTGGCCGAAGGGAGCCGGCGGGTTACGATAGGTGTAACCCGTTCCAATGAAGGACAGGCAGAGACGACCGGGGCGACTGAAGATACCCTGCTCGCTCCGGGTGACACCATCACAATTACGCTGCAGGCCCCGCCAGGAGCGGCGGTCGCGAACTAGCTAGCTAAATATTGTATTAGAGGCGGAGATCAGCGGTGTTCTATCGAGATGTGATCCGGGCCAAAAGAATTCAGGTGGCCGCTCAGGGTCTGGGCAAAGACGTGATTGCCGCATGCCTGGTACGCCGCGTTAGATCGTCAGCAAGCAGCGCCAGGGTTCTATACCGAACCCCTCGCCGGTCTCGAATTGACGCGCAGCGGGCGACCACGGGTTCGCGAGGCGCGCTACGGCGTTCGGACGAAGTCTGCAAGCGGCTGCCCTCGTGTCTTGGCACCGGGCCTAAGGAGACGAGTCCGGCTTCCTTCCAGACGCGGCCGGCGCCAGAGCCCTTGAAGTGGACGACGGCCCAGGACTTGGTTCCGCCTTTCTTACGCGGAGATAGAACGCACCGCCGTCGCTATATCGCCCGGTTTCAACTCCTTGGCACGAATAGTAGTTTCAGCTAATATGTGCAGTAAACGACCCATCCCAGCAACTCTGTGCCTAGCGTTGCGGCGGATAGCAGCAGACGAAGAACGCTGAAAAACAAAGACATTCAGCGGTTTTTGCGGAAGCCTGCACACCAGCGGAGAAGGGTTTAGATGACACTCTGTCCGTCAAATCATTTCTGGCCAATCTGGGAACGATCGCAGTGCTCTTCGTTCTGGCGTGACTAGGGATGGCGGAGTTGCCGAGCAATTCACAACACTCTGCCCACGCGCTCGTGGCGGTTATCATCCCTGCCTACAACGCGGAAGCATTCATCGAGCGTACCTTGGCGTCCGTGCTTGCCCAAACGCATAGGAATATCGAAGTAATAGTCGTTGACGATGGTTCGACCGATGGAACAGCATCGATCGTTCGACGACTGGCTGATGGCGACAGGCGCATCAAGTTGCTCCAACAGAAGAATGGTGGCGTCGCGTCGGCGCGGAATGCGGGGATGCGGGCTAGCAAGGGCACCTTTATAGCGCCCATAGACGCCGATGACCTCTGGCACCCGACCAAGCTCGAAAAGCAACTGCGTGTTTTCGCTGCGGCTGGCAATGACCTAGGGCTTGTCTATACACTTTACCGGACGATTGATGCCGACGATATGGTGATCATGACGCCGAAGCGGACGCACCCGAATGGATGGGTGTTCATGCAGCATCTCGGACAAAATTTCATCGGCAACGGCAGTTCGGCGATGTTTCGGCGCGATGTTCTCTTCGAAATGGGTGGCTACTCCTCGCGACTGCGCGAGAGCGGTGCAGAGGGTTGCGAGGACTTCTTCATCCAACAAAGCGTTGCCTCGAAATACCGCTTCGGCGCCGTTGAGGAGCATCTTGTCGGATATCGCCGAACGCCAGGGAATATGTCGGCAGATTTCGTGCGAATGCTCATCTCGCGTCGGTTGGTGCTCGAAAGCGTACTTGCCCGCTGTACAGAGGCGGTGAAGCCGGACTTGCTGGATGCGATGTTCCGTACCGATGTCGAGATTGCCAAGCTTGGGTTAATGACGCGCCGATTTGCTGCGGTCGCCAGGCACTGCACCAAGATGCTCTGGCGGTCACCTGTGCAGTTCGCGAAACTCGTTGCAGCATTCGCGGCCATTTTCCTGCGCAGGGTGAAGCGAGCGCTTCCGCAACCGGAAAGCCAGGACCGCAGCTCGGAGATCGCACGAAATTTTTGGAACTACTCTATTCATGAGTTTGCGGATTCCGACGAGCATGCCAACCACCGCGTGGGGCTCAGCAATCTTGCTGTAATGGACGAGAAACTTGGACCAAGCGGAGCCTATTTGACGCGGCCTCCTGAACAAGGGACGCTTGCAATGCCCAACGAGCACACGAATTCCGACAGCCTACTACGTCCCCTCGAGACATGAGATGAAGAAGCTGTTGCTGGCTGGAGGAGCAGGATTCATCGGGTCGCACCTGGTCGACCGGCTTCTTAAAAGAAACGATTTGGACATGCTGGTTGTGGTCGACAGCCTATGGACCGGCAGGGCCGAAAACATTGATCATATCCGAGATCAACGCCTAGTGCTGGTCCGCTCCGAGGTGGAGCATTTCAAATCCGATTTCCAATTCGACGAGATTTTTCATCTTGCGTCGCCCGCATCGCCGCCAGTCTATATGCGCGAGCCCGAGCGTACCGTCTCAGCAAATCTGATTGGCGCCATGCGGCTCTTGAAGCTGCTCAAAAAGGGTGGGCGAATCTGCTTTGCGTCGTCCTCGGAGGTTTATGGAAATCCGTTGGTCAACCCCCTGCCCGAGACATATCGGGGGTCAGTGGACTGTACGGGCCCGCGCTCTTCCTACGACGAAGGCAAGCGCTGCACCGAGGCGCTCCTCTTCGAGAGCAACCGTGTCCGTGGCGTCGATGTGCGGGTTGCCAGGATCTTTAACGTCTACGGTCCGCGCACCCGAGCCGATGATGGGCGTGCTGTTTCCAACTTTATCGCCAATGCGTTGTCCGGCAAGCCGATCGTCGTTCATGGTGATGGTCTCCAAACCCGCAGCTGGGGTTATGTCGACGATATTGTCGATGGGCTCGAACGGCTGTTCTGGCTGGAGAACTTCAATCATGTGGGAGCAGTCAACGTAGGAAACGACCGGGAAATTTCGGTGCTTGAGATCGCGCAATATGTTGCGGGCCTCATTCCCGGAACGACAATTGTTCATGATGAGCCGGCGCCACAGGATCCGACCAACCGGCGTCCTGACCTGACCTTGTGCCGAAGAATCCTGCCGGGGTGGTCATGCAAAGTGCCCTATGAAGAGGGTCTCGTGCGCACCTTGCGCTGGTTTGAGGGCAATGGTGGAATTGCGGAAATGAGGGCAACCCATGCGATCTAGAGCCGGCAATGATCGGCATGATCTGAAATAGGCGATCGGCACGTACTGCGGAGCGGAAGGTGAATGAATCAACGGTTCGCGTGACCGTCCTTATTGTCACTTACAATCACGCACGCTACGTGGCGGCCGCAATCGACAGCGCTCTCATGCAAGAGGCCGATTTCGGTGTCGAGATATTGATCAGTGAAGACTTTTCGACCGACGGTACCCGGGAGATTGTCGAGCGATATGTTTCCAACCATCCTGAAAGGCTGTCGGCGATCTATTCCGGCAGTAATGTGAGATCGAACGAAGTCGTCGCGAGGGGACTCCGGGTGGCGCGTGGGCGCTACGTCTCGGTCCTCGATGGAGACGACCTGTGGACATCCAGGACCAAGCTGAAAGATCAGGCGGCCCATCTCGACGCGCACCCGGAACTCTCCGCAGTATTCTATAATGCAGTCGTGGCGGATGGCGATGAGGTCACATCGACGCGGTGGACGCGGGCGGACCAGAAACCCATCGTGACCCAAAGGGATATCTGGGAAGGCAATCCTTTCGCAACTTGCGCCGGCATGATGCGAACCGCGTGCGTTCGAAACGTGCCGTCGTGGTATGCTGATTTCTTTCCGATTACTGACTGGCCGCTGTATGTGCTTTGCGCAAAGACAGCAGATCTCGCTTTCGTCGACGAGGTAGCAGGTGTCTACCGTCTGCATCCGGGCGGACTCGTATCGGCACTGCCAAACCGGCGCAAGCTGGATGCAATCGAAGGATTCTACCGGCGCATGGCGCAGGTCATGGACACTCAGGGGGCAAATTCTGCGCGTGGCGGCTGCTCCCGCTACTTCTATGAATGGTCAATGCGGTATCTGGTAGAAGGCGATTTGCCATCGGCCAGATCGTGCTTCCTGCGGAGCCTTCGCGGCGGTGGCATCGCACGTGATGTGCCCAAACGCGACATTGCCAGGTTGGGGCTGCACCTGCTGAAGTCCTCGGTGCTCCAGAGATGACGGCGGTCCGCGACTTCGAGTATCGCGATCCGATCTCGCCGTTGCCACGGGAGGCTGCTCGCCCGAAATGGTCGGTGATGATCCCCGCCTATAACTGCGCCCGCTTTCTTGCCGCAACGCTGGAAAGCGTGCTGGCGCAGGACCCCGGCCCGGCTCAGATGCAAATCGAGGTGGTTGACGACTGTTCCTCCGATGATCCGCAAAGAGTCTTGAATGAAATCGGTAGGAACCGCGTTGGCTTTTTCCACCAGCCGCAGAATCTAGGGCATATCGGCAACTTCCATACCTGCCTGGATCGTGCCCAGGGCGAACTCGTACATCTCCTGCACGGCGACGACGCTGTCCGCCCCGGCTTCTACGAATTGCTCGGACGAGGCTTCGATGCGGACCTGAATACGGGCGCGGCATTCTGTCGGGCGATCTTCATGGATGCCCACGGACAGGAGCTGTCGATCCCGCCTGCAATGCAGTCAAGCCCCGGACGGCTCGAGAATGCGGCGGTTCGACTGGCGCTGGAACAGCACATCATGACGCCATCAATCGTGGTGCGGCGCGCGGTCTACGAAGAACTCGGCGCGTTCGACCGGCGGCTGAAATGCAGTGAAGACTGGGAGATGTGGGTCCGTATCGCTTCTCAGTTTCCTGTCTGGTACGAACCGCAGGCCCTTGCACTTTATCGGATGCACCCCCAGTCGAACACAGGGCGCCATATCCGAAGTGCCGAGGACATGGCCTACACGCGAATGGCGATCGATATTTTCAAGAGCTATCTTCCAACCGAGCTTGCGGACGATGTCGCCGCGTCGGCCCGGCGAACCTATGCGCTAAGCGCTCTCGAAACTGCGCGGCGACAGCTCGGCGCCGGTGATTGGGCTGGATGCCTGGCGCAGATGAGCGAAGCGTTCCGCTTCGATCCCTCACTCAAGACAATTGGGCGTATGCTGCGGCTCGTTGCAAGACAAGGAGGCAGGATTGTCCATCCTGGCTGAAACCGAGCAGCGGCCTGCAGGACTCCAGCAAGCTGAACCGGTCCGGCTCGTTTTGGCCGGATGTGGCGCCGTCACAAAGCTCTACTATGCGGAAGCGCTTTCACGCCTTCAAAGCAGAGGCCAAGTTGCAGTCGCGGGGATATTCGATCCAGTAGCGAAGCAGGCCGCGCTCGTTCAGGGGCGACTGCCCTCAGCCAAGGTTGCGGCCAGTTTCGAGGGCCTTTTGGCTATGGACGCCGATATCGCGATCATTGCTTCGCCACCTCGATATCACGCTGATCAGTCCATACAGGCGTTGGAAGCCGGCATGCATGTTCTGTGCGAAAAGCCGATGGCCACGAACTGCTCCGAGGCGGATCGTACCCTGGCGGCAGCGGCAGCCAACAATCTTCTTGTGGCAACAGGGCTCGTCAGAAGGCAGTTCCCCGCGACGCGTTCGATAAAGGCCATGCTGGAGGGCGGATTGATCGGACGGCTGCGAAGCGTCAGTTGTTTTGAGGGCGGCTTCTTCCAGTGGCCGGTGGCTTCGATGAGCTATTTTAGCTTCTCGGAGTCCGGTGGTGGCGTGCTTCAGGATATCGGCACGCATTGCCTTGACCTCTTGACCTGGTGGTTTGGAGAACCCGACGAGATTCACTACGCCGATGACGCAATGGGCGGCGTCGAGGCGAACTGCCTTGTCCGGCTGCGTTTTAGCGGCTTCGACGCGACGGTCAGGTTGAGCCGGGATTGGGCTCGCCCGAATCTGTACCGCCTTGAGGGCGAACGCGGCTCGATTTCCTGGACAGTCAATGAGACCGAGACTGTGGAGGTCGCCTTGAATGGAAGTCGCACGACAGGCTTCGCTTCCTTCACCAATGCCGACGGCCGGTCGCGCGATTTTGTCGATGCATTTTGCGATCAGATTTCGGGCTTGGTGGATGCGGTCCGGAATGGGGCCCCCCTTTCCGTGCCGGCCAGCGCTGGGCGCAATGTGCTCGATCTGGTCGAAGGATGCTATGCCAGACGGAAACTGATGGACATGCCCTGGCTCGGTTCGGAAGAATTGCTCCATATCACCGCTTGCGCTGGGATCAGACAATGACCGGCACAGTTGCAGTGCTTGGCGCCAACGGCTTCATAGGTTGCCGCACAGTGGAGTTTCTGCAACTTTCCGGCTGGGCGAATGTCAGGCCGATCGTTCGCAGGCCGGATGCTTTGGCCAGTCTGTCTCGCTTTGCGATTGACGCAATGGTGGCGGATGCGCGTGATCTTCAGGCTCTTACCGCGGCCTTTGCAGGCTGTCAGTACGTCGTACATGCAGTTGCCGGTGATGCCCGCACGATCGTCGATGCTATCGAGCCCGTCTATCGTGCAGCCGCCGCTGCCGGCGTGCTTCGTCTGATCTATCTCAGCAGCGCTTCCGTTCATGGCCAATCGCCCCCGCCCGGGACGGACGAAACGAGCGCGCTGCATGACGATCAAACGATCGAGTACAACAATGCGAAGGTTCATGCCGAACGCCGACTCGGGCACCTGTCACGCGAGGGCGCGGTGCAGGTAGTGGTGCTGCGGCCTGGAATTGTCTTTGGCCCACGCTCCCGTTGGACGGGTGGTTTTGCCGACGAGCTCATTGACGGTTCAGCCTACTTGGTGGATGGCGGTCGTGGTATCTGCAACAGCGCCTATGTCGACAATGTCATTCACGCGATCAAGCTTGCCATAGAAGTGCCCGAGGCGTCTGGGCGAACCTATCTGATCGGAGACCTGGAAGAGATCAGTTGGGCAGATCTTTGCCGACCGATCGCCGAGGCACTGGGGTTCGACCTGGCCACGATTTCGATTTCAGCGCCCTTGTCATTTGCTCCGAGCTGGAAACAAAGGCTGAAGGAAAGCGAAGGATATCGGCGGCTTGCCCGAAGCCTGCCAAGGCCTGTTCGCAGCGGACTGAAGGCAGGCTATGCCGAGTGGCGCAAGGCAGGACGCAATGCGACCGGTGCGACTATGGCCCCAACGGTCATGGTATCGGAGGAGCGTGCACTGTTGCACCAGTGCCAGACGAAACTTCCATGGCGTAAGGCCGAGCACGAACTCGGATACCAGCCGGCTGTCAGCTTCGAGGAAGCATGTCGGCGGTCGATCGGCTGGTTGACCTTTGCGGGCTACCCGACCTGCGGAAACGGAGCGGGTGAGAGATGACCACCCGCCCCGCTGCATCCAGCGTTTCAGTTGTCATCACGACCTACAATCATGCGCGGTTCCTTGCCGAAGCCATCGACAGCGTCCGCAACCAGACCGTAAAGCCGGATGAGATCATCATTGTGGACGATGGGTCGTCGGACAATCCCGAAAGTGTTGTTCGTCGATATGACGACGTCCACTACATCCGCCAAAAAAACCAGGGTTTGGCCTCTGCCCGTAACACAGGGATGACGGCAGCGCGCGGCGAATTCATTGCCTTCCTGGATGCCGACGACAGGCTGCGCCCGGTCGCGCTCGCAACCAATCTTGCCTTGTTTTACGACAATCCCGATTGCGCGTTCGTCTACGGTGCCTACCGCGACATCGACGAGGGCGGTGCAGTCAGGAATACTGTGCCACTGAGGTCGGCGGGCGAGGACCCGTATGCGGGGTTCCTGACAGGCAACCTGATTGGAATGCATGCGACAGTGCTTTATCGCCGCAGGACATTGGAAGCCGCCGGCGGATTTGACCGGTCACTGCGGGCTTGCGAGGACTACGACGTCTACCTTCGCCTATCACGGGCGAACAAGGTAGCCTGCACTCCGGAATGCCTCGCAGATTACCGTCGGCACGCAAGCAATATGTCGAAGAGCAATCCGATGATGTTGCGCGCGGCGCTGAAGGTCCTTCGCCGGCAGCGGAACGTCGCGCAGACCAATCCTGATTGGGCGGCCGCATACCGTCAGGGTGTCGAAAAATGGAAGTGCCATTATACGGACCTGCAACTGGCACAGCTTGGTACAGCGCTTCGATCCCGTTCTTCACTCGCCGGTCAATTCAGCAGCACGATCGCCGTTGCGCTTGCAGCGCCGTTGCAGACCGCCTTGATGCTCCGGCATCGCATCAGGCGCCGTTCAAGTCGGCACCGCTCGAGCACCCGGTTCGGTGACCTCGAGCGTACCGTACCCTTCAGCACGGAGTTCGGGTTTGATCGCGGCAAGCCAGTGGACCGCCGCTATGTCGAGACTTTCCTCGCGTCCTGTTCGTTGAACATATCCGGAAGGGTCCTGGAGATTGGCGACAACGCCTATACGATGCGTTTCGGAGGCAGTCGGGTCACCACAAGCGATGTTCTGAACCGTTATGACGGCCACCCGTTGACAACCTACGTGGGTGACCTGGCGAACAGCGAGGATCTGCCCTCCGAGACCTTCGATTGTATCGTGCTCACCCAGACCCTGCACCTCGTTTTCGATCTACCCGCTGCGGTCGCCACCCTGTGGCGGATCCTGAAGCCGGGAGGCGTGCTTCTGATTACAGTGCCTTGGGTGAGCCCGATTGACAGGGGAGAATGGGGTGGGAGCTGGTACTGGTCGCTTACTCCGGCTGCCCTGAGGCGACTTCTGTCGGACAGGTTCGGGGCGAAGAACGTCGAAGTCAGTCACTATGGAAGCGCGTATTCTGCTACGGGCTTCCTCTACGGCCTGGCAGAACATGAGCTGAATTCGGCATTACTTGATGTGAACGACCCCTACTGTCCGGTAATAGTCGCGGCGCGGGCTTTCAGGCGATGAGCGGCGCCGTGACTGCGCGTCAAACTGTCAGCAAACTCCTGCGACGGGGGCGCCTGCTTGCCGGTTTCAATCGACCTATCGTGCTGATGTATCACCGCGTCGGAGCACCGCCCGTCGATCCGTGGAAACTCGCGGTTTCGCCGCAAAATTTTGCACGCCAGATCGAAGTCTTGACGAAAGCGCGTGGCATTGTTCCCCTGCAGTGGCTGGCGCAACGGCTTCGCGAGGGACGGCCACCGAGAAATGCGGTGGCAATCACCTTTGACGACGGCTACGCGGATGTCCTCCAAAACGGCGTGCCGATCCTGCGGCGTATGAACTGTCCTGCGACTGTCTTCGTCACCACCCATGCGATCACCGATCCGTCAGTGTTCTGGTGGGATATTCTATCCCGCATCATTTTGGAAATGCCAGCTCTCCCGAATGCTCTGGAGATCGAGATCGCTGGCCGAAACTATGACTGGCGCGTGAGGAAGGACGCAATGCAGGCGGACTCCAATAACGCGATCAACCGCACGAAGCTCCATTTCCACTTGCACGCACTGCTGAAGCCGTTGAGAGCACACGAACGCGAGAAGGCGCTGGAGCGGCTGGCAAGATGGGCAGGAACCGACGCCAGTCCCCGAGGGCGCGATCGCGCCATGACGCATTCGGAGCTGCGGCAGCTCGCCGACTTCGATGGCGTTGCGATCGGCGCCCACACCTGTACGCACCCATCCTTGCCGCTACTGAAACGGGACGATCTTAAGCGCGAGATTTCGGGCAGCCGCCAAAAATGCGAGGAGATTACAGGACGGCGGGTGGTGGGATTCGCATACCCGTTTGGAGATTTCGATGACAGCACCGCCAACGCCGTAAGGTCTGCCGGCATGGACTATGCAGTAACCACCCTGCCGCGTGAAGCTGGGCCTCGCGTCGACCCATTCCGATTGCCGCGCGTTACGGTCGCCAATTGGGATGAGGCTGACTTTCGGCGCATGGTGCTATGCCATGGCTGACAATTCAGGCGGACAGCCGCGTGTCACGGCAATTATAGTCGTGTTCAACGGTGAGAGGTATCTCCGGGAAGCAGTTGATAGCATTGTAGGTCAAAGCTTCGTCGACTGGGAACTCCTCGTTGTCGACGATGGCTCGACTGACCAGTCGTCCGCCATCATACGCGGCTATGAGCAGCGCCTGCCGGGCAAGGTTCGGCTATTGTCTCATCACGACAACCGCAATCATGGTATCAGTGCCTCGCGCAACCGTGGGCTGGCGGAGGCGCGCGGCGCCTATGTCGCGTTTCTCGACGCAGACGATACATGGCTGCCCGAAAAGCTTTCCGAACAAGTCTCCATCATGGAAAGCGATCCGGCGCTAGGCATGATCTATGGCCGCACTCTGATCTGGCATAGCTGGGACGAGGCTGCCGATCATGCAGACTTCCACTACCCGCTCGGCGTCGAACCAGACGCCCGTTATGAACCACCTGTGCTGCTGGAGCTGCTGCTGCAGAACGAGGTCCAGACGCCGACAACTTGCAATGCCCTGATGCGTTCAAGCTTGTTCGCAACGCTTGGGGGATTCGAGAACAGCTTTCGCCTGATGTTCGAGGATCAGACATTCTTTGCCAAGGCGCTCGCATTCGCGCCCGTCTATGTATCCGGCCGCATTTGGGCAAAATACCGCCAGCATGCTGAAAGCTGCTCTGTCGCCTCCGCCAGGGCAGGCGCTGACGAGGCCGCGCGTATTGCGTTTCTCAAGTGGCTGAATGGCGTGATGGCGGATCAGGGCGCCTCTTTCCGCATTCGTTCCGCAATCTGGAAAGTGCTCGCGCGCGAAACCTGGAAAGCGAACAAGCGAAGTATCAAGAGACGGCTTCAACGATGACTTCCCTGCCGCGGGTGACGATCATAACCCCCTTCCTCAATGCGGAGGCAACTCTGGGCGAAGCGATCGCCAGCGTCCGAGCCCAGACGGTTACGGATTGGGAGCTCTTGCTGGTCGACGATGGCTCGACGGATGACAGTGTCAAGATCGCCAATGATGTTGCGGCAACCGATCCCCGAATTAAGGTGCTGCGCAGGCCTCCCGGATCCAAGCGTGGCGCCGCGGCAGCGAGAAACGCCGGAATAGAGGCCAGCAGCGGCGATTTGCTTGCCTTCCTGGATGCAGACGATCTGTACGAACCGCATATGCTCGAGACGGTTCTGGCGGCAGCCGATGCCAACCCGGAAGCCGCAATGATCTTCGGGCCGACGAGATGGTGGTATCCAGACGGTGAGAGCCCCGACTGGATCGAGCCGACGGACGGGCTTGCCGGCCGTTTGCATCAACCTCCGCGGCTTCTAAGTCGGCTTCTGCTGATGCAGGATGGTCACGTTCCGTGCACCTGTTCCGTGCTGGTGCGCCGGAGTGCCATCGAACTTGTCGTCGGCTTCGAGGAACGCTTCCGGCTCTACGAGGACCAGGCGCTGTGGGTTAAGCTGTTTTTGCGCTACCCGGCCTATGTCACACCAATCTGTCTTTCGCGTTATCGGCAGCACTCCGGCTCGGTGTCGGCGGATGCGGCCAAGCGTGGCCTTTATGATCGCATGGGCTCGCATCCGGCCCGCGCACCCTTTCTCGACTGGCTCACCGAGTACGTTGTCAAAAGCGGGATAAAGGATCCGAAGCTCGATCGCGCAATTCGCCTCGCGCGATCGCCTTACACCAGCGAGCCGACCGTTCGAAACAAGGCCGATCGGCTGTCATTGAAAGCCGCAATGCAGCTCGCGCGGCTTCGTCATCGCTTTGCGCGAAGACTTGCTCGCCTTTACAGGTTGATGACCGGGAGCGTCAGCGGATCGTGACCACCAATTGGTGAGCGCGTCAGCGATACGCCCCGGCTCGTTCATCCTCGACGAAGCATGGTGAAAGCTCCCCGGACAACCTTGCGTCTCCACGACTTGGCCGCAGGCGGCGTCTCCACATCGTTCCGTTCGGCTGTCAAATCGCCGACGGGCTGAAGGCCGGCCCTGAACGCTTCCATTCGCTCGGGCAATTGACGGGCGCGGAACGAGGCCTCGACCTCGTCACCGGTCAAGCTGTCCAACAGCCGCTCGCGGGTTTGAAGCAGGAGTTTCTCGGCGTCCGACGCGCACTCTCCTGCCAACCGCCTTGCCTCGGGACTCAAGGCGAAATCCAGCGCCTGCGCTAGTTGCCGCTCGTCGATCTGGTCCAGCGTGAGCACGTTCGGCCAGCCAACCCGGGTGCATTGCTTGGCGATCTTGCCGCTGCCCGGCACCGTATCGATTGCAAGCGCCGGCACGCCGTTCTTCAGGGCAAGGACGAGGCCGTGCAGGCGCGTCGTAATGAGGACGTCGACTCGCGCGATCAGCGCTTCGACTTCTCCGGGGGTGCGCAGACCCCCCTCATTGACGTCGAGCCGCGTGTCGATGCCAACGATGGCGAGCTCGCGGGCTTCGATCAGTTTCGCGATCGCCGCGTTGGTGCGCGCGACTTCCGCGCCCGGATGCTCCTCGACGAGGCAGACGCCGACGACCGGAGGAAGATCCTGCCGCGCCGCGAAGACCATATCCGGATTGGATACGACTGAACTGTCACGCTCGATCAGCAGATCGAACGGGTTCCATTCGTCCAACGGGAGGTCCATCGACAAGTTCAGCCCGATGAGCCGGCATCGCGCGAAATGCCCGAGGAATTCCGCTTCAAATTCGCCGCGGCCAAACGGACCGCAAACGAAGATCACGTGGGAATAGTCGCCAGGATCGAGCAGTCGCCAGTTTAAGCCGCCGGCAAAGGGCGGATCAGTCGCCAGATCGTAGGCAATGGATCTTTCGTCGAGCCATCGGCAAAGAACGTCGCGTGACAACAGGTCGCCGGCCGTGGCGTGCCCGCGCGCGAAACTGAACCAGCCGGCCACCAGTATCTTCATCGATATCCTAGCCTACGTTCCCCTGGTCCAGCGGTGAGGCATCGTCATGCTGCCGTACCCTGGCTCTGCATTGACCAGCCGTCCGCCGAGGACGCCCGGCTGCACATCGAAGGTCGCCGCACCCTCGACGTGATCCTCGAGCGCACCCTCCCGCGATGTCAGCGCGGCATTGATGCGATAGCGGCCGGGACGCAGCAGCAAGGGCTGGAACTCGCAAACAAAACTGTCGCCGACGAGCTCGCTGTCAGAATGCTCGGCAGAGTCGAATGAGGTCACGGCATCACCGAACTCATCGTAGATTGTGAAAGAACAATCGACCAGCGACTGGTCGCCAGCGGCACGAAAACGAAAACGAGTGCGCTGGCCGGAGGTCGGGACGCTCGTATCGCCTTCGATCTCGATCGCCATCAAGCGAACCCGCCCGCGACCGGAGCGGACCGCGCGAGTGGCGAGATCCTCCGCGGCCTGGTCCGTGATCGTCCGAAGGTAAGTTTCGATCACTTTTGCAGTGGGGCCGTCTGCCTTGATCGTGCCGTCGCCGATAAGGATCGCCCGGTTGCAGAGTTTCTGGACCACGGACAACTGGTGGCTGACGAAAATGACCGTGCGGCCAGTCTGCGCGATCTGCCCCACCTTGCCGATGCACTTCTTCTGGAATGCCGCATCGCCGACCGCCAACACCTCGTCTACGACAAGGATGTCGGGCTCGACATGCGCCGCCACGGCAAAGGCGAGCCGCAAGTACATACCGCTTGAGTAACGCTTGACGGGCGTGTCGAGAAACGGCTCGACGCCGGAGAAATCGACGATCTCATCGAGCTTGGATCTGATCTCGGCGCGCCGCATGCCGAGTATCGCTCCGTTGAGATAGATGTTCTCGCGGCCGGTGAGCTCCGCATGGAACCCCGTGCCGACCTCCAGCAAAGCTCCCAGCCGTCCGCGTATCCTCGCGCGACCGGAAGTCGGTTCCACAATCTGCGCCAATATCTTGAGAATGGTGCTCTTTCCCGCGCCGTTGGGTCCGATCACGGCAAGGACTTCGCCTGCGCGCACCTCGAAGGAGACGTCCCTCAGGGCCCAGAATTGATCGTCTCCACTGTTGCGCCGACCCAAATCTGGCTCCCCGTGAATTATTCGCCTTGCGCCGCTGGCCAGCGCGTCCCGCAAGGTAGGGAAGCTGTTGTTCGCCACCCCCAATCTATAGGCTTTGGAGAGATTGGTGGCTTGAATCACTATGTCGGTCATTGCTCAGATCAGGTCCGGAAACGCGCGTTCGGACTTTGAGAAAATAGCCAGTCCGGCAACGAGAAGGGCCAGTGAGGAGAGGGTCGATATCGAGATCATGACCCAATCGGCGGGCGTGCCCAGTACGCTCCAGCGCACGGCTTCGACTACCCCGACCATAGGGTTCAGGCTGTAGAGCGGCCGCCAGAAGGGGGGCACGAGATTGCCCGGATAGACAACCGGGGTCATGAACAGAACTATCTGGAGGCTGAACGGCACAAGATATCCCACATCGCGAAAGCGGACATTGATCGCAGATAGCGCCACTCCCAGCCCAGTCGCCGACGCTGCCATGACGAGCACGAACAGTGGCAGGAAGAGCACCTGCGGTGCCGGCCAGCTTCCGAATGCCAGCAGCGCGGCGAACAAAAGAGCGAAGCCGACGATCATATCGGTCAGGCACGCGGCTATAGCGGACATGGGAATGATCAGACGCGGAAAATAGACGCGCTTCACTAGTTCCTGGTTGCTGACAAGACTGCCCGTCATGCTGCCAACCGCTCGCGAAAAAAAATTCCATGGCACGAGCCCACACAGGACAAACAGCGGGTATGGCGCGCCGTTTGATGAGATGCCTACGAGTCGACCAAAGAAGACGCTGAAGACCGACATGGCAACGAGCGGCTGCAACATTGCCCAAAGTACGCCCAGATAAGTCTGGCGGTATTTGACCTTGAAATCGCGCCAGGCCAGGAAGAACACAACTTCCCGATATCGCCAAAGCTCGGGAAGGTCGATCAGCCGCCGCTTGCGGGACGGATCGATCACCGTCTCAACAGTTGCAGGTAGCGGGTCTGTCCGAACCGACACTATGATGGCGTCCCTGCTTCCTTGACGGCCCATTGAGGCCTACATTTCCGCGCAGTGCAATCAGGACTTTCTCCGTAGTCTATCCTCCGGAACGCTCGAACGCCTGGACTATTGGTTTCAGCCTCCGTCAGCGGTAGCCGTCGAACTTCACCTCATGAATCCAGTCGCCGCCCTGTGGTGGTTTTCCACCAGGGTCGGCATCAACGGCTCAATGAACTCCAGCCGGATGGTGCCGGCGCCTGCCCGCCTGCGCATGGAACCGAGTGTAGGCCGCTGGCTTATATTAGCCAGAGCGAACATAGCAATTTTCTGCAAATTTTAAGGAGCAGCCGATATGGCAGACGACAAAAGCAAACGCGACTTCCGGGACCGCAAGCAGCTCTCTGCGGATGACGAATATGAGGTGAAATTTTTCGCGCTGCAAAACAACATCACACCAGAACAGGTGCGCGAGCTGATCCGCCAGCACGGCAACAATAGGGCGACCCTAACCAAGGCCGCGCAGGCTTTGCCGGGAACACATGACCAACTCTCGGACCTTGGGCCGCCGATCGGCGGCACGCGTCATGGTGAGCCCGTGAAGCATGAGAGCGCGACCATTTCCACTGCTGCCCGGTTCGTGGCCAGGCCGTCGACTGGCGCGACCTGCGGCAGGTGATCAGGCACGAGCAGCCGGGACACACGCCGCCGCTGGAAATAAACGCATCACAACCAAACGCAAATCGAAACGAGGCATTGGCATTGGCGACGACATGTCGATAATCGCCACCGTGTTGCAGCGCATGGATGACGACCGCGTCAGCGTGGCGATCCCTTCTTATGACTTCCCGCACTCGGTAGCAGACCGCATTGCCAAGAAGGGTCAGAACATTGAGCTGATAGGAAGTCACGCGCATCGATGATGCCGCTGGCAAAGTGACCTTGAACCTTGGGCCGCTTGTGACGGTCGATCTGGCTAAGGTGCGCTTGGCAACTGGATTTGAATGGCCGCACCGCTGAGCGGCACTTGGTGATATGCCGGACTGAATCCGACGGGCTTACCCGCCCAGGCTCAAGCGTTCGACGGTCAACTCCGCATCACGTCTATACGCGACGGCGGCTCTTCTGTTAGCTTGCTCAGGCGGCGGACCGATTGCCCGCCTGGCCGGCGCCCTTTACCCCAAAGCCCCCCGCCCAACGGGGCGCAGGCCATCTTCTACGAGCGAACAGCGCTTCGGTTTCGGCGTGGAACAGATGGGCGTATCGCTACCTTGCAGGCGGCGCATCTGGCCTCGCGCAATCGGACAATGACCATTGTTCACAGGGTGACGGCTGATCGCTCACGAGTTTTGCGAATCCGTAGGCGAAGGCGAAAAGAAGCGCCAGGACAACCACTATTCGGACGGCCATGGGGGAATGTAGCAGGATCCCGTTTAGGATGCTGCAATCCCCACTACCTACTGCTGAAATCGTCAACGTGCCTGTGCGGCGGCAATGCGTGCGTTTTCTTGAGAGCACCGCGGCGCTTGCGGATGGATGAAATGAGATCGTCGACACGATCTGCCGGATCGTCCGAGGGCTTGCTCTTGCTGCCACGCGATCCAGCCTCCAACTGGTTGTCGAAGATGAGCTTCAGCAGGTCGCAGGCTACCTTGGCGCGCTGCCATGTCCCTCCAGTAAAGGGGTCTCCCTCCAAGTACCCGACGTTTCGAGGGGACGTCGGAAGCTCGCTTTGTGATCTTCCATGGTTCCCCAACGGCAAAGACGAACCGTGGGTTCGACCTGACATAGCAAGGTGGTTAACGCCGCAGAGGGTGTCTCGCTCTTCAGGCTCTGCGTATGGCTTGTTGAAGGCCATGAAGTCCGATCAACGGCAAGCCTTACAAACGTCGTGGTCTCCCCCAGCTTTTTTCCCGCATGGCGGGCCAATCAGCGATGAGGTGACCACCACACATGCCAACTGCCAGGCCGCAAGCGGTCTCGAGACTCGGCTGCTGGGGTTCTCATCAGATTGGCAATGTCGTGCAGAACGCTCTTCATATCCGCACCCGAAAGAGCCAGGTGATCTCGGGCATGCTTCGGCCGGCGCGCAAAGCCACGCATCTGCGGGAGAAAGCCGAACCAGGCTTGTCGGCGGTTCCCAGCTGGCACAACCGTCCCCGCAGCGGCCCGACAGTCTGTTGGGGTAGAACTGCGTGACCGCCGGGCCTAACCGGCTAGGGTGGCAAAGCCGGCTTAGCGTCAATAGTAATATTAGCAACTCCTTAATAAAAGCCTGCGGCGCAGTTTTCCCCCAGTTTTAGGGCTATGTCGCTCTCCCCTTGCCTTGCAGTTGTTCGTCCGCACTGCCAACGTCCCAATCAACCATAGTGCCAGAAAGAAGCGGCGACCGACGAAGGTGGCCGAGGCGGCATAGGTATTCAGTTTTCTTCTTCAATGCGGGGAAGGAGGCGACCATTCTCTATGGCGGCAATCCTGAAGCACCTCCTGGCCTCCTGCGGAGTCGCATTGCCAGTCAGGGCGGCGGTGCAAACGCGTGCCGCTCGGTTCCAGTGCGGGCCACGCTCGGTCCATGTCAGGAGTTCCTTGGACGCAGCCTGTACGTCGCTGATCAGAAGTCGGTGACCGGCATTGGTCTTCACAGGGACCTTGGGGCTGAACGAGAGAGCGGACATTAGTAAAGTCTAATGGAGCAGCGGAATGTTGGGTAGAAATTTCTGAGCGGAGCTAGCGTAGTCTGCTCGCTGACAGGCCCGTCGCTTCTCGCCACAGCGGCCGCATTATCTATCCTTTTGGCGTCGCCGCGCCCCGCAGCAACACCGCCGTCGAGGAATTTGCGTAGGTTCGGTATTGCGGTTTCGACGGTCGTGACCCGCCTCCATCATTTCAACGAAGCAGGCTGGCGTGGCAGGCACGCTCGCGGATCTCTTCGCGAGAAATGCCAGCATCCGCCAATGTGCTGTCCGGGACCTGCCTCAAGCTCGCAATCGTCTGGCGATAGGCAAGCCAGCGGGCAAAACGGTGTCGAAGTTCATACAACATGATCGTCTCCTTTGGCGCGCGGAACGCCCGCGCGCCTGGGTTGGTCGAAAGCGCAAAGCATCTGCGCGAAGCACATGCCGATCGAAAGGATAGCGCTGGCTTCTTGGCCAGCTTTGGCGCTTCTCGCTGTCCCGCCAGGCAGGATGGTCCAAGCCTCCAATGCCTGGATACTTGCGTGTGATGCCCGCTTCGCGCTACAGCCACGGTCGTAAGGAGTTTTTCATTTCTGCAAAATGGATATCGGTTTGGCGATCCTTTGAAACGTTAGGTATGCGGTCCAATGTCACCCACGATCGAGGTCGCGCCCACCGCCCCTTCGTGGCTGTCGGGCTGTCGCCCGTCTACAATTGCGAACAGAGACGGTAGGACTCATAGATCGACGAGTAGATATCCCGGCTGGCAACCGCGTCCCCAATGCGGTGTAACTCGAACGATCCCGCGATCGGGGAGGGGGTGTCCCCCTTCGCCCTCGCTGCCGTCATCAGCGCAATGTCGGTGACGCCGTTGTTGGAAGAGCGGGCACGCAATTCCTGATAAACGTCCTCCATGGGGACCGTGCCACGCTCGATTATGAGTTGGGCAGCACGCATTTCAGTTTCTGCACCTGTGAGCTCATGCCGGAACCTGCCGATGATCCCGTTGCCATGGCGCGCTGCCTTGGCCAACCGGACATCACTGACAACCCGGATGCCGAGTTCCGACAGGCGCTTGCGGAAAATTACCCTATCCGGGTAGGGGGTCTCGATCGCCAGCGTGTCGTCCGCGATGGCGAGTGTAACCGTGCGCCCCATGCGAGCAAGATGCAGGGCGCAGGAAACCGCGGCCTGGCGTCCAGTCTCATCGTAGATGAGCACATCGTCCTTCGCCGGCACGACCCCGGTCAAGACGTCCCAAACACTGTCGCAATGTTCAGCGCCCTCCAGCCATTCCATATCGGGAACGCCGCCGGTGGCGACGATCACCGCGTCGGGTCTTGCGGCAAGGACAAGCTCTGCATCCGCATAGGTATTGAGACGGACTTCCACGCCAAGGCGCGCGAGTTCGTCGATGCGCCAGTCGACTATGCCGATCAAATCCTTGCGGTCGAAGGCGGAGGCCGCGACGAGCACTTGTCCACCAAGCCGCGCTCCGGCTTCCAGCAGGGTCACGCTGTGCCCGCGCTCGGCGGCGACCCTTGCCGCCTCCATCCCGCCCGGACCACCGCCGACCACGACCACCCGTCTCGGTGTTTCGGCCCGCTCGATGATGTGGCTGACGAGCGTTTCGTGTCCGCTGGCCGGGTTGTGGATACAATGGACCTTCTTATAGAGGCAGTAGGACGCGCCGACGCACGGGCGGATGCGTTCTTCTTCTCCGCGCATCACCTTGTTGACGATATGCGGGTCGGCAATATGTGCTCGGGTCATGCCGACCAGATCGACAAGGTTCTCGCGGATCGCATGCCGCGCCGTGGCTATGTCCCGAATGCCTGCAGCGTGGATCACGGGCAGCCTGGTTTCCCGTTTGAACTGTCCGACCAGCGGCAAGAACGGCGCGCTCTGGCTGAACATGCCGGGCATGTTCTGCTCAGCCAGCGACAAGTCGGTGTCCATGCGGCCAAAGATACAGTTGAAGAAGTCGATATGACCTTCCCGCTCGAACAGTCTGGCGAAGGCAAGACATTCCTCGAAATCCGACCCGTCCTCGACGGCCTCGTCGATCACGAGGCGGATGCCGACAGCGAAGTCGTCGGCCACCGCGCGACGAATCGCCTCGTGCACCATCAGGCCGAAGCGCGCGCGATTTTCCAGCGAGCCGCCGAAGGCGTCCGTGCGTCTGTTGGTTCTGCGCGAAAGAAATTGACCAATCAGATGCCCGCCGGTGACTGTCTCGATGCCATCCAGATCGCCGGCCTGGCAGCGCCTGGCGGCACTGGCGTAATCCTTGACGATCCTGTCGATGTCCGCGGCGTCCATCTCTTTCGGAAAATTCCGGTTTCGCGTCTCACGAACGCGTGACGGCGCCACCGGCGGCAGCCAATTCCCGGCATAGGCAGTAGCGCGCCGGCCAAGGTGCGACACCTGGCACATGACGGCGGCACCATGGCGATGGATGCGCTGCGACAGCGACTGGAGATGCGGGACAATGCGGTCGCTCGAAAGATCCAGCTGACCGCCGCCCCAACTCGAGTCGGGCGAGGTCATGGCCGAGCCGCCCACCATAGTCATCGCCAGGCCGCCGCGCGCTTTCTCCTCATGGTAGCGTTGGTAGCGCTCGAGCGGCTGGCCGCCATCGTCCAGCATCGAAGCATGACTGGTGCTGACAACACGGTTGCGCAGCGTCAGATTCTTGAGCCGAAACGGCTGAAGCAGAGGATCGCTGGATGTGCTGCCTGCTTGAGATCCCGCTACCTTCACGTCCTGCTCCGCCCCATTCATGAAGGTTATACTTCGCCATTTCCGAGATCGCAGAAAGCTTGAAAATTGTTGGGGTGGCTATACGCTGGGCGCATGGCTGGCTTCGCAAAACTCGTTCCTTCAGCGCGTGGACTTCTTGTCTTTGAGTCGGCTGTCAGATCGGGAAGTTTCACGGCCGCCGCCCGGGAATTCAACGTCACACAACCGTCCGTCAGCCGAAGCATCGCCCAGCTCGAGGCCGATATTGGCGTCGCTCTTTTCACGCGGGGTCCAACGGGGTTGACCCCGACCCCAGATGGACGTGCCCTCTATTCGGCTGTGCGGGAGGGATTTGACGGCATCCAGGAGGTGATCCACAGGATCAAGGAGAAGAATGCGGCAAAGCCGGTCGTGACGCTCTCCCTTTCGAGTTCGCTGGTGACGCATTGGTTTGTTCCGAGGCTGAGCGCCTTCAATACAAGATTTCCAGATGTGGACCTGAGATTCGAATTGATCGCGGGCGTTCTGCGCGGGCCGGCCGAAAACGTCGACCTTGCCACGAGAATCCTGGCCGATGACGACACGAGCTATCATCGTTGGGCGTTCTCGCCGGAAATCATCGTTGCGGTATGCAGTCCTTCCTACCTGTCGGTTCGTGGTCCGTTGAAGCACGACGCGGACGGCGGAGGTCATGTCCTGCTCCATCTCACCGATCCCAAATTGCAGTGGCTGGACACTTGGGGCCACGTCGCCGACCGCAAGACCAGCAGGGCAAAGTGGCTCGAATTCTCAGACTACGCGGTTGTGCTTCAGGCCGCGATGAACGGGGAAGGCGTCGCGCTCGGCTGGCTCAGCAATGTTTCGAGGGCCTTGCTTCAGGGAGCACTTGTTCCGGCTTCGGACCGGCAGATCAACACCGGCCGCACTCATCACCTGATTGCGCCACGCTCGCGGCCGCTGCGGCCTGTCGTCTCCGAGATCTGCGCTTGGATGATTGCCGAGATGCAAGCGGAGTTGAAGGCTTTGCACGCAACATTGCGGCCGGACGTCTGGCAATCGGGTTGAACGTCGGGCCGGCTCTCTTGTCGACTAACTATCGGAGCGCGTCCTGGGCTGAACTACCCGAGAGTTTGACTGGCAAGGGTATAGGCCCTCGGTGTAGCCGCGCCGCCGACGGAAAAGTCAGCGAGGCGTTTGCCCAGCGACATGGTCAGCACTGTGTCAAAGACCGGCATTCCGCTGTGCGGCAGAAATGCGGCGAACTCGCCGCTTTTCATATGAGTATCCACCCGCAGGAAAGACCCCGAATGGTCGGCCACGTGCGGCCGGACCACCGCGATGGCATCGGTATCTCGCTCCGCCACGACCGGACCGATGACGTGGCCGCGGCCGAAGCGCCGGCAGAGGGCGAAGGCCTTGAGCGCGTCCTCGTCGAAGAGCCCGTAGCCAACGGACTGGTCGAACAGCTTTTCGACAAGCGCTGGTCTATGCACCCCGAAACCAGCCGCGTCGAGTGCGATGATTGCCGGCAAGTGTTCGGCCCGCAGCTGACGGACCTCGCCACGCGCCTTGTCTATTCCAGCCGCCGTGGTGGCGCGGCCAATCCCCTGGCACTGATAGACGGTCTTCTCCGGCTTGAAGTCGAGCGAAAGATAGAGCCGCTTAGCCGCCCGGGTCGCATTGAGGCGCAAGTCGCGCCCGACCACATTGTCGAAGACCCGCTTCATCAGCCATTGCCCCGCCCCCAGCGTCTGGAGTCGCGGCGAGGTGATGACCATTCCCACGGTGGCGAAATCGGCGCCGTGCGCGAACCACATGGCCGAACCGAGAACCCGGCCGATGTCATCGAGCGCCACGAACCCCTCTCCCGACTCGCGCAGGAATTGCCAGTCCTCGGCCCGATGCGGCCATCCCACGGACAGAGATAGTGCGTGCAACCGGTCCAACTCGACGCCTTCGATGTCGCCGATACGCATCGAGAAGTTGTCGATTTTCAAGTTTCCGGACGGCTTCAATTCCATGCCTCTGAAAGATACCCGCAAATTGACGGGCGACACGCCGCAGCCGCCCTCTGTCCACCAACGCTAAACAAACACGCCCGTACGATTTGCTCGAAAGCCACGTGCTAACGCAAGATTCAACTGAAACATTTCCGCTTTCGGCACGCAATCGCGGGAGAACGCAGACATCCTCTGCGGAAATGTTGCCGCACACAATCGTCGGCATCGATCCCGGCGAACCCGAAACGCCTTGAGGGCTGGAATGGACGTCTTCGATATCCTCGACCGTCTCGTCGCCTTTCCATCGGTCGCCGGCAAGCCGAACGGTGACATCGCCGGCTGGATCGAGACCCAGCTCGCAGAACACAGGACGAAGGTCTCCGTTCTACCAGGGCCGGAAGGCGACCGTTTCAATCTTTTCGCGACGATCGGCCCCGCCGATGTCCCGGGCTACATCCTGTCCGGCCACATGGACGTCGTTCCCGCCGGCGAGCCGCAATGGAGTTCGGCTCCTTTCGCGCTGCGCCGGGAGGGTGAACGGCTCTACGGACGCGGCACCACGGACATGAAGGGGTTTCTTGCCGCGGCACTCGCGGCCGTGCCTATGCTTGCGGGACTGCGCCTTGCCAGGCCAATCCACCTCGCCTTCTCCTATGACGAGGAGGTGGGCTGCCGCGGCGTGCCGCACCTGATCGCCCACCTTCCCGAACTTTGCGCCAAGCCGCTCGGCGTGATCGTCGGCGAGCCGAGCGGCATGCGCGCCGTGCGCGGCCACAAGGGCAAGGCAGCCGCCCGCGTGACGATCAACGGGCGCTCCGGCCATTCTTCGCGGCCCGATCTCGGCCTCAACGCCATCCACGCCATGGCCGGTGCGCTGAGCGCGGCCGTGAGCGAAGCCGGGCGGCTGACGAATGGTCCGTTCGACCCTGCCTTCGAGCCGGCCTACTCCTCGCTGCAAGCGGGCGTGGTGGCGGGCGGACAGTCGGTCAACATCATCCCCAGCGCCTGCACGCTGGATCTGGAGGCGCGCGCCATTCCAGGCGTCGACCCGGCCAGCCTGCTCACGCCGGTAAAGGCGCGGGCAGAGGCGCTTGCGGCCGAAGGCTTTCGGATCGAGTGGACGCCGATGAGCGCCTATCCAGCGCTGTCGCTGCCGGAGGACGCGGCGCTGGCGGCACTGCTGCGCGAGCTGACAGGCGAGGTGCCGCTTGCCGCCGTCAGTTACGGCACGGAGGCCGGACTTTACCAGGCCTCCGGGTTCGATGCGATCATCTGCGGCCCCGGCGACATCGGCCGCGCCCACAAGCCGGATGAGTACATTCTCACCAGCGAACTCGCCGCCTGCCAGCGATTGATCGAGGCGCTGGGCGCCCGCTGCGCTGCTTGAAGGGGAATCGGAATGACATTCCTGTTCAATTCGGATGCGCGGCGCGGGGCGATCTTCGCCGATGCCTTCGCGAGGGACCTACCGGACGTCCCCTTCACGATCGATGCCGCAACGGTCGATCCCGACGCCGTGCGCTATCTGATCAGTTGGACCGTGCCGGATAACCTCGCCCGCTACAGCAACCTGGAAATCCTGTTTTCCATCGGCGCCGGCGTCGACCAGCTTCGCCTCGATGCGGTGCCTCCTAACGTGAAGATCGTGCGCATGATCGAGGAAGGCATCGTGCGCATGATGCAGGAATATGTAACGCTTGCCGTGCTCGCCCTCCACCGCAACCTGCCAGCCTATCTGGCTCAGCAGCGCGCCGGCGAATGGAGGGATATCGCGCAGCTCCAGGCCAGGTCGCGCCGACTCGGCGTGCTTGGCCTCGGGCAACTCGGCCAGGCCGTCCTCGACCGGCTGAAGCCCTTCGGTTTCCCGCTCGCCGCCTGGAGCCGCTCGCCACGGCAGATCGAGGGCGTGACCTGTCATCATGGCGAGCTTGGGCTGGAGGAGATGCTCGCGACCTGCGACATATTGATCTGCCTGCTGCCCCTGACCAAGGAGACGCGCGGTTTCCTGGATGCCGACCTGTTTGCGAAACTGCCAAAAGGCGCGGCGCTCGTCCACACGGGCCGCGGGCCGCAGCTCGACCACGAAGCGCTTGTCGCCGCGCTCGACCGCGGTCAACTCTCGGCGGCGATGATCGACGTGACCGATCCCGAACCGCTGCCCGCAGGACATCCGTTCTGGTCGCATCCGAAGATCATCCTGACGCCGCATATCGCCAGCGTCACCCAGCCCGCGACCGCCGCGCGGGCCGTCATCGACAACATCAAGCGTCACCGCGCCGGGCTCGATCCAATCGGGCTCATCGACCGGTCTCTCGGCTATTGACGTCCAAATGAAAGGTTATCCCTTGTCCCTGCTCAAAACCGTCGACACCAATCCAGCCTTCCCGCCACGCGAATCCAAGGCGCTGCCCGAACGACTGATTGCCGGCAACCCCGCGTTCAAGACCTGGGCGCAGGATGTCGCCAAGTCCGACCTCGTCCACACCGGCGTCTGGGAGGCGACGCCGGGAGAGACGCGCTCGATAAAGGGAGAGACTTTCGAGTTCTGCCACATCCTCACCGGCGTGATTGAAATCACGCCCGATGGCGGCGAGGCGGTGACCTACCGCGCCGGCGACAGCTTCGTGATGAAACCTGGCTTCACCGGTGTTTGGAAGACCATCGAAACGGTGCGCAAGATCTACGTGACGGTAGGGTAATTGGGTCCGCCTGAGGTGCCCCGCAACAGATTTCGCCGTCCCTCATCGCCAGCACGCAACAATCATCCGCGACTGATCGCCGAACGGTGCACGCTGCGGTCATGCTCGCGCTAGGCTCCTCCAGAATACTGCAAGGTGGTCGCCCATGAACCTGAGCTTCGATCCGGACGCGGTTCCCCTCCCCATTGGCCATTTCATTGGCGGAGAGCTGATCGCGGCTGAGGGTGCGATCGAGGTGCGCCGACCGTCGGATGGCAGGGTGTATGCCGCCTGCCCCGTGGCCGATGTCGATATGATCGACCGTGCGGTGGAAAGCGCCAAGGCGGCGCTGAAGGCCAGCAACTGGGGCGGCGTTCGACCGCGCGAGCGCACCCGGGCACTCCAGGCCTGGGCCGACCTGATCGAGGCGGAAGCCGAAACGCTGGCCAGGATCGAGGCGCTGTGCTCCACCCGGCCCGTAGCTCAGGTCGTTGCCGGCGACATCGCCGTGACCGCCGAGCAGATCCGCTTCTTTGCCGAGTTCGCCGACAAGGAAGGCAGCGAGCTCGTGCCGACCGACGACGCCAGTCTCGGCATGATCATGAGCGAGCCCTATGGCGTGGTCGGCGCGATCACGCCTTGGAATTTTCCCATCTCGATGGCCGGATGGAAGCTCGGTCCAGCACTGGCTGCGGGCAATGCGGTGGTGCTGAAGCCGTCGGAAATGACGCCCTTCTCGGCGGTCTATCTGGCAGAGCTCGCCGTTAAGGCTGGCCTGCCGGCCGGGCTGATCAACGTGGTTCTGGGCGACGGTCCGACGACCGGCACCGCGCTGACCGGCCATCCCGAGATCGCCAAGGTCAGCTTCACCGGCTCGACCCGCGCCGGCTCGGCCATCATGGCGAACGTCGCCCGCACCGGCGTCAAGCCGATGACGCTGGAGCTCGGCGGCAAGAGCCCGCAGCTCGTCTTTGCCGATGCCGATCTCGACAAGGCGGCGGCGGCGATCTCCGGCAGCGTCACCTTCAACGCCGGCCAGGCCTGCGTGGCCGGCACGCGCCTGATCGTCGAGAAGAGCATTGCCGACAGACTGATGGCCGCCATCCTGGAGCGGATGAAGGCGCCCCGGCCCGGCCCGACTTGGGACGAGGCGACACACTATTCGCCGATCATCTCAGACCGGCAGCGCGCGCGTATCGACGGCATCGTCAAGGCCGCGGTCGAGGCAGGCGGCGAATGCCTGACCGGCGGCAACGCCATGGACAGTCCAGGCTATTTCTATGAGCCGACGCTGATCGCAAATATCGACCAGGCCAATCCGGCGATCGTCGAGGAAATCTTCGGCCCGGTCCTGACCGTCCAGACCTTCGAGACCGAAGAAGAGGCGCTGGCGCTGTCCAGCCATCCGACTTACGGGCTGGCGTCTGGCCTGTTCACCTCCGACCTGTCCCGTACCATCCGCTTCGCGCGCAAGCTCGAAGCGGGGACCGTCTGGGTCAACCGCTACAGCCGCTCGCGCGACCATATCCTGCCCACCGGCGGCTACAAGCGCTCCGGCATCGGAAAGGATCTCGGCCGCGAGGCTTATCTTGCCAACCGCAGGACCAAGAGCGTCCTGATCAGCCTGTAAAGAGATACCGATGAATTCCTACTCGATCGCCTTGATACCCGGTGACGGCATCGGCCGCGATGTGACCGCCGCCGCTTGGACGGTGCTGGAAACAGTGGCCAAGCACTCCGGCTTTGTCCTGAAGGGAACCGAATTCCCCTGGTCTTGCCGCTTCTTCAAGGAGACCGACCGCATGATGCCCGAGGACGGCATAGAAATCTTGCGCGGCTTCGATGCCATCCTTCTCGGCGCGGTCGGCTGGCCGGCGCAGGTGCCGGATTCCGTCTCGCTGCACGGCCTGCTGCTGCCGATCCGCAAGGCGTTCGTGCAATATGCCAACATCCGGCCGCACCGCCTGCTGCCGGGCGTGACGGGGCCGCTGCGGGCCGAGAGCTTCGACATACTGTGCATCCGCGAGAACACCGAAGGCGAATATTCGGGCGCCGGCGGGCGCGTGCATCAAGGCACGCTGGACGAGGTCGCGGTGGAGACCTCGATCTTCACCCGTGCCGGCGTCGAGCGCATCCTGCGCTTCGGCTTCGAGCAGGCGCGGTCGCGGCGGCGCAAACTGGCCTCCGTCACCAAGTCCAACGCGCAGAAATACTCGATGGTGTTCTGGGACGAGATCACGCGAAAGCTGACTGCGGATTATCCGGACGTCGAAGTGACCAGCTATCATGTCGACGCGCTCGCCGCGCGCATGATCATGGCGCCGGAGAGCCTTGACGTGGTCGTCGCCTCTAACCTGTTCGGCGACATCCTGACGGATATCGGCGCCGCGATCCAGGGCGGACTCGGCTACGCCGCCTCCGCCAACATCAATCCCGACCGCTCGGCGCCCTCCATGTTCGAGCCGGTGCACGGCTCGGCGCCCGACATCGCCCATCTCGGCATCGCCAATCCGATTGCCGCCATCTGGTCCGGCGCAATGATGCTCGACCATCTGGGCGAAAAGGCTGCGGCCGGACGCGTCATGAAGGCGGTCGAAGCTACGACCGCGCGAGGCATTGGAACAACTCCCGGCAAGGACAGCACGGAAGCCATTACGGCCGCCATCGTTGCGGCACTCACCTGATTGCAAGGTCGTTTTCGATGAAAAACCTGAAAGACAAAAGTCTCTTCCGCGAAGCCGGACTAGTCGGCGGCAAATGGGTCGCTTCCGGTTCCGGCAAGACGGTCGATGTCGTCGATCCGGCGACCCAGGCAGCAATCGGCACGGTGCCCGACATGGCCGGTCCGGAGACCCGCGCGGCCATAGAGGCCGCGGCTTCCGCCTATGGTGACTGGAAGAAGAAGACCAACGCCGAGCGCGCTGGCCTCCTGGAGGCCTGGCATGGCCTGATGCTTGCGCATCTGGACGATCTGGCGCTGATCCTGACGACGGAACAGGGCAAGCCGCTGGACGAGGCCAGGGGCGAGATTCGTTACGGCGCTTCCTTCGTCAAATGGTTCGCGGAGGAGGCACGCCGCATCAACGGCCATACCATCCCCTCGCCGACGTCGGACCGGCGCATCATCGTGCTGAAGGAGCCGGTCGGGGTGTGCGGCATCATCACGCCCTGGAATTTCCCCAACGCGATGATCACCCGCAAGGTCGCGCCGGCGCTGGCAGCCGGCTGTACTGTGGTCATCAAGCCGTCCGAGTTCACGCCCTACTCGGCGCTGGCGCTCGGCGTGCTTGCCGAACGGGCGGGCATCCCCGCCGGCGTCATCAACATCGTCACCGGCATGCCGGCCGAAATCGGCAACGAGATCATGGTGAACGAGACCGTTCGCAAGATCTCCTTCACCGGCTCGACGCGGGTCGGTTCGCTGCTGATGCGCGGCGCGGCCGATACTGTGAAACGGCTCAGCCTCGAACTCGGCGGCAACGCGCCCCTCATCGTCTTCGACGACGCCGATCTCGATCTCGCCGTCGAGGGCGCGCTTGTCTCGAAGTTCCGCAACGGCGGCCAGACCTGCGTCTGCGCCAACCGCATCCTCGTCCAGGCCGGTGTCTACGAAACCTTCGCCGCGAAGCTTTCCGCTCGCGTCAACGCCATGAAGGTAGGACCGGGCACAGAACCCGGTGTCGCCATCGGGCCGATGATCAACATGGCGGCGGTCGAGAAGATCAACCGCCACGTCGAGGATGCGCTCGCCAAAGGCGCGGCGATCATCACCGAGAAGCTGGCGCTGCCGGGTGGTCCTCAGTATGTCGCGCCGCTGGTGCTGATCGGCGCCACAAAAGACATGCAGCTCGCCGGCGAGGAAACGTTCGGCCCGGTCGCGCCGCTTTTCCGGTTCGAGACGGAAGAGGAGGCGATCGCGCTGGCCAACGGCACGCCCTACGGGCTTGCTTCCTACTTCTACACCGAGAACCTGAAGCGCGCCTGGCGCGTCGGCGAGGCGCTGGAGTTCGGCATGGTTGGGCTCAACACCGGCTCGGTCTCGATGGAAGTGGCCCCCTTCGGCGGCGTCAAGCAGTCCGGGCTCGGGCGTGAGGGGGCGCAGGCAGGTATCGAGGAATATCTTGAGATGAAAAGCTTCCACATGGGCGGACTCAGCTGAGGCAATTTGGCTGAAGGCCGACTGGGTCGGATCGACGGTCACTGGATCCGGTCGAGCGCCTTGTAGTAGAAGCCGACGATCGGCAGGAACCAGGGCTTGCCGGAATAGCCGGGAATGGAGGGCCACTCGAGCCCCTTCAGTGGATTGCGGTCCTCGCGGCCAAGCATGGCATCGGCCATGATCATGCCGAGATGGGTGGAAAGCTGTGCGCCGTGGCCGGAATAGCCCATCGCATACCAGACCCCATCATGGTAGCCGGCCCGTGGAAAGCGGTCCTTGGTCATGTCGACCAGCCCGCCCCAGCAATAGTCGATCTCGACCTTGGCGAGCTGCGGGAAGATCGCCGCGAGGCCCGCCTGCAATATCTGTCCGCTCCTGGCGTCGGAGCGCTGGTCCGATGTCGCAGAGAAGCGCGCGCGGCCGCCGAAGATCAGGCGTCTGTCCGGCGAAAGCCGGAAGTAGTTGCCGATGTTCATCGATGTCACGCACGTCCGGTTGCCGGGCATGGTCACGGCGATCTCGGCGTCGCTCAACGGCCGCGTGGCGATTATGAAACTGCCGACGGAGATGATCCTTCGGCGGAAATAGCCTAAATTCGGCGTGGTGTAGGCGCCGGTCGCCACCAGCACATTGTCGGCGCTGATCCGGCCGCGCGAGGTGATGAGCTCATGCCTGCCACCGGCCTGCTTGCGGTCGGTCACAGTCGCGTTCTCGTGGATCACCGCACCGTGGCGGGCGGCGGCCGTGGCCAGGCCTGCCACATAGCGGCCCATATGCATCATGGCGCTCTTCTTCGACAGCATCGCGCCGTGGAAGGGCGAACCGATCTCGGATCTGAGATCGGCCGCAGACAGCAGTGCCGTATCCGGATCCACTTCCACATGAAGGGCTTCGAAATTGCGGGCGATCGCTTCGAAATGTTGCGGCTTGGAGGCAAGCTTCAGCTTGCCGGCGCGGCGGAAGTTACAGTCGATGCCTTCCTCGGCGACCAGCGCCTCGATGGTGTCGACGGAACTGTCCAGCGCCCGGTAAAGCGCGATTGCCCGTTCCTTGCCGAGCTCCGCCTTGGCCGAAAGGTAGCTGTGGGCGAGGCCGTTGTTCAGGTGTCCGCCATTGCGACCGGATGCGCCCCAGCCCACGCGCTCCGCCTCCAGCACTGCCACCTTCGCGCCGGCCTTCGCCAGTTGGCGCGCCGCGGCGAGTCCGGTGAAGCCGCCGCCGATGATGGCGGCATCGTAGTGCCCCTCGACCGGGCCTTGCGCCCCGCCGGTAAAGACAGGGGCGGTGTCGTGCCAGTAGGAGACCAATTTCATCGGCAATCCGCCTGTTTCAGAGACCGACCACGCCTGGAAGACCCGAAATGTCGGCGATCTCGACATAGCCGTAGTACGGGTTGGCTGGTTCGTGGCCGCGATTGACCCAGACCTTGTTCTTGATGCCGAGGTCGTGGGCAGACATCAGGTCGTAGCGAAACGACGACGAACAGTGAAGGATATCCTCCGGGCCGCAGCCCAGCATGTCCAGCATATATTCAAAGGCTTGGAAACGGGGCTTGTAGGCCTGCGCCTGCTCTGCCGTGTAGACGGCATGGAACGGCGCGCCCAGCTTCTCGACATTGGACATGATCTGCGCGTTCATGGCGTTGGACAGGATGACCAGCGGAATCTCCTTGGCCACCTTCGCCAGGCCGGCCGGAACGTCCGCGTGGGGTCCCCAGGTCGGGACTCGCTCATACACCATCCTGGCGTCGTCGACGCTGAAGGCGACGCCGTTGCGCTTGCAGGAGCGCTCGAGCGCGTTGTGGACGACATCGGCATAGGGCTTCCAGTCGCCCATGATCTCGTCGAGCCGATAGGCCGCGAAGTTCTTGATGAAATCCTGCATGCGCGGCTCGTCGAGCCGGCTGCCGTAGAGATCGCGCGCCGCTTCCGCCATCTGGAAATGGGTCAACGTGCCATAGCAGTCGAAGGTGATGTATTTGGGCCTGAAAGAAGCCATGTCCGTCGATCTCCGGTGGAAGCACATCCGCGTTGGGATGCATTTCATCATAGGACGACAGGTGGCGACCCACCTCACCGAAATCGCCCTCCCGAAAGCAGAAAGTTCCGTATCCACCATCCGGTTTGGCACGCTGTAGCATCTGGTGTGCCGAGCACGACGCCGCGCGAGACGTGAAGCGCGTCCGCTGCGGTGAGTGCCAGCACAAGATGCGGCGCACCCCTAGCGCTACGGCGAAAGATATCGCCGAAGCCGAAGCCTTCAGACGATTAGCGACGCGCCAATGGTCGAGACTTGAGGGCAGACGAAAGGATGCCTCATGCAGCAGGGCGAGATCGAACTGCAGGCCTTCGGGCCGGACCATATCGAGGGGGCGGTAGCGCTTTCTCGCCAGGAGAATTGGCCGCATCGCGCGCAGGACTGGCAGATGGCGCTGCAGCTCTCGAGCGGCGCGGTCGCGCTCGACGACCAGGGCCGTGTCACCGGAACCATCCTGGTAACGCCCTACGGCACGGATTGCGCCATGATCAACATGGTGATCGTCGACAGGAATGTGCGGGGCAAGGGGCTCGGGCGCCGGCTCATGGACAAGGCCCTCGCCCTTGCCGGCGACCGTCCGCTGCGGCTTGTCGCGACGGTGGATGGCATGCCTCTCTACCAGAAATTGGGCTTCGTGCCCTCCGGTACGATCCTGCAGCATCAAGGCAAGGTTGCAGAGCTTGGCGCGCCCGACGGCGTGGAAGCAGCAGGTACCAACGATCTGCCGGAAATCAAGGCCCTGGACCGCGACGCCTATGGCGCCGACCGGGAAGCTCTGATCGATGCACTGGCCGAGCGCGGCCAGTTCGCCGTCATCCGCCACAACGGTGGCATCGAGGCCTATGCCGCGATCCGCCCGTTTGGACGCGGCGAGGTAATCGGGCCGGTCATCGCAGGAAGCGCCGACGCCGCCAAAGACCTGATCACCTTCTTCGCCGCGCCGCGCCGCGGCGCCTTCCTGCGCGTGGATACCGACAGCAGGACCGGGATTGCCGGCTGGCTCGAGGAAATCGGCCTCGCACATGTCGGCGGCGGCGTGGCCATGGACCGTCCGCCCAAGAATGGCGCGGAACAGGCCAGGTCAAAAGTTTACGCCCTCGCCAACCAGGCGCTCGGTTAGTCCGGAGAACAACAATGCTCGCCAATTCCCTTATCGAACTCGACCGCGCCCATCTCATCCATCCGGTTTCCTCATATCGCGGCCACGAGGCGCTCGGCGTGCGCGTGCTGAAATCGGCGAAGGGCGCGACCGTGACCGAAGCGTCGGGCCGGCAGCTCGTTGACGGCTTCGCCGGGCTTTGGTGCGTCAATGCCGGCTACGGCCACGACAGCATCGTCGAGGCGGCGGCCCGGCAGATGCGCGAGCTTCCCTACGCCACTGCCTATTTCGACCTCGGCTCGGAGCCGGCCATCCGGCTCGCCTCGGAACTGGCCGAGCGCGCGCCCGGGGATCTCAATCACGTCTATTTCACGCTCGGCGGGTCTGATGCGGTCGACAGCACGATCCGTTTCGTCCGCTACTATTGGAATGCCAGGGGCGAGCCGAAACGCAACCAGTTCATTTCCATCGAGCAGGGTTATCACGGGTCGTCGGTGGTCGGCGCGGGCCTGACAGCTCTGCCCGCCTTTCACGCCGGTTTTGGCATTCCCTTCGAATGGCAACACAAGATCCCCTCGCCCTATCCCTATCGCAACCCGGTAGGCGAGGACGCGAACACGATCATCGCCGCATCGCTCGCCGCGCTGAAGGCCAAGATCGAGGAGATCGGACCGGACCGGGTCGCTGCCTTCTATGCCGAGCCGATCCAGGGCTCGGGCGGTGTCATTGTCCCACCGAAGGGCTGGATCAAGGCGATACGCGAGCTCTGCAAGGAGTACGGCATCCTGTTCATCGCCGACGAGGTCATCACCGGCTTCGGCCGCACAGGACCCCTGTTCGCCTGCACGGACGAGGACATCGTTCCCGACTTCATGACGACCGCGAAGGGCCTGACATCGGGCTATGTTCCTATGGGCGCCGTGTTCATGGCCGATCATGTCTATGACGTCATCGCTGATGGTGCGGGCAACTCGGCGGTCGGCCACGGCTACACCTATTCCGCCCATCCCGTCAGCGCCGCCGTCGCGCTTGAGGTGTTGAGGCTCTACGAAGACGGCCTTCTGGAGAATGGCATCAAGGCCGGCGCTCGCCTGATGGCAGGATTGGAAGGCCTGAGCGATCACCCGCTCGTCGGCGATGTGCGCGGTCGCGGCATGCTTGCCGCGATCGAACTGGTGGTCGACAAGCAGAAGAAGACACCACTTCCCGCATCGGCCACGCCCGCGCGGCGCGTCTTCGACAGGGCGTGGGACAACGGCCTCATCATCCGTGCCTTTGCCAACGGGGTTCTCGGCTATGCTCCCCCGCTCTGCTGCACCGACGACGACATCGACGCGATCATCGAGCGCACGCGCCGGACGCTCGATCAGACGCTGGACGATCCAGATGTGCGCCAGGCCCTGGCATGACGGGAGACGAATACCGCGCGTTTCGAAATAGCGCCGGGGCAGGCGATTTCGCAATTTTGTGCCGCAGCCCTGCGCCTTTTCGGCGAATCCAGCGCGGGGGAAGTGCCAGACTGCTCCTAAGACAAGGCCAGAAGGCCCAAATTTCCGGGCTTTTGAAAAGGCCGACGCCATGGACAGCACGGAATTTTGTTCTGTTCAGCACCATGCAATTCGGCCGCGCGCAGAGGAGAGCCAGTCTTGGCCAGGGGCTTTAGCGAATTCAAATACATGACCTTCGATGTCGTCGGCACGCTGATCGACTTCGAAGGCGGCATAACGGCCTGCCTGGCCGGGATTGCAGCCGACGCTGGCGTCTCCATCGATGGCGAAGCCGCGCTGGCCCTGTACCGGCAGGCCCGCTACATGCCCGATGCGGGGCTGTTCCCTGACGATCTCGTACGTGTCTACATGGTCATCGCGGCGCAACTCGGCCTGCCGGCCGAGGAGAAATACGGCGTCCGCCTGCGGGACTCCGCCAGCACCTGGCAAGGTTTCCCCGACAGCGCGGCGGCATTGGCCGAGCTTGCGAAATCCCACAAGCTGATTGCCATGACCAATGCCCGGCGCTGGGCGCTCGACCATTTCGAGAAGCAACTCGGATCACCCTTCTTCGCCACCTTCACCGCCGACGACACCGGCACGGAGAAACCGGATCCGGCGTTTTTCCAGAAGGTCTTCGATTTCGTCGCCGCCCGGGGCGACAGCAAGGACGACATCCTGCATGTCGCGCAAAGCCAGTATCACGACATCGGCATATCCCGGGCACTTGGCCTGACCAATTGCTGGATCGAGCGCCGGCATGCCCAGAAGGGCTATGGCGGCACGATCGAGCCGGAGCGCTTCACCATGCCGGACTACCATTTCACCTCAATGGCCGCGTTGGCGGCGGCCGTTCGGGAAAGCCTGAAGGAACGAACCTGAGCCCAAGCCCGGAAAGCCGCAGCAAGACGAGCATCCCGACCAAACAAACAGAAAGGGGAATAACATGACCGACAAGATCACGAACTGGACCAGCGCAGACGATGCCATGGTCGAAAACGCCATTCGGCGAGGCGCGAGCCGCCGCGAGCTTCTCAAGATGCTGTTGGCCGGCGGCGCCGCGGTTGCCGCGGGCAGCGTGGTGCTTGGCCGCGCCACTGATGCCGTCGCCGCCGAGCCGGTTTCCGGCGGAAATTTCAAGGCGGCCGGCTGGTCGTCATCGACCGCCGACACGCTCGATCCTGCAAAGGCGTCGCTCTCCACCGACTATGTCCGCTGCTGCTCGCTCTACAACCGCCTGACTTTCCTCGACAAGGATGGCGTCACGCAGATGGAACTGGCCGAGAGCTTCGACAGCAAGGACGCCAAGACCTGGACCGTGAAGCTGCGCAAGGGCGTCGCGTTCCACGACGGCAAGGACCTCACCGCCGACGACGTCGTCTACTCGCTGAAGCGCCATCTTGATCCGGCGGTCGGTTCCAAGGTCGCCAAGATCGCCGCCCAGATGTCCGGCTTCAAGGCGGTCGACAAATCGACCGTCGAAATCACGCTCGCCGACCCGAATGCCGACCTGCCGACCATCCTGGCGCTGCATCACTTCATGATCGTCCAGGACGGCACCACGGACTTCTCCAAGGGCAATGGCACCGGCGCCTTCGTGCTCGAGACATTCGAACCGGGCGTGCGGTCGGTGGTCACCAAGAACAAGAACTACTGGAAGTCGGGCAAGCCCTACCTGGACTCCTTCGAGTTCATCGCCATCAGCGACGACAGCGCCCGCGTCAACGCCCTGCTTTCCGGCGACATCAATTTTGCGGCTTCGATCAATCCGCGCGCGATGAAGCTCATCGGCGGCCAGCAGGGCTTCGAATTGTCGAAGACGACCTCGGGCAACTACACGGACCTGAACATCCGGCTCGACATGGATCCCGGCAGCAAGGCCGACTTCGTGGCCGGCATGAAGTATCTCGTCAACCGCGAGCAGATCGTCAAATCGGCATTGCGCGGCCTCGGCGAAATCGGCAACGACCAGCCCGTCTCGCCGGCGAATATCTTCCATAACGCCGACGTCAAGCCGAAGGCTTTCGACCCGGACAAGGCGAAGTTCCACTTCCAGAAGGCAGGCCTGCTCGGCCAGTCTATCCCGGTGATCGCTTCCGACGCCGCGACCTCGTCGATCGACATGGCGATGATCATCCAGGCCGCCGGCGCGGATATCGGCATGAAGCTCGACGTCCAGCGCGTTCCGTCCGACGGCTATTGGGACAATTACTGGCTCAAGGCGCCGATCCATTTCGGCAACATCAATCCGCGCCCGACGCCGGACATCTTGTTCTCGCTCCTTTACGCGTCCAACGCGCCGTGGAACGAAAGCCAGTACAAGTCCGAGAAGTTCGACAAGCTGCTCATCGAGGCGCGCGGCCTGCTCGACCAGGCCAAGCGCAAGGAGATCTACGGCCAGATGCAGGCTATGGTCTCCGAGGAGGCCGGCACCATCATCCCGGCCTACATTTCCAACGTGGATGCCCTCTCCAGCAAGGTGAAGGGTTTGGAGGCGAACCCGCTCGGTGGCATGATGGGCTACGCAATGGCGGAATATCTCTGGCTCGAAGCCTAGGAGAAGCCTGCCGGGGGCCGGTCAGCCGGTCCTCGGCACTGCATTGCGCAAGATTGCTTGGCCGAACAACCGGAGGGAGCGCTTCCATGAAGTCTGGGGTTCTGAACCTCGTGCTGAAGCGGCTGGGGATCGCGGTCGTCACGCTTTTGATCGTCATGTTCGCCGTGTTTTTCGCCACCAGCATGCTGCCTGGCGACACCGCGTCGATCCTGCTCGGCCAGGCGGCGACTCCGGAAGCGGTCGCTGGCCTGCGCGAGGCCATGCATCTCAACGATCCAGCGATCCTGCGCTTCCTGCGCTGGCTTCTTGGCTTACTTCACGGCGACCTCGGCACCTCCTACGCCAACGAGATGCCAGTCGCGACGCTGATCGGCGGGCGCCTGGTCAACACCATGAAGCTCGCCGGCATCACCACGCTGCTCTCGGTGCCGCTGGCGCTGACGCTCGGCATCACCGCCGCGATGCTGCGTGGCTCCGTCTACGACCGCACCGTCACTGTTCTCTCGATCGGTATCATCTCGGTGCCGGAATTCATGGTCGCGACCCTCGCCGTCCTGCTTTTCGCAGTCTATCTCAAATGGCTGCCGGCATTGTCCTCGGTCAATGAAGCGCATTCGCTGACCGATCTCGTGCGCATCTATGCGATGCCGGTGATCACGCTCACCTTCGTCATCTCCGCCCAGATGATCCGCATGACCCGCGCCGCGGTGATCGAAACGCTCTCCACGCCTTATGTCGAGATGGCGCTTCTGAAAGGTGCCTCGCGCGGCCGCATGGTGCTGAGGCACGCGCTCCCCAATGCGCTCGGGCCGATCGTCAATGCGGTCGCGCTTTCGCTGTCCTATCTGGTCGGCGGCGTCATCATCGTCGAGACGATCTTCAACTATCCCGGCATCGCCAAGCTGATGGTCGATGCCGTCGCCACCCGCGACCTGCCGCTGATCCAGAGCTGCGCGATGATCTTCTGCCTCGGCTATCTCTTCCTCATCACAGCCGCCGACGTCGTCGCCATCATGTCCAACCCGAGGCTCAGATGACGATAGCGCGCGTGACAACCTCCCGACGGTCCTTCCTGGGCCACAGCTACAGCCTCGTGGGCGTCGTGGCCGCGCTGGTCATCCTGGCTTGGACGCTCGTCGCGATCTTAGCGCCCTACGTCATTCCCCATTCGATCGGCGACATTGTCGACGACGACTATTTCGGCCCGATGCGCCAGGGACTGTGGCTCGGCTCGGACTATCTGGGGCGTGATATGCTCTCGCGAGTTCTGATGGGCGCCCGCTACACCGTCGGCATATCGCTTGCCGCCGTCTCCATCGCCTGTTTTTCGGGCGTCGTGCTGGGGATGATCGCGGCCGTCACCGGTGGCTGGCTCGACACCTGCCTCAGCCGCTTCCTGGACGCCATGAACTCCATCCCCAGCAAGCTGTTCGGCCTTGTGGTCGTCGCTGCGGTCGGCTCGTCGATCCCGGTGCTGATCCTGACGCTCGCCGTCATCTACATCCCCGGCGCCTACCGCTTCGCGCGCGCGCTCGCCGTCAACATCAACACCATGGACTTCATCACCGTCGCGCGCGTCCGTGGCGAGAGCACAGTCTATCTCATCGGGTCCGAGATCCTGCCCAACATCATCCGCCCGGTGCTGGCCGACTTCGGCCTGCGCTTCGTCTTCATCGTGCTTTTGCTCTCCGGCCTGTCCTTCCTGGGGCTCGGCCTCCAGCCCCCGCTCGCCGACTGGGGCGCGCTGGTGCGCGAGAACATCGGCGGCCTGCCCTTCGCGGCCCCCGCCGTCATCGTGCCCTCGCTGGCCATCGCCAGCCTCACCATCAGCGTCAACCTGCTGATCGACAACCTGCCGCAGAAGATCAGGGACCGGGACGCATGAGCAATCTCGTCGAGGTCAGGAACCTGAAGATCGAGGCGAAGACCGACTCCGGACGGCTTGTCGAGATCATCAAGGGCGTCAGCCTCGACATCGCCGACGGCGAGATCGTCGCCCTGATCGGCGAAAGCGGCTCCGGCAAGACCACGGTGGCGCTTTCGCTCATGGGCTATGCGCGCCCCGGCTGCCGGATCACCGGCGGCGAGATCAACGTGAACGGCAAGAACATGGCAGCACTTTCCGAAAAGGAACGTGCCAGGCTGCGCGGCACCGATATCGCCTATGTTCCGCAAAGTGCCGCCGCCTCCTTCAACCCCTCATCCACGATCATGGAGCAGGTGATCGAAGTCACACGGATCCACAAGCTGATGCCGCCAGAGCGGGCCCGCCAGCGCGCGGTCGAGCTGTTCAGGGCCTTGTCGTTGCCGGATCCGGAAGGGATCGGCGCCCGCTATCCGCACCAGGTTTCGGGCGGGCAGTTGCAGCGGCTGTCGGCGGCCATGGCGCTCATCAGCGATCCCAAGCTGGTCATCTTCGACGAGCCGACGACGGCACTCGACGTGACGACGCAGATCGACGTGCTGAAGGCCTTCAAGTCGGTCATGCGGGCGGGCGGGGTAGCGGGTGTCTATGTCTCCCACGACCTCGCGGTCGTTGCACAGATCGCCGACCGCATCGTGGTGCTGAAAGGCGGCGAAGTGCAGGAGACCGGCACTACGGCGGCTATCCTTTCGGCTGCCCAACATCCCTACACGCGCGAACTGCTGGCCGCCTTCGAACCGAAGCCGCGGCAAGCGCATGCGGACGCGGATGCCGGGACAAAGCAGCTGCTGCGCATCGACAATGTGACGGCAGGTTATGGCGCGGTGCGGGCTGACGGACTGCCACTTATCCGCGCGGTCGATTCCGTCAGCCTGGTCGTCGAGAAGGGGCGCAATCTCGGGGTCATCGGCGAATCCGGTTGCGGAAAATCGACGCTGGCGCGCGTCATCGCCGGCATCCATCCGGCGGCGGCCGGCGACATCGTCTTCGACGGCAAGGATCTGCAACGCTCCGCCAGGAAACGCAGCCAGGACCAGCTGCGCGAGATGCAGATCGTGTTCCAATATGCCGATACCGCGCTCAATCCGGCGAAGCCCGTGGAAGACATCATCTCCCGCCCCCTGGCCTTCTATCACCGGCTCGACAGGCAGGCGCGCTCGAAGCGCGTCGACGAGTTGCTCGATATGGTGCGCCTGCCGAGAACGCTGCGCTACCGGCACCCATCGGAGCTCTCTGGCGGCCAGAAGCAGCGGGTGAACTTCGCGCGCGCCCTGGCGGCCAACCCCAAGCTCATCATCTGCGATGAAATCACCTCGGCGCTCGATACAGTGGTAGCGTCCGCAGTGATAGAGCTGCTCAAGGAATTGCAGCGCGAACTGGGACTCTCCTACATCTTCATCAGCCACGACCTCTCCGTGGTCGAGGCCATCTGCGACGAGATCATGGTCATGTATAATGGGGAGCGGGTGGAGCAGATCACACCCGACAAGCTGACGGCGCCAACCCACCCCTATTCCAAGCTTCTGTTCTCCTCAGTGCCGAAGCTCGACCCGACCTGGCTCGACGGCCTCGTCCGCGACCCCGAGCTCGTCAGCCAGTACGGACACCGATAGAGCGGTTCGCCGTTTTACGGAAACGGCGAACCGCTCTATCTCTTTGTTTTTGACGCAATTCCGGACGGAAAACCGTTTCACACTTTTTCTGGAATTGCTCTAACTACATCGGAAACAGGCTGGGCAGCGGCATGTGCGCCTTGACGATGGGCGACTTCAGCACCACGAAGCTGAAGTATTTGTCGATGCCGATATCCATGTCGGTCAGCCGCTCCATGATCGTCTGGTACTCGCCGATGCCGGCGGTCACGAATTTCATCAGATAGTCGTAGCCGCCCGACACGAGGTGGCATTCGATGACCTGGTCGATCTTCTCCACCACGGCGAGAAAGCGGGCGAAGTCCACCTGGCGATGGTTCTTCAAGGTGATTTCGGTGAACACGGTCAGCGTCTGGCCAAGCTTGCCGATGTTGACCTGCGCAGAATAGCCTTCGATGTAACCTTCCGACTGCAGTTTCTTGACCCGCATCAGGCACGGGCTTGGCGACAGATGCACCAGATCAGCCAGTTCCACATTGGTGATGCGGCCGTTCTTCTGCAATTCGTGAAGAATCTTGATGTCGATCCGATCCAGTTTCACGGCCGTCTCCGAAGATCGCATGCCACAGCACAAAATGCTGCCGTACTAATTTCCATCGACACTACCACAGCCCGCTGGCCTGTCCAACCGAGCGGGCACCGCTTTGAAACGCAGCGACTCCCGATTTCAGCCTGGTTGCCGGAATAAAATTCTGCTTCGACCTCAACTGCAGCAGCGGCTGCCTGCGCAACGCGCTAGATTGGCGCTTCAAGGTAGAGAGACCATGCGCGCGCCGCTGCAGCAAATCGAGACATCTGGCCAACTGCCACAGTCCGCGGACGCGGTGGTGATCGGCGGCGGCATTGTCGGTGTCTTCGCGGCCTACTATCTGGCCAGGCGCGGCATGAAGGTCGCGCTTGTCGAAAAGGGACGCATCGGCGCCGAGCAGTCCTCCAGGAACTGGGGATGGTGCCGCCAGCAGAACCGCGACGCGCGCGAGCTGCCGATGGCAACCCGCAGCCTCGATCTGTGGGACAGCTTCGCGACGGAAACCGGCGAGGACACCGGATTTCGCCGTTGCGGCCTGCTCTATCTCAGCAATGACGAGGCGGAACTGGCCGGCTGGGCGCGCTGGCGTGACTTCGCCAGGACGGCGGGCGTGACCACGCACATGCTCGACAGCGCTGGGGCCAGCGAGCGGGGCCGCGCCACGGGCCGGACCTGGAAGGGCGGCGTCTTCTCGCCGAGCGACGGCACCGCCGACCCGTCGCGCGCAGCGCCCTCGGTCGCCCGTGCCATCCTCAAGCTCGGCGGCACCGTGCACCAGAATTGCGCTGCGCGCGGTATCGAGACCGAGGCCGGCCGCCTGAGCGGCGTGGTCACGGAAAGCGGAACCATCCGGACCAAGGTGGCGATCCTGGCCGGCGGCGCCTGGGCCTCCTCGTTTTGCCATCAGTTCGGCTTCCGCTTTCCGGAGGCGTCGATCCGTTCCTCCATCCTGTCCGTCTCGCCCGGCGCTGAAGGTCTGCCGGATGCGCTGCACACGGCAAGGATCTCGGCCACGCGTCGCAGCGACGGCGGCTACACACTCGCCATAAGCGGACGCGGCCGCGTGGATGTGACGCCGCAGCAGCTGCGTTTCTCGTCGCAGTTCCTGCCGATGTTCCTGAAGCGGTGGCGAAGCCTCGCGCCAGGTGGGCTGCAGGCCATGCGCTCGGGCCACGAAACGCTCCGACACTGGCGGCTTGACCAGCCGACGCCGATGGAGCGGATGCGCATCCTCGATCCTGTTCCGGATAGGGCGACGATCCGCCTGACCCACGCCCGGGCTCTCGAACTGCTGCCGGCTCTGCGCCAGACCAGGATCAGTGCGGCCTGGGCCGGTTACATCGACAGCACGCCGGACGGCGTGCCTGCCATCGGTGAGATCCACACCGTTCCCGGTTTCTTCCTGGCTGCCGGATTTTCGGGGCACGGGTTCGGCATCGGGCCCGGCGCCGGCCATCTCGTCGCCGATCTGGTGACCGGTTCGGAACCGATCGTCGATGCGACATCCTATGATCCACGGCGCTTCGAGGCGTCGGCCTGGGGCAAGGTCGCCGACTTCTAGAGAGCGGCAGAACCCCACCTCCGTTAGCGATGTGACGTTCGCATCAGCCATCTCGAAGAAAAGCACCCACGGGCGCCGGGCGGACAGGGGCCTGCCCGCGGAACCGGCCGACAGCGTCGGGTGTGCAGCCGGCTTGCGCCGCGACGAGTTCGACGGCAGCCAACTGGCAGTAGCGCCCCTGGCATCGCCCCATGCCGACACGTGAGAGGGATTTCACCCTGTTAGCCTCGCCGCCGCCGAAATCCGCGCTCTCGCGCACGGCTTTGGCACTCACATTTTCGCAGCGGCAGACGACCGCGTCGTCGGGCAGTGCCCGCACCATTTCGTCCGGCCAGGGGAAGGCGCAAGCCAGTCCACGGGCAAAGCGCCCGAGCCTCGCGAGCTTGCGCAGATCGGCGCTGGCGGAAGGCTCCGGATGTCCGAGATCGGCAAGGCATGCCGCCGCCGCGAGACGTCCAGCGATTTCTGCGCCGTCCGCACCCAGAAGACGAACCCCATCGCCCGCAAGATAGACTCCGTTGCCGGCCCGACCCATCTCGTCGCTCTTTGGCAGCCATTGCCGCCACTCCTCGTCATAGGTGAAGGCGCATCCCACAAGGTCGGCCAGATGCGTTTCCGCACGCAGGTGCCAGCCCATGCCGATCATGTCGCATGGGGTCCGGCGCTCCCGACCTCCGGCGTCGCGCCAGCGCATCGCTGTGACACCCTGCCCGTCGGCCTCGATCCGTTCGAGCGTCACGCCCGCATGGTAGCGGCCGCCGAGCCGCGCCCGCAAGGCCAGACCGCGCAGCGCGACGAGCGGCCGGGCGGCAAGCTTCCAGAGCCCCCGCATCTGCTGATGCCAGGGAGAGGTGTCCAGGACCGCTGCCACATCGGCTCCAGCCTTGACGAGCTGGGCGCCGACCAGCGTCAGCAAAGGCCCCGACCCCATCAGTACGATCCGCCGCCCAAGCGCCACGCCCTGCGCCTTGAGCGCGATCTGTGCCGCGCCAAGGCTGTAGACGCCGGCGCTCTGCCAGCCCGGGACCGGAGCGACACGGTCGGATGCGCCGGTCGCAAGGATCAGGCGGTCATAGAGGATCACCTGCACGCCACACTCTCCCAGCACGTGCAGCCGACCCTCCTGCACTGCGATGACCGAGTTCGCCGCGCAATGTGTAAGGCGCCCCGGTTTGGCCAATCGGTCGAAGAGCGCATGCAGGGCGCCCGCCTTCGCCGCCTCCGACCCGTAGAGTTGCTCCGCTGTGCGGGTAAAACCGGCAGGCGGGCGCCGATAGATCTGGCCGCCTGCGCGCTGCCCTTCGTCGATCACCACCGGGTGGAGCCCGGCCTCTACCAGCGTCGCGGCGGCCCTTATGCCGGCCGGACCGGCGCCCACGATCACGATCCGCGGCGGTAAGGTCTCGCTCACGGCCAGCTCTCCGGCTCCGTTGTGCGCAACCGCATGCCTTCCCTGATAAGTGCCGAGCACGCCCGCATGCGCGGTCCCTCGTCCTGCCACACCCAGCAATCCTGGCAGGCTCCCATCAGGCAGAAACCGGCCCGCGGCTCGGGTCCGAACTCGGACTTTCGCAACGCGTGCCCTGAAGCCAGCATGGCGGTCAGCACGGTGTCGCCCGCCAGTGCAGTACGCATCTGCCCGTCGAGAAAGAAATGCAGCTGCGCACGGTCGCGCTCGGCCAGCCGAACGATGCGGCCGGCCGTGATCATTCCGCTGCCTCTCGCACCGGGCCAGGACGAGGCAATTCGGGGAACCGTTCGCAGACCGCATCGAACGCCGCCTGGACGCCCTCCGGCCCCGAGCGCCCCTTCATGCGACGGAAGATCTCCGTCTTGGCGAAGAACCGCCAGTGGATCGGCAGGTCCCTTAGTATGGCGGTGAGCCGGTCATAGGCGGCCGGCGTCCATTGCGCTTCGTAGCCCTCACGCTCCAGACCGAAATGGAAATGGCCGGGGGCCGGCCGCTGCCGCGCGCGCAGCCTTTGCGTCGCCTGTTCGTCGACTTGGCCGCCGCGGATGACGACGCCATAGTCGCGTTCGGCAGCAGCCGGCGAGACATAGCCGCGCCGCACGTCCTGCACGACCTGCCAGGGCTCACGCTCATGCGGATCGCCGCGCCCGCCGCCTCCGGCGGAGCGGATATCGAGCACGTCGCCAGGCTGCAGGACCGCAGTGTCGATGTTGCCCAGCCGCCGCTCGTGCTCGGTCCCCGGATTGACGACCATGTCCGACAGGCCGGCCGCCTTGCCGCCCAGCACGCCCCAGGGACGAAAGAAGCTGCGGTCGCGGTTGCGCGCCGTGATCCTGGAGTCGGGGGCGAAGACACGGAAGGCCATCTCGGTCGCCAGCCCGCCGCGCCAACGGCCCGCACCGCCGCTGTCCCTGGCGAGCCCGTATTTCACGAACTCGACCGGGGTCTCGGTCTCGGTGATCTCGATCGGCGTGTTCTTGAGATAGGCGGCATCGGCGCCCGATCCGTTGGTCCCATCGCGATGCGGCATCGCGCCGCCGCCGCCCACCACGGGGTTCACCGCCGTGATGATGGTCCGGCTCGTCCGCTCGTCCGTGGTCATGACGTTGACGATGCAGTTGTTGCCGGCTGGAGCCGCAGGCAGGCGCTCCGGTACTGCTTGCGAGAAGGCGCCGAAGATGACCGACCGCAGCCGGGCGCAGGTGAGCGAGCGCATGCCCACCGCGGCCGGGTGGACCGGATTGAGCACCGAACCCTGGGGCGCGATGCAGGTGAACGGCCGGGTAAGGCCCGTGTTGAGCAGGATCTTCGGGTTGAGCGTGTAGAGCACATAGTAGACGCCCACCAGCAGCATGGTGTGGCGCGGGTCACCGCCGGAAGGCACGTTGAGCGACGAGCCGAGCTGCGGATCGGACCCGGTGAAGTCGAGCACTGCTTCGTCGCCCCTGATTGTCAGCGTCAGCTTAAGCCGGCAGGGATTGGCCTCGACCGAATCCTCGTCGGCATAGTCAGCGAATTCCCAAGTGCCGTCAGGCATGGAGCGCAGCACGTCGCGCGCCTGCGCTTCGGCATGGTCGAGAAGAGCGCAAACGCCTTCGATGAAGCCGGCCTTGCCGAACTTCCTCACCATCGCCTGGATCTTGCGCTCGCCGGTGTTGAGCGCGCCGACCAGCGCCTTGATGTCGCCGATGTTGAGGTCGGGCTTGCGCACATTGGTGCTCATGATCCGCAGGATCGTCTCGTCGAAGACGCCCTCCCTCACCAGCTTCATCGGGGGAAAGCGGATGCCTTCCTGATGGATTTCGGTCAGCGCCCGGCTGAGCGAAGCCGGCACCGCCCCGCCCATGTCGGTGTTGTGGATGTGCCCCCCGGTCCAGGCGACAATCTCACCATCGACGAAGACCGGTTTCCACAGATGCGTGTCGGGCGCGTGCGTGGCGACGTGGCCGGAATAAGGATCGTTGGTGAAGGCGACGTCGCCTGGCCGGTAGTCGTCGACCATCGCGATCGCACGGTGATACGTAAGCCCCGGATACCAGGTGGCGCCGAGCTCCATCGGCACGGCGAAGGTCGCCCCCGAGCGGTCCATCAGCATCACCGTGAAATCCTGCGTCTCCTTGACGAAGGCGGAGTGCGCGGTGCGGTGCAGCGTGTGGGCCATGTTCTCGGCCGCCGCGCGGGCATGGTTCGCCAGAACCTGCAGGTTTGTCCGGTCAAACAAGGCATCACTCCGGGAAGGTCAGCAGAAGATTGAGATGGCGGTCGACCCGTGCCTGGGTTCCGGCGGGAATGGCAAAGGTCGTGTCTTCCTGCACCACCACGGCAGGCCCGAGGAACGTGCTGCCCGGCACGAGAATTTGCCGGTCGTGGAGGTCGATGGTCTCGACGCTCACGCCCGTGTAGACCGGGAGCCGGCGCGCCGGAATGGCCGGGGCGTCGATCGCATCGACCTCCGGGAAGAAGAGTTTCGGCCCCGCGCCTACGGCGGACAGCCGGACATTCACAAGCTCGATCTCGCCGTCAGGGTCGTGGAAATCGTAGAGCTGCTCATGGGTGAGATGGAAGGCCTGCTCGATGGCGGCCACATTGCCGTCCGTCAGCCATTCCGGCAGAAGGACGACCTCGATCTCATAACTCTGCCCGACATAGCGCATGTCGCAGGAAAGACTGAGTTCCGCCGGTGCGTCGTGCCCCTGCGCCGCAAGCCAGTCGCGACCCTCACGCGCGAGGGCCTCGAAGGCCTCGCGAATTCCTGCAAGCGACATGCCCGATAGCGGGCTGAAGACGGTGCGAATGAAGTCCCCGCGCAGGTCCGCCACCAGCCCGCCCAGCGCCGACACCACGCCGGGACGCCGGGGCGCCATGACACGCTTCATCCCAAGCTCGCGTGCAAGGAAGGCGCCAAGCATCGGACCGCCGCCGCCGAAAGGCATCAGCGTGAAATCGCGCAGGTCCACGCCGGCCCGCGAGGCGAGCTTCTCGACCTCGACGAACATTTCCGACACCGCGATGTCGAGGATCGCCTGCGCGGTCTGCTCGACCGCCCGGCCGAGCCGGGCCGCAAGCTCGCCAACCACGCGATGCGCCAATCCAGTATCGATCCTGAGCTGGCCATAGGCCATCTCGCTGTGACCGAGCCATCCGCACACCACCATGGCGTCCGTCACCGTCGGCTGCTCGCCGCCACGGCCGTAGCATGCCGGTCCTGGCGTCGAACCGGCCGACTCCGGCCCGACACGCAGTACCCCTTGCGCGTCGACACTGGCGATCGAGCCGCCACCGACACCGATCGAGCTCACCGACACAGAGGGGATGTGCAGCGGAAATTCGCCGATCAGTTCACCGGTGCCGAACTGCGCTTCGCCGCCGATGATGAGCGCAAAGTCGGCCGAGGTCCCGCCGATGTCGAGGGTAAGAACCTTGTCTTCGCCTGCCTGACGCGCCAGCCATGAGGCACCGATGACGCCGGAGGCCGTTCCCGACAGCAGCATGTTGACGCAGGCGTGCTTGCCTTCGGCAGCGTTCATCAGCCCACCATTCGACTTCGTCAGCATGGGGCGGGCTGGCGCGCCGAGACCCTTCAGCCGCACTTCCAGCGCCGTCAGATAGCCTGCGACACGCGGATGGACATAGCCATTGAGAATGGCCGTCGAGCTGCGCTCGTATTCGCGGATGACCGGCCACACCTCGGCCGAGGAGAAAACGAAGAGGTCGGGCGCAAGACGCGCGATCGTCGCCTTGACGGAGGCTTCCTGCGCGGCATTGCGCCAGGAATGGAGGAAGGACACGATGATACCTTGCGCCCCGCTTGCCTTCGCCACTGTCACCGCCCTCTCCACCGCCGCCATGTCCGGTGCCTGGGATTCGCTTCCATCGGCACGCATGCGGACCGGAATGCCGAAAACCATGTCGCGCGAGATCAGCGGGTCCGGCCGCGAGCAGAACAGCGAATACATGTCCGGCATTCGCAGCCGCGCGAGTTCGATCACATCCTCGAAGCCGGCATTGGTGAACAGCGCCAGCGGCGCGCCCTTGCGCTGGATGATCGTGTTGATGCCGACGGTCGTTCCGTGCACGAAGCGCGTCATGCGCGTAGGATCGAAGCCTTCGCGTTCGGCCAGAAGGGTGAGGCCCGTCATCAACTCGGCACCCGGATCTTCCGGCGTCGTCAGCACTTTCAACGAGGCGACCCGACCGGAACGGGCTTCGAGCGCGCAGAAATCGATGAATGTCCCGCCGATATCGACGCCGACCTTCCAGTCGGCCCCGTTCTGCGCTGCATCCGCCGCGATGGCACTGTCCATGATGCGTCCCTTCCTGTCTGCCAACGCAAAGCTGGCACGACCGGACGGTCCGGGTCCAAGACGTATGACGGGCAAGGATATAAGTCTTGCTTATGCCCTTGTGCCGTCTTCGCCCAGGACGGCGGAACAGGCCGTACGGATTTGCTCGCGCATCATCTCATCAGCCCGCGAAAGAGCCCGGGTGCGCGAGGTCAGCAGCGCGATCGGAAATTGCGTCCCCGCCGCGAGCGGCCTGACGGCAAGCCCGGCAAACTGGTGCCACGGCAGCAGCGCGTCGACGAGGCCGATGCCCAGACCGGCCTGGACGAAGCCGACCGCGGAGATGGATACGTCGATCTCGAGCGACGGCGAAAGCGCCACACCCTGCGCGCGGGCCGCATGGGCCAGTTCGTCGGCGGGACGGGTGTTTCCGCGATAGGATATCAATTCCTCGCCGACGAGATCGGCGAGCGTCAGCTCGGTTTTTCTGGCCAACGCATGCGCGGCAGGGAGCAGGCATGAGAAGCCGACGCTGCCGATCACTTCCGCCTCGATATCGGGAGGCAGGCGGTCGTCCATGGCCACGCCGAGGCTGGCATCGCCGGCGCGCAGCATGTCGATGATCGCGGCGATCGGCGCCATATGGGAACGCAGCAAAATATTGGGATGTTGCGCCCGGAATCCGGTGAAAGCGCGCGGCAATATCGCCATGGCCGGCGGTGGCGAAGCCGCGACCCGCACCAGCCCAGTCCGGCCGAGACGCAAGTCGGTGGTTTTGCGGCGCAAGCCTTCCAGCCCAGCCGACAGCCTCTCGGCGTCGGCGAATATCTCAAGCGCCTCCGGGGTCGGCCGTAGCCGGCCCTTGACCCGCTCGAACAGCGTGAAGCCGAGTTCGTCTTCGGTGTGGAGCAGGATCTGGCTCAAAGCAGGTTGGGAGATGTTCAGCATCCGCGCCGCGGCGGTGACTGTACCCGCGCGCATGACGGCGATGAACACTTCGAGCTGCCGCGCCCGCATTGCCACTCCATAGGTAAAGCTTATGGTTCTTGTCCAAACCCATCTTTGACGCAATGCCGCGGCGCCGACAAGATCGGGCAGGCAAAGGTTGCTGTTTGCAAGGGGCCACTATGGATGTGATCGTGCTGGGCGGCGGACTGATGGGGGCGGCTTCGGCCTATTTCCTCGCCAAGCGTGGCGCACGCGTGACGCTGATCGAGCGCAACCGGATCGGCACCGGGGCAACTGTCGCCTCCTTCGGCAACATCCGGCGCACGGGACGCCATCTGTCTCAGCTTCCGCTGGCCCACCGCTCGCTCAGCCTATGGGGCGAGGCCGAGAAGATGCTTGGCCGCGACGTAGAATTCCGCGCCACCGGTCATATCCGGCTGATCTTCGATGAAGGCAGTCTCGCCGACATGCGGGCCTATGCCGAGGCGGCGCGGCCCTGGGGGCTCGAACTGGAAGAACTTGGCTCGCGCGAGTTACGTTCCCGCTTTCCCGGCCTCGGTCCCGAAGCGATCGCGGCGTCGTTCTCTCCGCAAGATGGCAGCAGCAATCCGCGGCTGATCGCCCCTGCCTTTGCCGAGGCGGCCCGCAAGCTCGGCGCGGAAATCGTTGAGGGAGCTCAGGTCGAGAAGATCACCTACACGGGCTCCGGTTTCCTTATCGCCAGTCCAAAGGGCACGTTCGCTGCCGAGTGCCTGCTCAATACCGCCGGCGCTTGGGGCGCTCGCATCGCCGCGCAGTTCGGGGACGATGTTCCGCTCGACGCCCGCGGCCCGCAGATGGGCGTGACCGAGCCATTGCCGCATCGGATCCTGCCGGTGGTCGGCATCTGGACCCGCGACAAGGACCATGGCGCCTATCTGCGCCAGGTCGAGCGGGGCAACATCGTCTTCGGCGGCGCCGCCGAAAGGGTGGCGGTGGACCTGGATCCCGGCCATGCGGCCGCCGATCCCATGCGCCTTCCGTCGCAATTGCGCGCCGTCGCGCGCCTTCTGCCGTCGATTGCTCAGGTCGCGGTCATCCGCACCTGGTCCGGCTGCGAGGGCTATATGCGGGACATGCTGCCGGTCATGGGACGCTCGGCGACGACGACGGGTCTGTTCCACGCCTTCGGTTTCAGCGGACACGGCTTCCAGCTCGGTCCGGGCGTGGGCGACGCCATGGCCGAGCTCATCATGACCGACCGCTGCGAAACGCCGCTCGATGATTTCAGGGTCGATCGCTTCAGTCGCACCGCTTAAAGACACAACTGCCGACCATCAGCGCTCCATGCTTCCATTTGACCGCTGGTGGGCGACTGGGCCGAATTGGGGAGCACGAAGCTGCTAGAGTTCGGCCTGGATGTATGGCGGCTTTCGGACGACTCAATCCTGGCTAATGTCCGATTTGAGGCGCGTTCCTGACATTCAGCCTGAAGAGGTGACGACAGGATACCAACCCAGGGACCTACGTTCTTCAGTTGGCACGCGCTCTCGACCCAGATTCGCAGATTAGCTAGTTTGGCTTAGCCTTAGCAGCGAAGCCTGAACTGACTGTTGGATGAGTGTCGGGAAAGGTGGCAGCGCCCTCCCGCTACCAAAATAATAAGCTATTGAAATAACTAGTAAATCGCGCATATGTGGTAGCGCCTCCAGACAAAATTACTCAATAATTTCAATGCTGCACGACGACGCTACCAACAGGATGCCCATATCGGTCACGAGCAGTCATTCGGGCTGAAGACCGAACGCGGTCGACGGCGAACGGTGACGGATTGTCGCTGAGTATGCGATGCTATGTGCATCATTGGTCCGCAGAGGAGCGTTCCCGCTCCTGGTGAAGCCGCGCTGAAGCCGCCAACGACCGCCCGGCGACGCGCGCCGGCTGGTCAGGTTGGATAGCCGCCGGGGCAACGTCCGCCCGCGGATCAACGTTTTTGGACGGAAAGGAGCATGCGAGCTCCCGGAACAGCGTGGAAGCGCCCGTAGCAGTCATTCGCCGCCAGTTCTCGAAAGGCGACAATTTGGCCGGAAGCAGAATGTCTGCTTGTGGTGCAGCGAAGAACGATAGCGGGCGCTCAACCTCCAAGGTCCGTATCGCGAGTTGACCCAACGCGGACGCTCGATGATGTTCGAACACTCGGCGGCGGACTAACGGGCAGTAGGTGCTAGTTCCTTCGCTCCAGCTCGATTACACTAAGTTCTTGCGGATCACTCCAATCGGGGACGTCCATGGACGTTGGCAGTTGGCTGCGAAGCTTAGGCCTTGGCCAGTACGCAGCTGCGTTCGAGGAGAACGCTGTCGATGCCGAGATATTGCATCATTTGACCACTGACGATCTAAAGGATCTTGGTGTTGCCCTCGTTGGCCATCGACGTAAGCTGCTTTCCGAGATTGCGGCACTGCGTGTTGAGCCTGCCGTTGTCACCTACAGCAAAGACACAGGCGCCGATGATAGGGTGGCAGAGCGCCGTCAGTTGACGGTGATGTTTTGTGACCTGGTCGGGTCAACCAAACTTTCTGTAGAGCTCGATCCAGAGGACTTCCGGCAGGTAATCGCCAGCTATCAGTCGGCGGTGACTGAGGAAGTAGGCTCGGCGGTTTCATCGCCAAATACATGGGCGACGGTGTGCTCATATTTTTCGGCTACCCGAATGCACACGAAGATGGCACAAACCGCATTGTACCGCAACCGGACTAGTAAAAAATGCTGACACGCAGCCTCGGCTTCTATACGACCTAATTCTGTTGATGAGGAGGGAAATATGCCTGCAGGTGATCCTAACTTCTGTGCAACTTATACCGCCGATCCGGATGTCGATAAATGGATTGAAGAGGGAAACGAGGAGTTCTACGTCCGATACAAAAATTGGTTGGATGCCGGTTCCCCCAAAGAAATCGATCATATGACGTACTTTTTCGAAGACAATAAAGAATCGAAGAAGAAACTTGAAGCAGGCGAGTCTCCAAAGGTCAACGGTGGCATTCGTCAATCTGACTGCAAGGATTTCAATGATTTCGTCGCTGGCTACGTGCCGATTGTATTAAATCGCGCGGCGCTGGCACGAGCGGACCTTCATGCGATAAGATCTTCTGACAAGGATTTGTTGCAATTTCGGGCAGCTCTTTTCAGCTACTTCGTAGGCGATAAGCTAAGTGATGATGAGAAGCGAACCATAAACGGAACGCTTTTTGTCCAAGTGGACATTCAGCCGATTGACGCTGGTGGAGGTGAGGCGGACAAGAGACTTTACGCAATTCCGGGGAACGCACTTGTCGGATTCGACCGGAATCTCGGCGACAAAAGGTGGAAGTATGTCGATGAGCAAATTACGAAAGCGCTAGATTCGATACGTGGCAATGTCATCAACATTTCCGGTGCCGTTCAGCTTCGGCTTGGAGGGAAAGGAACGGTGCCGATTTATGAACCGATCACAATTGGTGACGGTATGGTTATCATGGGCCGCAACTAGCGGTCTCGTGAAGCGGTGGTGCGCAAGCAAACCCTTGGGCGAGAGAATTGCGCTGCGGAACGAGTCCTTTGTTCTTCATCCGCAGCCGTCCTCCGTGGTTCCGCGACCCTCAGTCCTGCATTAGCTGCATGCTGGGAATTGATACCGGAGGCCGGCATTACCAGGGTGGCAGACATAACTGGATTGGACGAAATTGGACTCTGCGTTACGTCAGTGGTTCGCCCAAATTCACGGGCCCTTACAGTTTCATCTGGAAAGGGCTCGACGATTTCACAGGCGTGTATCTCTGGACTGATGGAAGGGTTGGAGATTTTCCATGCAGAGCGATTTGCTGACTGGATTCCGTTTGGCGAGCTTCCCCGTGATTGCGTAGTTCCCGATCTATCAGACCTCCCGCACACAGTTGACAAAGAAGCCCCTAAGGCAGCAAAGCCATGGCTGCGTATGGCGACAGGGTTAGAGTTGATCTCAGGCGAAACCGCAGCCGTTCCTTTCGGACTAGTGCACACCGATTTCAGAAGCGAGACGTTGCAGAAAAATGACGGCTTTGTGGTCTGCAGCAACGGGCTTGGCGGGGGCAGCTGCTACAATGATGCGGCAACTCATGCATTGTGCGAGGTCATCGAGGGTGATGCCATCGCTCTCTTCAAGGCATCGCAGCCGGGCAGCTTTGGAAGGGTCGATTGGAGGGCCATCGAAGACGACGAATCCCAGAACCAATATGCGAGGTGTCGGAGCCTTGGCATTGCCGTCACTGCTTGGGACATAACTACTGAGATTGGCGTGCCTTGCTACTATTGTCGTTTGGTCGAGCGTGAAAAGGGGCCTGTAGGCATCCCCGTCGCCACGGATGGAGCAGGTTGCCATCCACTACCCGCCATAGCTCTCCGGCGTGCATTGTTTGAGGCTATTCAAACCCGCGTTCTTTTGATTTCGGGGGCCCGCGACGACCTGAGACCACGCCACTATTCCGCCAAAGCGCCGAACGACACTTGGACCGCAGAGATACGGCTTCGCGATTCAGAGTGCTCGGACCGAACAGCGTCAGGACTGCTGAAATGGCTGGTCAGTCGCCTTGTTGTGGCGGGCTTTCGACAAGCCATTGTTGTTGATCTAAAGAGCCGCTCCTCGCACCTTTCGTTTGTTAGGGTAGTAGTGCCTGGCTTGGAAACCTATCCGTATGCCGTGGGATACACAAAGGGCCGACGCGCAAGAGCGGCTAAGCTTTCGCAATGAAACCTGTCCTATTTGTTGGGCCCACGTTGCGATCGGTTCCCAAGGGCGCATCATTTGATTGGCGCCCACCAGCACAACGCGGAGACATTTACCGTGCCGCAGCGGCCGGCGCGCGTATGATTGGCCTTATTGACGGATGCTTCAGGACTGTTCCGTCTGTCCTGCACAAAGAGATTCTTTGGGCGCTGAACGGCGGATGTGCTGTTTTTGGCGCCGCAAGCATGGGCGCGATCCGGGCCGCAGAACTCTACCCATGCGGGATGATCGGAATTGGAGCGATCTTTCACGACTTTGTTAGCGGGCGAATAACGCGCGATGATGAGGTTGCAATTGAACACGGCCCTGCGGAGCTTGGCTTCCCACAAACCTCGGAGGCCCTAATCAACATACGATACACTTTGAGAGAAGCCGTCGCTCTCAACAAGATCGCGACGCGAGCAGCCCGTGAAATCGAAGAAATCGCTTCAGCAACATATTATGCGCGCAGAAATCTTGCTAACGCGATCGATGCTTACAACGTGCGCTGCGCACCAGATGGTCGAATCAACACCGAAGTGACTAATTGGTTCTCGCAAAACCGAGTCGACCAGAAAAAGCGAGACGCCCTTGAGTTACTAGCTGCAATGAACCAATACTTGGAAACAGGGCAGTTGCCTAAAAATCAACTATTTGAGTTCGAGGAAACGATTTTCTTCGCCGAATTTCGGGCCGCAATGGATAATCCGATCATTCGCGATTTCACATAGGGAATCTCTATGCAAGTCACACGGCATGTCCCATTGCGCCTTGCTGCAACTTCGCCTGGCAAGCTTCCGACAAGACGACGTAGCGAGGGTGATCTCGGACCGGTGCGAGATCGAGATCCTTCGGGATCCATAAGGCAAACTCTTGAGGCATCCTTGGAACACATGCTTCCAACAAATCTATAGACTTATCTATCTCTCCTATTTGCGCCAAGGCGCAGGCGAGATTATATTGGTCCGTTGCGTCATCGGGATCGATAATCAAGGCCCTCTCAATCCATTCGCCTGCGCGCTCTCTTTCACCTAGACGGGCTAGAGCTAAAGCCCCGTGCGCAAGGGAATTCGCGTTGTCAGGACGCGCGGCTACCGCTTTTTCGATTCTCTCTAGCGCGCGGTATGTGGCGGTAGTCGACTCCTCGTGTCGACCCAGTGATTTCAGGGCTAAGGCCATCAAATTGAGTGCGGTATAATCTGTATCGAGCAGGCCAGATGCCAGTTCGAGGTGCTCTATAGCTTCTACGTTCATGCCACACTCGGAACACGTGGTTCCGAAATTCTGATGCACATCAAATGAGTGAGAGTCTAACCTAAGAGATTCCCGGTGTGAGACAAGTGCTTCTTCGAACTTTCCTCTTTCAGCTAGGATGCGCCCCATGGCAGCGTGGGCCTCCGCCGAAGTTGGGTCTAGCTCCAGAGCCCTCTTCGCTGCTTCAAATCCAGAATCGGAAGTCCTGCCGCAAAAATTTAGGTAACAAAGACATAGGGCTGATAACGCCCATGCGCGGGCGTAGTTTGGATCCAGTCCTATTGCCTTCTTGCATGCGCGCAGCGCGATCTCGTAGTTGCGCGCACCGCGGATTTCGAAGTAGCGACGGCCCATCAGGTAAAGTCGATATGCTTCGGTATCGTGAGTGGAGCGTGTTACGATCGCCTCGCGCTCCTCGGGAAGCAGACGAACTTTCAGCGCAGCAACAATCGCGCTTGATAGTTCGTCTTGCAGAGCAAACACGTCGCTGAAATTGCGGTCGTAGCGCTCCGCCCAAACATGAGTGTCCTTCATCGCGTCGATAAGCTGAGCGCTTAGGCGCACACGGCCACCAGACTTGCGGACGCTCCCCTCGAGCACGTATGCGACCTGAAGCTCCTGAGCGATCCGATTGACCTTGATCTTGCGTCCTTTGAACGAGTACGCCGTACTCCTAGAAAGCACCTTTAAGGCGGAAATTCTCGATAGATCCGTAATAATATCGTCCGTAATGCCATCGCTGAAATATTCTTGTTCTGGATCGCCGCTAATATTTGCGAACGGCAAAACAGCTATTGATAGACCGACCTTCTTGGGCTGATTCTCATTTCGGCTGGTACCCGAGGAACGGCCACCCGACACACTATATATGCGCAGCGGGCGCGTAATATTTTTGAGCGAACGCTCACCCAAATCTTCGAACTGGAAATTGCCTTTTCCGTGGACTTGTCCAAATACCATTTCGGAAATTACGATGCCGCCGGGATCCGCCTCGTGCTCCAGCCTAGCGGCGATGTTGACACCCTCACCGTATATGTCGTCGCCCTGCGCGATGACGTCGCCAATATTGATTCCCATGCGGTAGAGGACTTGCTTTTCCGGGGCCACGTTGTTGTTCGCCGTGGCCATGGCCCCTTGCAGCCCCAGGGCACATTCTACCGCGCTAACAGCACTTGGAAATTCCAATAGAATACCGTCGCCCATTAGCTTGACGACTCGACCATTGTGCGCAGCTACCAATGGTTCCAGAATTTCGCTTTGACGAGTCCTGAGGGCGGCGAACGTGGCAGCTTCACTTGCCTCCATAAGCCGACTGTATCCAACCACATCAGCGAAAAGAACGGCGGCGAGACGGCGCTCCAACTTATCCTCCGGTCGACTATAGGTAGCGATCGACAACAACTGAGTCTACTGTTTTGATTCGCTTCCCTACCGACCTGCGCTAGGTCGCTACTAGCGTCCGCTTTCAGGCAGTGGCAAAGATGGCCGCAACGGCAGAGTTGCGGCGCAAAGCTGCCGTTCGCGTCGTGGAAACCGTGCGTCGGCTTTGGGTCAGACTTTCCCGTTCCCACCGGTCTTTGCAGCACAAGACAGGTCCATCACGCTCAACACCGTAGAAAATATCGCAGGGTTTCCGAATGTGGGGAAAGGCGGTAGCGCTCTCCCGCTACCAAAATCACGCTAAACATCTGAAATAGACAATAAATGACCGTTCGATGGCAATGGTCCAGTTGAATTTGGGCGAACGATTTCAGTGTGCCGCCTTTGTCCGCCAATGTTCAGACCGGGAACTACCGCTTCGCGCCAGAAGCGGACACCTGTGTCGACTCGCTTCACTCGGTCTCACAGGAGCTCCCCAGCATGCAGGCAGCCGGGTTACGCTCTAGGCTCATGCCGCATCGCGACCGCCCCTGAGACGAACTCTTGCCGGCCCACGAGCTTCAACTCGACATACTTCGATAATCCCGCGAACAGCGTCGGCCCGTGACCCGCCAGCCTAGGCTGCACCACGAACTCGTACTCATCGATCAACCCGAGCTCCGCCAACGCTAACGGGAGCGTCACGCCTCCCACGAACAGTCCCTTGCCCGGGGTGAAGAGCCGCCAATTGAAAGCCTGCATCCGTTCCCGCCGCGGTCTCGGTCAGGACATCCAGCGCAAACGCCGCCGAGGCGATGTCGATGAAGATATCGTAGGACACCGCGCCAAAACGGTCGAAACGAGCCACAACCGCATCCAGATGCAGGGCGCGGGTCTGGGCGAGATGAGCGGGTTTCAGGCTCTCCGGCCTCAGATCGGCCATCGAGATCCGCCGCATCAACGCAGGCGCCGCTGGACCCGATATCACGAACCACGCCCAGCCCTCGTCGCGATAGGCTTCGTATCCTTTGGCCGCAAGCTCGCTGTCGTGCCAGGCCTTGCGCAACTCGCGCAACCGCGCGCCGCTGCCACCGGGAGGCGCCGTCAGCAGCACCTCCTGTTGGCCCAGCCGCAACACCGACGTGCCGCAAGGCAGGGTAAGCGCAGTATTCACCGCCTCGGGTGCGGATAGACCTGCTTCACCGAGCCAGTCCATCGTACCTAGCCCGCGCAGCCCAAAACGCTCCGTCTGGGTACAGTCGAAAACGACGTTCTCATGCGCTCCGGGGAGCGCATCTCTCCGCGCAAGGCTTTGCTCCAAGGCGCTGTGGCGTAAGCTCGGCTCAATCTCGACTGAGACTCCAGGATGGGGGCGCGGAAGCATCTTACATCTCCTGCCGTTGGTTTTCGGGATCATAGAATGGGGTAGGCACCACTCTGGCCTCCAGTTCCTTGCCACACAGGCCCCGTATGCGCAGACTGGATCCCGGCGTCGCATCACGCGGGTCGGCATAGGCGAGCCCGATCCATTTGTTCAGGGTTGGCGACAAACAGGTCGATGTGACAAAGCCCACCGGGCGTCCGTCCCGCAGCACGAGGCAGGATTCCGCCAGCCGGATGCCGTGCCCTTCGGGCAGTTCGAAGCCGCACAGCTTGCGCTTCAGGCCCAGCTTGCTACGCGCTTCTACGGCAGTCTTCCCCACATATCGGGCCTTGGTCTTGGACAGCGCCCAACCCATGCTCAGCTCATCCGGCGTCGAGAGTGCATCGGTATCCTGCCCAATGATGATATGCCCCTTTTCCAGACGCAGGATACGCGAGGCATCCAGCCCATAGGGTTGCAGACCGTAGGGTGCCCCTGCCTCCAGCAGCTTTCGCCAGAGTGCCGCTCCGAAAGATTGCGGCACGTGAAGCTCGTAGCTCAACTCGCCGGTAAACCCGATGCGCATGATTCGAGCCGGGCACAAGCCGATCACGCCGCTACGGCCATTGAGATAGGGGAAGCCGTCCGGGGAGAGATCGATGTCGCCTCCCAGGGCCTTGAGGACCTTGCGGGCCGCAGGTCCGGTGACATTGATCGCGGCGAACGCGGCGGTGACGTTCTGGATATCGACCTGCATGCCCCATTGCGTGTTCAGGAACAGCATCTCGGTAAAGACGCGGGCGACGGCGCCGGTGGTGGCGGTCACATAGAATTCGGTCTCGGACAGGCGGAAAGCCACCCCGTCATCGATGACCGATCCCATGTCGTTCAGCATAAGGCAGTAGCGGACGCGCCCCACCGGCTGCCTGGCATGGGCCATCGTATAGATCCGGTCGAGGAACGCGCCGGCATCCGGACCACGGATCGCCAGCTTCCCCAAGGTCGAGACATCCAGCATGGCGACCTGATTGCGCACAAGCGTGACCTCATCCCGGATCGCTTTCTTGACGTCGCGATTTCCGGCGTAGTGCAGCGGCCGCCACCATGCCCCGACCGGTGCCAGTTTCGCTCCGCCGGCGACATGTTCGGCATGCATGGCGGTATGGCGGTAGGGCACATGGTTCGGGCCTGCGAGCAGGCCAAGCTTTTCAGGGCCGAAAGGCGGACGCGAGGTGGTGATCCCGACTTCGCCCACCTTGCGCCCGGTCTCCCGAGCGACGATCCGGGCCGTTGCCAGGGCGGAATGCCGGCCCTGCGACGGCCCCATGCCGACGGTCGAATAGCGCTTCACCAGTTCAAGCTCGCGATAACCGTCGCTGACGGCATTCTTGATATCCTTGATCTGCAGATCCTCGTCGAAATCCACGAAATCCCGCCCTTTGGGATGGGGGGATAGTTCCTGGAGACAGTTCATCTCCGGCGCACTGGCATCCGGGATGACGTCCGGGTGGACGCAGACATGGCCGGCGCCCTGCGCTGCGGCCGCGCCCGCGATCTCGCCGCTGCGCAGCACCGATTTCAGGTCGAAATATCCTGCCGCCGATCCGGCAACGTGAAACGCTTCCGGCAGATTGCTCAGCACGAATTGCCGACTGGCCTCGTCAAATCCCAGCTTTGCCCCGGCATGCAGGGGGAGCTGGTAACATGGCGTGTAGCCAGCCGCGACCACCAGGTGATCGCAGTCCAGCTGTTCCGCGCCACGCTCGGGTGTGCTGAAGCGGATGGCTCGGATATGGCGATTGCCTCCGGTCCCCAATGCTTCCGTGACGGTAGCGTTCGGGATGATCCGAATGCCGCGCTCGATGAGGCGCTTCGCGAGGATCTTGCCGGACGCATCGGCGGCGGGATCGAGAACGGCGAACAGCGATACGCCCGCGTCGAGAAGGTCGAGGGCAGTGAGATATCCATCCCGGTTGCCGGCAAAGACCACGGCGCGCTGGCCAGGACCAACCGCATAATGGCGCATCAGTCTCTGCGCCGCGGACGACAAAAGGATACCCGGCAGGTCGTTGTTGCGAAACACCAGCGGCTGTTCATGCGAACCTGCGGCCACCACGACCTGCTTGGCGCGAACTCGATAGAGCATCTCGCCCTGCAGCACCGGAAGCCAGTTGTCGGCAAACCAGCCATTGCATGTCGCACCGGTCAGCACCCGTAGATTGCCGAGCTTTCCGGCCGCTTCGCGCAGCGTCTTCAGGGTTGCCTCCGCCTCTGCCGTCTCGAGCCCGAAGCGCGCATAGGTCAGGGCGCCGCCGAGCTCCGGGTTCAGATCGACCAGCAGCACCTGTGCCCCCGCTTCGGCTGCCTTGATGGCGGCCGACAGACCGGCCGGGCCCGCGCCCACGACCAGCACGTCGGTGTGCAGGTTTTCCTTGATGTAGTGGCCGTGATCGGCGGCCGGATCGACCTTGCCGAGGCCGGCCGACTTACGGATCATCGGCTCCCAGAATTTCAACCAACTCTTCGCGCCGGGGCGAAAGAAGCTGCGATAGTAAAATCCGACGGGCATGAAGCGCCCCAGCCTGTCGAGCACCGCGCCACGGTCGTGCTCGGCCGTTCCGCTGACGTTCTGGGCAGTGACCTTCAACCCTTCGGCAATCGGGCGCAGATCAGCGCGGACATTGGGCTCATCCGGCAGCTGCACCAGCGTGTTGGCGTCCTGCCCGGCCATGGTCAGAATTCCGCGCGGACGGTGGTATTTGAATGAGCGCGACAGGATCCAGCGGCCGGTTCCAGCCATGGCGGAGGCAATGCAGTCGCCGGCGAAACCTTCGAGCGCGCGGCCGTCGAATTCAAAGCGGATCTTGCGGGTGCGATCGAGACGCGATCCCCAGGGAAGCGGCAACCGTTCGGTCATGTCAGGCGGGCTTTCGGCTGGGAAGATAGGTGGCAACAATCTGGTCGCTGACGGTGTGGCGTTCGGCGATCAACACGGTGTTGGACGCGGTGTGCCGCCACCATTCGCGCATCACGCCGAGCGGGTTCTCTCCGTAGAACAGGGACTCGATCAGTTGCTCGGGCTGTTCGGCGCTGGCCGCGCGGACCGGCCCGAGATACTGAAATTCGGTAATGTTGCGAGGCCCATTCACCGGGCAGGTCAGAAGTTTCATCGAAGCCTCGTCAATGGCTGGCGGCCGTGGCGCCCATTTCATTCAGCAGCGCAAAGCTGTCGAACCGGCGCAGGTCGAATGGTTTCAAGACATCGGGCACGCGCCCGCTGGCGATGGTCTCGGCCATACGCTTGCCGGCCACCGGCGTCGCCTTGAAGCCCCACGTTCCCCATCCGCAGTCGAGCCAGTAGTTTTGCAGCGGTGAGGCTCCCATGATCGGGCTGTAATCCGGCGTCATGTCGGTGATCCCCGCCCATTGCCGCAGCAGCTTAACCTTGTGCAGGAAGGGGAAGAGGTGCAGCGCGCCTTCGGCGAGATGTTCCTTCTGGTCCAGCGTCGAGCGGGTCGACGCCAGCTGGTAAGGGTCGGAGCCGCCCCCGATGACGACCTCACCACGGGAGGATTGCACCAGATAGGTGTGCAAATTGGCGGATGAGACAAGTATGTGCAGGAATGGCTTCAACGGCTGCGTCACCATTGCCTGCAGTGGGAAGCAGCGTATCGGCAGCTGGATGCCCGCCATGGCGGCGACCTGGCCATTGAGCCCGCCCACGGCCTGCAGCACCTGCCCGGCGGCAATCGCGCCGCGGTTGGTCTTGACGTGGGTGACCCGGTCGCCCGCGCGCTCGAAGCCAGTGACCTCGGTACGCTGGTGGATCTCCACGCCACGCTCGCTGGCATGCTTGGCATAACCCCATGCCACGGCATCATGGCGGGCAGTGCCGCCGTCGGCATGCCAGAGCCCGCCCATCACTTCGTGCTGGCCACCGAGATCGAGGTTCAGATGCGGGCAAAGCTCCTTCACCGTCTGGACATCGACCACTTCGATGCGGGTGCCCACATGCTTGCCCATCTCGGCACGCAGATGGAAACTGCGCAGCGTCGCTTCGGAATGCGCGAGCGTCAGCTGCCCGCGCTGCGAAAACATGACGTTGAAGCCGAGATCCCGCGACATCGTCTCAAAGAGTTCGACGCCTTCCTTGTAGAAGCGGATCGATTCCTCGGTCATGTAGTTCGAGCGGATCGTGGTGGTGTTGCGCGCCGTATTGCCGCCCGCGAGATAGCCTTTCTCCAGCACGGCTATATTGCGAATGCCATGCACGTTGGACAGGTAGTAAGCCGCCGCAAGACCGTGACCGCCGCCGCCGATGACCACCACGTCGTAGGATCGCTTCAGCTCGGGCGTCAGAGGAATGTCGCGAAAGGAAGCGTGCCTGGCGCGCAGACCGTATTTCAGCAAGGAGAAAGGCATGGTTTCCTGCGGTTCAGCAGCTGGGATCGAGCCTTAGAAAACCCGCCAGGCCGGCTTGGCGCAAGAAATCGTTCTTTACCCAGTGACCTCGTTTTTGTAATGCATGGAAAACCTCAAGAGGGTCTTCATCATGCGAAACCTGCCGCATCTCATCTATCTGGAAGCCTTTGAAGCGGCAGCCCGGCATCTGAGCTTTACCCGCGCCGCCGAGGAGTTGAATTGTACGCAAGGGGCGATCAGCCAACGGGTTCGGGCGCTGGAGCAATTCTTCACCAGGCCACTCTTCCACCGCCGCAGCAACGGTTTGGAGTTGACCGAAGTCGGCACCGCCTATCTGCCCGGAATAGCCGAGGCTCTGGATCGGGCCGAGGCAGCGACCGAGGGGCTGCTGGGCGCACAGGCGCAGACCAGCGTGACGGTTTCAGCCCCGCTCAGCTTCGTCACACTGTGGCTTGCGCGGCATCTGGGTCGCTTTTCCGCCGCCCATCCGCGGATCGAGGTGCGGCTGAACAGCACGATCTGGACCGACCCCAACGTGGAACTGGCGGATCTCAGCATTCTGGCGCTCGATCCGTTGCAGCCGCTAACGGGTGCCGTGCAATTGGGAGAAGAACGACTGATGCTTCTCTGCGACCCCGAGACCGCTCGCCAGGCCGGCGCGCGACCCAGTGCAGACTGGTTCAACGCCGCCCGGCTCGTCTATGTGCAGGGCAGGATGCAGTTACTGGATCTTTGGGCGAAGCAGGAAAACATGGTCGTCGCGCTACAAAAGGCGCCGATCAAGGCCGACAATGCGGCAGCGGCATTGGAGATTGCAGCGTGCGCTGGCGGCATTACGGCCGTCATGTCGACCTATGCGGCGGCCTACCTCACCTCGGGGCGGCTGGTAGCGCCATTCGGCGCAGGGGAAATCCTGCCGGTTGCCCTGCATGTGGTTCCCAATCAACAGCGCCGGCTCTCGCGGTCCGCGACGCTGTTCCTGCAATGGCTCTCAGGGGAGATTCCATTCCACCGCGAGATCTAGCTTTCCGTTCAACACCGGCGCGCCCGAAAACATTATTCGTTTGATGCGCTGTTTGGTCAGGTTGTGATGCAGCGTGGCGTATTCGTCGGCACGCTCGGCATCATGCGCCTTTATGGCGTCGAATATCAGATCATGCTGGCGCACGGTTTCGGCGAGGTGCAGTCGAACGTCATTTTCGTCTTCATTGGCGGCGCTGACGAAGCAGGCGCGCGCAATTCGAATGGAGCCAATCAAAGTCTGTTCATAGAAGGCGGAGAAATGCCGGTTGTCCGCAGCCTTGGCGATCGCCATGTGAAACGAGAAATTGGTTTCGGAGCGGCCGACGCCATCACCGGAGGCCACCGCGTCCTTGAACAGTTCCATCTGCTCGGTGATCCGCTTCAAATCCTCGTCCGTGCGGTTTTGGGCCGCAAGGCGGTGCACCATGCGGCTGGCGATCAACAGGGCGTCATAGAGCTTGGGCAAATCATCGAAGTCGAGGGGCGCCACCTTTGCAGAACGCCCTTCGCGCACGACCAGTCCGTCAGCGATCAGCTGGATGATGGCTTCACGTACCGGTGTGCGCGAAACCGACAACGCCTCGGCAAGTGCTGCCTCGTCGAGGCTTCGACCAGGACGCAGTTCCAGCCGCAAGATCGCGTCGCGCAGTTCACGCGTCACTTTCCAAGCATCCCGTTCGGTCATTGAATTCACTGCCTCTTGAATTGTTCTGCGTGCCAATGCGTGACTGCCTTTGAAAGGGCTATTCTAATCGGATTTGCGAGACAAGCGACCTGCAGGTCACCGCAAGACCCTCGGTCGGCGGAAGTTGAAACCCCACCGCAATGCGACTTGTGGACGTTGCCGCGCTGACAAATTGAACGCCTGGCCTATACCGGCCCGGGTGTGCGGGTTTCGCAGCGCCTAGCGAATGAGGACGCCAGACGCCATGAAGCCGCCGTCGATATTCAGAATGTGACCGTTGATATAGGCGGCTGCCGGAGAGGCCAGGAAAAGGATGGCTGCCGAAACTTCTTCGGGCTTTGCGTACCGCCTTGCGGGAATTTGCGCATCCCAGATCGCTCGGTCCTTCGGCCCATGCACCTGCAGGATCATCGGCGTATCGACAGGCGTTGGTGCGACGGCATTGGCGGTCACACCCTTGTCGCCGAGTTCCGCCGCCAGCAGGCGCGTCAACATGTCGACAGCGCCCTTGCTGCAGGAATAGGCGCCACGTCCGGTATTGGCAATCTGGCCGTTCACCGAACTGACGGTGATGATACGCCCCTCGCCCTTGGCCACCATCTGCCGGCCGGCGAACTGGCAACAATTGAAGGTGCCGGTCAGATTGACCGAGAGAATGCGCTCCCAGTCGCGTGGTTCGAAATCCAGGATGGCCCCGGTCTTGACGATGGCCGCACTGGTCACCAGGACATCCGTGCCGCCAATCTCCTCGATCTTCTCAAAGGCGGCCTCGACGGCGTCGCGATCGGTGACGTCGAGGGCGACGCTTGAGACCGTACCCTTTGCGCGCAACCGTTCCATAGCCTGTCCAGGGCATCTTGCGACCAATCGATGATGATCACATTGGCGCCCTTTTGCGCGAAGCCCAATGCTGTCGCTTCACCGATGCCGCCGGCGCCGCCGGTCACAACGACGTTCTTTCCGGTAAAATCTGCCATTTTTCTCTTCTCTGTCGCCTCGCGGTTATGGGAGGCCTTAAAGGGCCTGGTTCGTGGTGCAAGAATCCGTCGGCTGCCCAGTATACCAAATGGATACCAATTTATGTCAAGGCGTTTCCGGGACCCTGGTCCCGCCATTGACCCGGCCTTGCCGTGTCGCGACCGGCTGGATGCTCTCGGCATTACAGCGTCAGGGCAACACCTCAGCACCACGTGTTCAAAGCGAATGTGAGATTCGAATACGAGGGCGCCAATACAGGCTTTCGCTGGCTATCTTGAGGTGATCTCCCCAGGTGGCGGGCCTGGATTGAGAACCTCGCCAGCCAAGCCGATAAGCCGCTCGATCGCTTCCGACCGGTCCGGACGATACATGATCTGAACGTCCGCCGTAGGGGCCGGAGCGTCAAGAGGCCGGTACACGACTCCCGGCCGCGATAGCTTTTGAACGCATTCCGGCACAAGCGCGATGCCGAGGCCGGCAGCAACCAGGCTGGTCAGCGAATAGGATTCGACGACCTCGTGCGAAATCTGCGGCGTGAATCCGGCTTCGATGCAGCAATCCCTCAGATATCTCGCGAACCGTGAATCGCTCAATCTCAGGAACACCAGACTTTCATTCTTCAGCGCGGACAGCGGAAGCTGATCATAAACAGCCAGCCGATGCGCCGCCGGCAGAACGACACCGACATTTCATGCCAGGCGAGCCGCGTGATCAAATCAGCTTCATGGGGCGGTCGCCGAATGAAGCTGACATCAATGCGACGGGCCAGCAAAGCCGCCTGCTGCGCCTGGGGGCCCATTTCATGAATGCGGATGACCACGTCCCGATAGCGCTTGCCAAAAATCGCGATGAGTTCAGCCAACGGCCCAAGTAGAACTGAACCGGTCGTGCCGACATTGATCACGCTGACCTGTCCTGCACCGATGTCGCGCGCGTCCTTTGCGGCATGCTCGACCCCGGTAAGTATCGTGCGGGCATTCACAAGAAAGCTTATGCCGGCGGGCGTCAGCTTGACCCTGCGGCTCGTGCGCTCGAACAACACCGTGCCCACCTCCCCTCTCAAGATCCTTGATCTGTTGACTGAGTGGCGGCTGCGAAATGTTCATTCGTGCGGCCGCCGCCGTAAAGCTCAGCTCTTCGGCCAGGGCCACGAAATATCGCAGATGACGCAGCTCCATGCCGGGCTCCCATGTTTTATATCTTTTTCATATAGAACTAGCCGAACAATATATTGGACATATTGCACTCCATCGACAAAAATTCGCAAAATAGAAAAAACCTGATCTTCGAATCAGGATGGGAACCGAGGAACCGGAGCGAGTGTCGGCCGGACGCAGCTGCCAATTGGCGGCAAACGCCCCTGCCTACGGTCAAAGCTTCTCGAGCCCTCGATAAATCTGCCAGCCATATGACTGGCCTCCATGGAGGAGAGCATGCCAAATCTCATGAAATCCCTGTTCGGACAGGTCGTGGTCGCCCTACTGCTTGGCGTTGTCGTCGGTGTCGCCTGGCCGGAATTCGCAACCCAATTGAAGCCGCTTGGTGATGGCTTCATCAAGCTCATCAGGATGATTATCGCACCGCTCGTGTTCGGCGTCGTCGTCCATGGTGTCGTCGGCGCGGGCGACCTGCGGAAAGTCGGCCGCGTCGGAGTAAAGGCCATCCTCTATTTCGAGGCGGTCACGACCGTGGCTCTGGTCATGGGCCTCCTCATTGCTCATTTCTTCGCGCCCGGCGCCGGCATGAACATCGATCCCTCGATGCTCGATGCAGGCGCCCTCGGCTCCTATACCGATAAGGTCGGACAAGTCACGAGCACCGTGGACGTCCTCATGCGCATCATCCCGACGACCATTTTCGATGCTTTCACAAAAGGCGATATCTTGCAGGTCCTGTTGATTGCCCTGTTGTTCGGTGCGGGTCTCTGCCTGCTCGGCGAACGCGGACGGCCGGTCGTCAATATCATCGAGATCATCACCGACGTTCTGTTCAAGATCATAGGCTTTATCGTCAAACTTGCGCCCATCGGCGTGTTCGGTGCCATCGCCTTCACGGTCGGGAAATACGGGATCGGCTCGCTGCAGCAACTCGGCTATCTTGTCGCCCTGTTCTACGCCAGCGTCATCATATTCGTCTTCGGCATACTGGGCCTGATCATGAGGATGGCCGGATTCAGCCTCATCAAGTTCCTTGCCTATCTGCGCGAAGAACTGACCATCGTATTGGGTACGGCATCGTCAGACAGTGTCCTGCCACAGGTGATGCGCAAGCTGGAGAATATGGGCATCAAGGACTCGACCGTAGGTCTTGTCATTCCGACCGGATATTCGTTCAATCTCGACGCCTTCTCGATCTACCTTACCTTGGCCGCCGTGTTCATCGCGCAGGCGACGAACACACCACTTTCCACCTCCGATCTTCTGGTTGTTCTCGGCATCGCGCTGCTTACATCCAAGGGCGCCCACGGCGTGCCCGGTTCGGCAATCGTGGTTCTGGCCGCAACACTATCGGCTGTGCCCGTGATCCCGGCGATCGGCCTGGTGCTCGTGCTGTCCGTCGACTGGTTCATGGGCATGGCCCGCGCGCTTGGCAATCTCATCGGCAACTGCGTTGCGACCGTTGTCATCGCTGCGTGGGAAGGCGATATCGACCGCGTTCGGGCACATAAGGTTCTCAATGGTGAAATGGATGGATCGACCGAGGATCTGCTGGATGTCGGTACGGACACCGTCCGCGCCGATGAGCCTCGGACATCATTGGCCCACTGAGAAACTTCATCCCAAGCCGCATGCGCAGCGTTTTGCGACAACGAGTGCATAGAAACAAGAAGCTAAAGCGCGTCGCATGAATCCGTTTGGATGCGACGCGCTTTAGAGCAATTCCCAGGAAAAGTGCGCAGCGATTTTCCGTCCGGAATTGCGTAAAAACAAAGAGTTAGAGCGGGTCGGCGATTCTATCAAAGCTGAACCGCTCTAGACAAACCAATCGCTCAGCGCGTAGGCATGGATATAGTCGATCTTCATTTCCGCTGGCGTCGCGAGCCCGTCGGCGGGCGTTTCCGCTATGCCGCCAACCGCCAGATCGACCAGCATGTACATCGGGTCGTGCATGTCGGCAGGCGTTGCCGCACGGGCAACTTCGACGTCGTCGAAATACCAGACGAGTTCGTCTTCTGTCCACAGCACCCCGTATGTGTGGAACCCTTCTGTATTCGCGGCAAAGGCCGTCGAGGCCACTGTCGTTTGACTTCCCGTCTCGTTCGAGTGGCTTGTCAAAAGGAGCTTGTTTGGATCCTGACCGGTCATCTCTATGACATCCAGTTCCGGTGGCCAGGAACCGTCCTCCGGCAGAAGCCAGAAGGCCGGCCATACGCCTTGCTTTTCGGGCATGTCGGCCCGAATTTCGAAATAGCCGTAGGTCTGTGCGAAGGATTCGTAGGTCGTCAGCAAGCCTGAGGTGTATTGGTAGTTGTTTATATAAGGCTTGATCGCCTCGGGAGCCCGGGCAGCGGTAATCGTGAGAACACCGTCATTGACGCTGAACGGGTTGACGGTACTCGTCGGGGCGTAGCTGGTATCGATATACCATTGAAGCTCATTGTTGCCCGTGAGCGAGCTGCCGTTCGCGCCTCCCCACCAGAAGTTCGAGTCCCAGGTGCCGCTCGAGCCGTTCCACAGGCTCAGCGTGTTGAACTCGTCCGCGAAGGTGAGTTCCAGATGCGACCTGTCGAGGGCCAGATCGAACTGGCTTGCGGTGAACTGGTCGACGGTCTTGTTGGCGAAGACGAGAAACTCGGTGTCGGACAGGTTAAGCCGGACGTTTGCTCCCGACTGGACCATGTTGGCCTGCACCTGCTCGAACGAGTTGAAGCCGTAGCTCCCGACACGCACAGTATCCGTAGCGCCAAAGTCCAGGATCAGGTCACTGCCGTTGCCGGGAGCCACGACGAAAATATCCGCCCCGGATCCACCCTTGAGAACGTCATCGCCCTTCAAGCCGTCAAGTGTCTGTTGGCCGGAGCCGCCGGTAATGATGTTGTTCGCCGCGTTTCCGAAAGCATAGTGTTTGTCGCCCGTGACCGTCAGGTTCTCGAAATTCGCTGGCAGCCTGTAACTCATCCAGGTCGAGATGGTGTCGACACCCTCATTGGCCAGTTCGACCGCCATGTTCTTCGTGGAATACAGATAGTAAATGTCGTCGCCCTTGCCGCCATACATCGTGACGCTGACGCTAGCGTCGCCGTAGATCGAGTCGTTGTAGATGCTGCCATAAAGTGCCGGGCCGGAATTCGTCGCCGAGTACCACTTTGTCGAGGACCCGCTGTAGGGGAGTGCGACTCCCTTGGCGTTCAGGACGGTGGCCATTCTGGTCTCCTCGTCTCGCTTCGATGCCGGCCCTAGCATCTATGGCAAGCAAGAGAAGCCAACCCCTTATTTGGTCGTCGACTTAGGAGAGTTACCAGGAACTTAACACGCAGGCTGTCCGGCCGCCCTCATTGCCTCGAATGCATAAGGATTGGGCCGCCAGCACTTTTTGTGGTCACGAGTCGGTGCAATCTGTGCATCGCGACTGCGGCTTGGATGGACATCCCATCTAACGGTGGTTTCCCATGCTGGCATACATGCCGGTGGTGCGGAATTGCGTCGGGTTGGTGCCGTACAAGCGGCGGAAGACTTTCGAAAAGTAGTTGGCGTCTTCGAATCCGCACATGATGGCCACCTCCTTCACCGGCAGGAAATCGGCTTTCGTCAAGAGTTTCGCCGCCCGCTGCAGCCGCTGCTGCAGCACGAATTCGGCGGGCGGAATGCCTTCGCTCTCGGCAAAGCAGCGCGAGAAATGCGCGCGGCTCAGCCCGCTGATCTCGGCGAGATCGGCAACGCGGAGCGGCCTGTCGAGATTGGCCTTGATGTGGTCGACCACCGGCTGCATGGCACTCTTCTCGTCGGCAAAGGCATGCGAGCCGAAGACATCGTCATAGAGCGCCATCGCCGCCTCGTAGGCCACGGCCGACGCAGCTCCGGGCGTGACCGCTCCCGTGATCAGGCGCACGCTGCAATCGGCGAGATGATCGATCGTCGACGGCTGCAGCCGCAGCACCGGACCAACCGCGGAAAGGATCGACTTGTGGATGCGCAGCGCCTCCTCGCCGTTCATCGAGATCCAGAAATATTCCCAACGTTCGCCCTTGGCGAGCCAATAGCGGTGGTTGTGCGGCACCAGGACCAGCAGCGTATCGCCCTTTTGCAGGCGGTAATTCCGGCTCTCGTAGCGCAGCCGGCCAGTGCCGCTGATCGTATGCTGGAGCACCGTAAACGGCGTCTGGCCACGCTTGCGCCCGTCCCAGTCATAGACCTCGTTCTCGCGCACTTCGTAGCCGGAGCTCGTCGGCATAGTGTGCAGGCGCTGGCGGCCGCGCGGCAGCGAGACTGTCCTGGCCGACGGCCCAGTGTCGATCAGCTTTCGCAGCACAAAATTACCCCTGAAAGCATAATCCTTCTCTGGTCGCTTGCTCGATTAGGCGCATAATGCGTTACGAAAAGCAAAACAAACCGCAGTGCAAACAAATAGCGGTCGAGGAACGGACAGGAGGAGACGCCGGATTCCGGCTTGTCTTGGCCACATGCCCCGGCATGTGGATCGGACCTCTTTTCGCCGCCCTTGCCCAACTTCTTTCGATCAGGTCGAGGCCAGGCAGATGAGTTTCAAGATCGCTATCATCGGCGCGGGGAGCGTCGGCTTCACCAAGAAGCTCTTCACCGACATCCTGTGCGTTCCCGAATTCCAGGATATCGAATTCGCGCTGACCGACCTCAGCGACCACAACCTCCAGATGATCAAGGCGATCCTCGACCGGATCGTCGAAGCCAACAGACTACCCACGAGGGTCACGGCGACTACCGACCGTCGCGAGGCGCTCGAAGGCGCCCGCTACGTGATCAGCTGCGTGCGAGTCGGCGGGCTCGAAGCCTATGCCGACGACATCCGCATTCCCTTGAAATATGGCATCGACCAGTGCGTCGGCGATACGATCTGCGCCGGCGGCATCCTCTACGGCCAGCGCAACATTCCGGTCATTCTCGATTTCTGCAAGGACATTCGCGAGTTTGCCGAGCCTGGCGCGAAATTCCTGAACTATGCCAACCCGATGGCCATGAATACCTGGGCGGCGATCGAATATGGCAAGGTCGATACGGTCGGCCTTTGCCACGGTGTCCAGCACGGCGCCGAACAGATCGCCGAAGTGCTCGGCGCCAAATCCCACAGCGAACTCGACTACATCTGCTCCGGCATCAACCACCAGACCTGGTTCATCGATCTGCGCCTCAACGGCCGTAGGATCGGCAAGGACGAGCTGGTCGCCGCTTTCGAGGCGCATCCGGTCTATTCGCAGCAGGAAAAGCTGCGCATCGACGTCCTGAAGCGCTTCGGTGTCTATTCGACCGAAAGCAATGGTCACCTGTCCGAATATCTGCCTTGGTATCGCAAGCGGCCGGATGAAATCACCCGCTGGATCGACATGTCCGACTGGATCCATGGTGAGACCGGTGGCTACCTCCGCTACTCGACCGAAACGCGAAACTGGTTCGAGACGGAATTCCCGCAGTTTCTCGAGGCCGCATCGAAGCCGATCGACCCTGCCAAGCGCTCCAACGAGCATGCCAGCCACATTCTGGAGGCGCTGGAGACGAACCGCGTCTATCGCGGCCATTTCAACGTCAAGAACAATGGCGTCATCACCAACCTGCCGCAGGACGCGATCATCGAGTCGCCTGGTTTCGTCGATCGCTTCGGTATCAACATGACCTCGGGCATCACGCTGCCGGAAGCCTGCGCCGCCACCTGCATTTCCTCGATCAACGTCCAGCGCATGTCGGTGCATGCGGCGATCAGCGGCGACATCGACCTGCTCAAGCTCGCAGTGCTGCATGATCCGCTGGTTGGCGCCGTGTCGACGCCGGAGGAAGTCTGGCAGATGGTCGACGAGATGGTCGTCGCCCAGGCCCGCTGGCTGCCGCAATACGCGGATGCAATTCCGGCAGCCAAGGAGCGGCTCTCGAAATCCATAGTCCGGACCAGGGATTGGGCAGGTGCCGCGCGGCGCGACGTCCGCTCGATCGAGGAATTGCGCGCCGAAAAGGCGGCGCTGAAGCAGGCCGTCTGAGTTTTGCGCAGCGGCGAATTTCCGGGAGGAAGACCGAAGCCGCACGGCATGCAAATCGCTCGAGCAGAAATGGAGCGGCGTAAAGCACGCTCCCAACAAATGGGAGGAAAGACGATGAGGAACTTCCGCAACATCAGCATTTTGGCAGGGCTGGCGCTGAGCGTATCCGCCACCGCGCTGAGTGCCTACGCATCCGAACCGACCGTGCCGCCGGCGCCGGCGCAATTCCCCGCCGAAGGGAAAATCAAATATGTCGCGCGCGACTCCATTCTGGAGTTCAAGGCGCTGCCCGAGTACCACGAACCCGACTGGGTCACCGAGAAATACGTCAAGGCCGGCAAGCTGCCGCCCGTCAAGGATCGCCTACCGAAGGAGCCGCTGGTCTTCAAGACCGGCAACATGCCGGACGGCATCGGCGTCTATGGCGACACCATGCGCCACGTCATCGGCGGCCGGCCGGAAGGCTGGAACTATGGCGCCGGCCAGACGCAAGGCTGGGGCGGCATCGATATCGGCCTTTCCGAATGCCTGACCCGCACCGCGCCGCTGTTCCAGGTCGAGGCCAAGGACACCGAGCCGCTGCCGAACCTGGCCAAGAGCTGGGACTGGTCGACGGACGGCCACAAGCTGACCATGCATCTGATCGAAGGCGCGAAATGGTCGGACGGCGTTCCCTTCAATGCCGACGACGTCATGTTCTACTGGGACGACGAAGTCGTCGACCCCAACGTCTCGCCGCTCAATGGCGCGACGCAGGAAACCTTCGGCGTCGGCACGACGCTGAAGAAGATCGACGACTACACCGTCGAATGGACCTTCAAGGACGCCTTCCCGAAGCAGTACCTCTATGCCATGGCCTACGGCACATTCTGCCCCGGCCCCGCGCACATTCTGAAGCCGCAGCATCCGAAATACTCGAAGAACACCTACGAGCAGTTCAAGAACGCCTTCCCGCCGGAATACATGAACATTCCCGTGATGGGCGCCTGGGTGCCGGTTGAATACCGCCCTGACGACATCGTCGTCATGCGCCGCAATCCCTACTACTGGAAGGTCGACGAGAAGGGCAACCAGCTCCCTTATCTCAATGAACTGCACTACAAGCTATCGACCTGGGCCGACCGCGACGTTCAGGCGGTGGCGGGCTCAGCCGACGTCTCCAACCTCGAACAGCCTGAGAACTTCGTCGCCTCGCTGAAGCGTGCGGCGGATAAGGATGCGCCGGCCCGCCTTGCCTTCGGCCCGCGCCTGATCGGCTACAATCTGCGCATGAATTTCTCGACCAATGGCTGGGGCAACCCAGATGAACGCGGCCAGGCAATCCGCGAACTGAACCGCAACGAGGACTTCCGCAAGGCCGTCACCATGGCGCTCGACCGCAAGGCGCTCGGCGACTCGCTGGTCAAGGGTCCTTTCACAGCGATCTATCCGGGCGGCTTCTCCTCGGGCACCAGCTTCTATGACCGCAATTCGACCGTCTACTATCCATTCGATCTCGAAGGCGCCAAGGCGGAACTCGCTAAGGCAGGCCTGAAGGACACGGATGGCGACGGCTTCGTCAATTTCCCGGCTGGCACCGCCGGCGGCAAAAATGTCGAGATCGTCATGTTGGTCAACAACGACTACACCACCGACAAGAGCCTTGCCGAAGGTGTCGTCGGCCAGATGGAAAAGCTCGGGCTTCGGGTGGTTCTGAACGGGTTGAACGGTACCCAGCGCGACGCCTCGCAATATTCCGGCCGCTTCGACTGGCTGGTAAGGCGCAATGACCAAGAGCTGACGTCGGTCGTGCAGAACACCGAGCAACTGGCTCCTGTCGGCCCGAAGACCAGCTGGAACCACCGCGCACCAGAGAATGGCGAGGTCGATCTGATGCCGTTCGAAAAGGACCTCGTCGACATCGTCAACAAGTTCGTCTCGTCTGAGGACAATGACGAGCGCGCCAGCCTGATGAAGAAGTTCCAGAAGATCTCGACAGAACACGTCTACAACGTCGGGCTGACCGAATATCCCGGCGCGTTGATCATCAACAAGCGCTTCTCGAACATTCCCCAGGGAACGCCGATCTTCATGTTCAACTGGGCCGAGGACTCGATCGTCCGCGAGCGGGTCTTTGTCGCCGCCGACAAGCAGCAGAAATACGAACTGTTCCCCGAGCAATTGCCCGGAAAGCCCGGGGACAAGGGTACGACGAACTGAGTTTCCTCCCTGACTGCGAAGGTCCCCGGCCGCGCTGCGGCGCGGCCGGGGACAAGGATACCTGAACCCGAATGCAAGGAGGAGAAACGGTCCGATGCTGCGATTCCTGATGATACGCATAGCATCCGCAATACCGGTTCTCGTCATCCTGAGCCTGGTCACCTTCGCCATCATCCAGGCGCCGCCCGGCGACTACGCCGACTACATCCGTTCGCAGCTCATCAACCAGGGCGGAGCCTCCTTCGCCGAGGCCGACGCCCAGGCGCAGGCCTACCGGGTCGAGCACGGTCTCGATAAGCCGATGCCGGTCCAGTATTTCAACTGGATCACCGGCATCGTCACCCGCGGTGATTTCGGCTACAGCCTCTACTACAACAAGCCGGTCGCCGACGTGGTCGGCGAACGCCTGCCACGCACCTTGCTGCTGGCGCTTGTCTGCCACCTGTTAGCTTCGGTGCTGGGCATCACATTCGGCATCTGGGCGGCGACCAGGCAGTACAGCTGGATCGACAGCGCGCTGTCGGCTGTCGCCTTCCTCGGCATGACGGTGCCGCGCTTCCTGATGGCGCTGATCATCGTCTACCTGCTGGTCTTCCAGTTCAACGTGTCCGAGATCGGCAGCTTCTTTTCGCCGCAATATGGCGGCGCGCCGTGGTCATGGGCGAAGTTCGTCGACCTCGTCAAACATGTCTGGCCGGTCGTGGCGATCGCCACTTTCGGCGGGCTCGCCTACAACATGCGCGTCATGCGCGGCAATCTGCTCGACACGCTGAACGCGCAATATGTCGAGACCGCCCGTGCCAAGGGCCTGAGCGGCAGTGCGGTGGTCATGCGCCATGCGGTGCCCAATGCGCTGCATCCTTTGGTCATGTATCAGGGCGTGGTGCTGCCCTACATGCTCACCGGCGAGATCGAGACCGCGATCATCTTCGCGCTGCCGACCGTCGGCCCGGCGATCGTCGGTTCGATGGCGGTCGGCGACGTCTATGTCACCGCGACCTTCATGATGGTGCTGTCGGCGACGCTGATCGTCGGCAACATCATCGCCGATATGCTGCTCGCCCTGCTCGACCCCCGTGTCCGCCAGTACGGAGGGACCTGAGATGCTTGCCCGCGAGCCCTCGCTGCCGCCACCGCCCGAAATATCGGTCGAGAAAGAGAAACGGCCGCACGGCAATGAGAGCTATCTCGCGCTCGTCTGGCGCCGCCTGAAACGATCCTGGACCGGCATGGCCGGGCTCATCCTGGTCGTGCTGCTGGTGCTGATGGCGGTGTTTGCCGATTTCTTCGCACCCATGGACCCCAAGATCACCGATGTCGGTTTCGCCCCGCCGCAGGTGATGAGCTTCCATGACAAGGACGGCAATTTCGTCTTCCAGCCGCGCGTCTATGCGCTGGCGGATTCCGAGGAACTTGACCCCGTCACCTTCCAGCCGGTCGTCGGACCGGACTATGACCATCCGCGGCTGCTCGGCTTCTTCGTCAAGGGCGCCGACTACAGGCTGCTTGGCCTGATCCCCGCGAACCGGCACTTCTTCGGCTCGACCGACGGCCAGCCGGTGCATTTCCTCGGCACCGACAAATTCGGCCGCGACGTGCTGGCCCGCGCCATCTATGGCTCGCGCATCTCCTTGATGATCGCACTGACCGTGGTCTTCATCGTCACCGTGATCGGCACCACAGTCGGCATGGTGTCGGGCTATTTCGGCGGCACGTTCGATGTCTGGGTACAGCGCTTCGTCGAACTGGTGCTCGCCTTCCCGCAATTGCCGCTTTACCTCGCGCTGACATCGCTTGTCCCAGTGACGGCGCCGACCAATGTCTTCCTCGCCTTCGTGATCGTCATCATGTCGGCGCTCGGCTGGGCGCAGATGTCGCGCGAAGTGCGCGGCAAGACGCTGGCGCTTGCCCGCATCGACTATGTTCGCGCGGCAATGGCGGTCGGCGCCACCGACCGCCGCATCATCATGCAGCACATTTTTCCCAACGTGATGAGCCACGTCATCGTCGCCGTCACGCTGGCGATCCCGAGTGTGGTCCTGCTTGAATCATTCCTGGGCTTTCTCGGTTTCGCCGTGAAGCCGCCGCTGATCTCATGGGGGCTGATGCTGCAGGACACCGCCACGTACTCGGTCATCGGCACCTATCCCTGGATCCTCGCCCCTGTCGGCTTCGTGCTTGTTACCGTTTTCGCCTTCAACGCGCTTGGCGATGGGCTGCGCGATGCAGTCGATCCTTATTGAGGGGCATGTGATGGCTGTCGCGCTCGTCAATGCCTTCGCACCGCCTGTCCGGCTCGACCATGCCGGGCGTTCGGAAAACCCTGTCATCGATGCCCGCAGCATCGCCGTCGACTTCAAGGTCGAGGACGGCATGGTCCAGGCCGTCAAGGACATCTCCTTCCAGCTCTATCGTGGCGAGACCATCGCCATCGTCGGCGAATCCGGGTCGGGCAAATCGGTGACGGCGCGCACCGTCATGGGCCTGTTGTCGAAGCGCGCGGTCGTGTCGCCCAAATCGACCGTCGAATATGATGGGCAAAACATCCTGAAGTTTTCCGAGCGAGCCCGGCGCAAACTGCGCGGCGACCGCATCTCGATGATCTTCCAGGAACCGATGAGCTCGCTCAACCCGATCTACACGATCGGCAGCCAGATCGTCGAAGCAATACGGGTGCATCGCAAGACGAGCCGCAGGCAGGCAGAGGCACGCGCGCTCGAACTTCTGCAGCAGGTGCAGATCCCCGACCCCGCGGCGCGGCTGAAACAGTATCCGCATCAGCTTTCCGGCGGCCAGCGGCAGCGTGTGATGATCGCCATGGCTTTAGCCAACGATCCGGACGTGCTGATCGCCGACGAGCCGACGACAGCGCTCGACGTCACCGTCCAGGCGCAGATCCTCAACCTCATTCGCAACCTGCAGCAGAAATTGCGGATGGCGGTGATCCTGATCACCCACGACCTGACCGTGGTGCGCAAGTTCTCCGACTATGTCTACGTCATGCAGCACGGGGCGATGTGCGAGCACAATGTGACGGAGAGGCTTTTCGCCAATCCGCAGCATCCCTACACACAGCACCTGCTTGGGTCCGAGCCGCGCGGCCAGGCCAATCCGCTGCCGGAAGGGTCCGGCATCATTCTCGATGCCAAACGCGTTCGCGTGTCCTTCATGCTGCGGCATGGCACCTTCTTCAAGCCTGACTGGCGCGAGCTCGTCGCCGTCGACAGTCTCGACCTCAGCCTTCGCCGCCACGAAACGCTGGGGCTGGTCGGCGAATCCGGATCCGGCAAGACGACCTTCGGCGAGGCGCTGCTCAGGCTCAACAATGCCACCAGCGGCGAGATCCATTTCGATGGCCAGCCTATCCACGGCAGGTCGCGATCGGAGATGCGGCCTTTGCGCTCGCGCATGCAGGTCGTGTTCCAGGATCCCTTCTCATCGCTCAATCCGCGCATGACGATCGGCCAGATCATCGAGGAAGGGCTGATCGTCAACAGCATCGGCGTCACCAAGAACGACCGCATCGAACGGGTGCGCGATGCGCTGGTCAGCGCCGGCATGCCGGACAATATCCTGTCGCGCTTCCCGCATGAGTTTTCCGGCGGCCAACGCCAGCGCATCGCCATTGCCCGCGCCATCGCGCTGGAGCCCGAATTCATCGTGCTCGACGAGCCGACATCGGCGCTGGACCTCTCGGTCCAGGCGCAGATCATCGAACTGCTGCGCAAGCTGCAGCGCGAACGGGGCCTCAGCTACCTCTTCATCTCGCACGATCTCAAGGTCGTGCGGGCGCTATGCCACCGCGTGATTGTCATGCAGCACGGCAAGATCATGGAAGAGGGTCCCGTCAACGAAGTTCTGTCCAATCCCAAAACCGCTTACACGGAACGGCTCGTCAAAGCCGCTTTCGAGGTAGCCTGATCGCATATGCCGGAGACTGTTATGGCAAGAAATCCCAAGATCGCATTCATCGGAGCTGGCTCCACCGTTTTCATGAAAAACATCGTCGGCGACGTGCTGCAGCGTCCCTCGTTGTCCGGTGCGACGATCGCGCTGATGGACCTCAACCCGCAGCGCATCGAAGAGAGCGCCATCGTCGTCAACAAGCTGATCTCGACGCTCGGGGTAAAGGCCAAAGCCGAGACCTACACCGACCAGCGCAGGGCGCTGGCGGGTGCCGATTTCGTCGTCGTCGCCTTCCAGATCGGCGGCTACGTGCCGTGCACGGTCACCGACTTCGAAGTCCCGAAGAAATACGGCCTGCGCCAGACCATCGCCGACACGCTCGGCGTCGGCGGTATCATGCGGGGCCTCAGAACCGTGCCGCATCTGTGGAAGATCTGCGAGGACATGCTCGCCGTCTGCCCGCAGGCGATCATGCTGCAATACGTGAACCCGATGGCGATCAACACCTGGGCGATCGCCGAGAAATATCCTGACATCAAGCAGGTCGGCCTCTGCCATTCCGTGCAGGGCACCGCGATGGAGCTGGCGCACGATCTCGACATTCCCTACGAGGAAATCCGCTACCGCTCGGCCGGCATCAACCACATGGCGTTTTATCTCAAGTTCGAGCATCGCCAGCCGGACGGCTCCTATCGCAACCTCTATCCGGATCTCGTGCGCGCCTACCGCGAGGGCCGCGCGCCGAAACCCGGCTGGAACCCGCGCTGCCCAAACAAGGTGCGCTACGAAATGCTGACGCGCCTCGGCTACTTCGTCACCGAAAGCTCGGAGCATTTCGCCGAGTACACGCCCTACTTCATCAAGGAAGGGCGCGAGGATCTGATCGAGAAATTCGGCATCCCGCTCGATGAATATCCGAAGCGCTGCATCGAGCAGATCGAGCGCTGGAAAGGACAAGCGGAAGCCTATCGCTCCGCCGACAAGATCGAGGTCGAGCAGTCGAAGGAATACGCCTCCTCGATCATGAATTCGGTGTGGACGGGCGAACCCTCGGTGATCTACGGCAACGTCCGCAACAATGGCTGCATCACCTCATTGCCCGAAAATTGCGCGGCCGAGGTGCCGTGCCTCGTCGATGCCTCCGGCATCCAGCCAACCTTCATCGGCGCATTGCCGCCGCAGCTTACGGCGCTGATCCGCACCAACATCAATGTGCAGGAACTGACGGTCCAGGCGCTTATGACGGAGAACCGCGAGCATATCTACCACGCGGCGATGATGGATCCGCACACGGCGGCTGAACTCGACCTCGACCAGATATGGTCGCTGGTGGATGAACTGCTCGCGACGCATGGCGACTGGTTGCCCGCCTGGGCGCGCAAGGCACCCGGGGTCCGCGCGGCCTGACATTCGCTGCCGATCCCGCCGGCTGGCGGGAGCTTGCTCGTGCGTGAGATTTCAGGTCGGGATCAGCCTAGTTCCAGGGTCGTGATCCCGAACACCTTTGACGAGGCAATCCTGGGCACGCCTCCCCGGTACATGCGGGTCGTCGTGAAGCCTGGTCTCAAGCCGCCCGCCTGAAGCGCGGCGATGAAACCGCTATTGGCCGCGGGCACGTCGATGTGAAGCGCGTCCCCCGCCATCGCCGCTGCCAGCACCCCCAGCAATTGCAACGCGACGTGCGTATCGTCGGCCAAGAGCGGTCCGAGCTTGAACCCCTCCCTGCACTGTCGCGCCACGCTATAGCCGGAAACGCCAGCTGAATTCATCGCCACGAGCGCAATGTGCGGCGGCTGCAGCCAACCGTTCAGGAAAGCTTGCCGCGACGCCGAGAAACATTTGCGGTCGTAAGCCAGGATGTCGGCGATGTGCTCGGCTGCCACAGGTCTGATGCTACCGCCGCCGGCGAGGCCGGCGACACGCCCGCTGTAACGGACGGTCTCATAGGCTGGCACGAACCCCATGCGCCGGTAGTTGGCCCGCTGCTCGGCGACGCCGTCGAGCCCGACACTGCGGTTGCCGAGCCGCGTCATGCCGGCGTCCCAGACCGCCTTACCATGCCCCTCGCCGCGCCTGTCCGGGCGGCAGATATAGAGGCCGATGAAGCCGAAGCCGTCGCCATAGGCGACGGCCGAAATGCCGGCCACCATCTCGCCGTCGACGAAGGCGCCGATGAAACCCTCGGGGTCGGCCGCCTGGAACACGGCGGCATCGCCGAGACCGGGATTCCAGCCCTCGCCCGCCGCCCAGTCGACAAGCGTTTCAACCTCCTTTGAGGTCAGGGTCCGGATCGTTCGGGGCATTTGCGATCACTCGGCGGCGACGGCATCAGGGGCAAAGGATTCCAATGCACCAAGATAGGGCTTTGCCAGCGGGTTTGCATAGGCACCGCGTTTGGATGTCGACAGGCCAAGTGCAATCAGCGCCTCTGCCTGTTTGACGGCGGCGCCGACGCCGTCGATCACCGGAACGCCGAATTCCCGCTGCAGCTCTGCCGCGAGATCGGCCATGCCGGCGCAGCCGAGCACGATCGCCTCGGCGCGATCCTCGTCGAGCGCGCGCGCAATCTCGCCGCGCAGTTTCTCGGCCGCGCCCGAAGCCGGGTCCTCAAGCGCCAGTACCGGAATGTCGGCGGCGCGAACGCGCGCCTGGCCGGCCATGCCGTAGCGCTGCACCAGCGCCTCGACGGGAACCCACGACCGCTTGGTCGTCGTCACGACGGTGAAACGCTGGGCGATGAACGACGCTATGCTGAGCGCCGCCTCGCAAATGCCGACGACCGGGATGTTGGCCATGGCGCGCGCGGCGTCCAGCCCGGTGTCGTCGAAACAGGCGATGATGGCCGCCTGCGCCCCCGCGCGCTCGCCGGCAGCGATCTCGACCAGCAGGCCCGGTACGGCCAGCGCCTCGTCATAATAGCCTTCGATCGACGCCGGCCCCATGGATGAGGTGACGGCGACGACTTCGGTCGAGGCGCCGGCGACAGATCGCGCGGCGGCGCCGATCGTTGCGGTCATGCTGGCCGTGGTGTTCGGATTGACGACAAGGATCTGCACTGCGGTTCTCAAGCCCTTGCCCGGCGGCGGCCGACATAGAGGATGGCGCCGAGCGTCAGCAGGATCACCAGGAAGGAGAACACGGTTGTCACCGTGCCCAGCGCGTAGAGCACCGGCGTCGTCACATTCGTCGTCATGCCGTAGATTTCGAGCGGCAGCGTGTTGAACGTGCCCGAGGTCATCAGCGTGCGCGCGAACTCATCATAGGAGAGCGTGAAACCGAACAGGCCCACACCGATCAGGCTGGGCGCGATCATCGGCAGCACGACATGCGCGAAGGTCTGCCAGGAAGATGCCCCGAGGTCGCGCGCGGCCTCCTCATAGGCCGGCGAGAAGCGGTTGAAGACGGCAAACATGATCAGCACGCCGAACGGCAAGGTCCAGGTCAGATGCGCGCCGAAAGCGGATGTGTACCAGGCCGGCCGAAAGCCGATCTGCTGGAAGACGACGCCGATGCCGAGGCTGATGATGATCGACGGCACGACGAGGCTGGCGACGGCCAGATAGAACAGCGCCGTCGCGCCACGAAACCTGCGGCGGAAGGCGAGGCCCGCCAGCAGCGACACCACGACGGTGACGACCATCACCATCACCCCCAGCACCAGCGAACGCTTGAAGCTGCCGCCGAAATCGCCGACCGCCTGGCGCTCGAAAAGATTGGCGAACCAGTGCAGTGACACGCCATTGAGTGGAAACGTCAGTCCACCATTCTCACCCTGGAAGGACAGGATCAGGATCGCCGAAAGCGGGCCGTAGAGGAACAGCACGAACAGCGCGAAGAAGACCGCCAGCACGTAGAATTCGAGGGTGCGCTTCTCGTGGTTCACGTCAGAGCTCCTTGCGGATGTCGACGATGCGCAGGATGCCGGCGACCATCAGCAGCACCAGCACCAGGAGCACCACCGCGTTGGCGGCGGCGGCCGGATATTGCAGCAGCGACATCTGGTTCTTCATCATCAGCGCGACCGAGGCGCTCTGCCCGCCCGACATCACCTGCACCGTCGAGAAGTCGGCCATGACAAGCGTGACGACAAAGATAGTGCCGATCGCCATGCCGGGTTTGGCCAGCGGGATGACGACGTTCCACAGCACCTGCCAGCCGGACGCGCCAGCGTCGCGCGCGGCCTCGAACAGCGAGCGGTCGATGCGCATCAGCGTGTTGAAGATCGGCGTCACCATGAACAGCGTGTAGAGATGCACCATGGCGAGAACCACGGCGAATTCGGAATAGAGCAGCCATTCGATCGGCTTCGGCACCAGGCCCATATGCACCAGCGTCGAGTTGATCAGCCCGTTGCGGCCAAGCACCGGGATCCACGAGATCATGCGGATGATGTTGGAAGTCAGGAACGGCACCGTGCAGACCAGGAACAGCACCATCTGCATGGCCGTGGTGCGGATGTGGAAGGCAAGGAAATAGGCGACCCAGAAGCCGATGAACAAGGTCAGCGCCCAGACGATGACGGCGAATTTGATGGTGTTGAGATAGGTCTTCCAGGTGACCCAGGAACCCAGCACGTCGGAATAATTGGTGGTCAGGAAATCCGGATACATGGCGGCGAAGTCGTAGTCCCAGAAGGAGACGACGACGATCATGACGATCGGCAAAAGCAGGAACGCGCCGAGGATCAGCGCCAGCGGCGCCGACTGCAGATACGGCGCGACGGCGCCGAACGAGAAGCGGCGGCGTCTGGCGGGCTTGGCCACCGTCGTGGCCGCAGGCTGGTCGAGAGCCACGGTCATGGGGAAAGGCCTCCTGACTCGCAATCCTTCGCGCCCTCCTCTGTCCTACCAGACATCTCCCCCACGAGGGGGAAGATTGAACTCTCATAACTGCCTTCGCCAATCTCCAACGTTGCTAAGGAAGAGCCGGCCATGAAGCTGCCAATCTCCCCCCTTGTGGGGGAGATGTCCTGTAGGACAGAGGGGGGCGCGAAGGATCGCACAGTGAACGCGTCCGCTTTACGCCGCGATGAACTCGTTCCAGCGCTTCACCATGTAGCGGTCCTCGTCCATCACCGAGTTCCAGCAGGCGACCCTGCCCATGCGCTCTTCGAAAGAGCCGCCGTCGCGAACCGCGCCGGCCTTTTCCATGACGGTGCCGTCGGGCGCCTTGATCTCGCCCTTGGCCGGCTTGCCCTCGATCCAGTAGCCCCATTCGTCCTCGGACATGAACTTCTTGGCCGAGACCATGTTGGCCGAGTAATAGCCCTGGCGGTTGAGATAGCCGCCGACCCAGCCCGACGTGTACCAGTTGATGTATTCATAGGCCGCATCGAGCTCAGCACCCTTGAGATGGGCAGCCAGGCCAAGGCCGCCACCCCATGAGCGATAGCCTTCCTTGAGCGGCTGGAAGCGACAGGGGATGCCCTTGGAGCGCACGGCGGCGACGGCAGGCGACCACATCGACTGGATCACCACTTCGCCCGAAGCCATCAAATTGACGCTCTCGTCGAAGGACTTCCAGAAGGCGCGGAACTGGCCGTCCTGCTTGGCCTTGATCAGGAAGTCGATCGTCTTGTCGATCTCTTCCTTGGTCATGTTGCCCTTGTCGGCATATTTGATGTTGCCCATGGCTTCCATGATCATCGCCGCGTCCATGATGCCGATCGACGGGATGTTGAGAATCGCGGTCTTGCCCTTGAAGGCCGGGTCCATGATGTCGGCCCAGGTGGTGATGTCGCGGCCGACGAGGTCGGGGCGGATGCCGAGCGTATCGGCATTGTAGATGGTCGGCACCATGGTGAACCAGTTGGTCGGCGCCTTGGCGAAGACCTTGCTGTCCTGCGCCTCGACATAGCCTACCGTGTGCGGCGCCGTGCCCTGGGCAATGACGCTGTCCGGCGTCAGCTTGCCGGTTTTGAACAGCGGCACCAGCTCGTCGTAATATTTCAACTTGCTGACATCCATCGGCTGCAGCACGCCGGTGGGGAACACCTTCTTGCAGATCCAGTATTCGATGTCGGCGATGTCGTAGCTGTCGGGCTGCGTCACCGCCCGCTGGGCGGCGGCGTCGGAATCGGTCGCCGTCATCTCCAGCGTGATCCCGAGATCGGCCTTGCACTTGTCGGCGATGGCGTTGAGGTTCGACACGCCGGTGCCGAATTGGCGCAGCGTGATGTTCGTCTGCGCCCAGATGGTCGGGAAGCCGGTGATCGCGCCGGAGCCGGCGGCAAAACCGACGGCGGCGGCACCCGTCTTCAGCAGCGAACGACGTGAGATTCCTGCTTTCTTGTTTGTTGTGTTGGTCATGGTCAGTTCCCCTGTTCTGGTTGGTTATGCTGGTTCAGGAATCGAGACGGCCAAGGACGATTGCGTCCTCGGCATCCCATGCAATCGGCACCGCATCGCTGACGGCAACCGGTTTGGTGAAGAAGTCGGTGTCGTCGACGATGACAGTGAAATCCTCGATGCCGGCGCCGTTGACGGAGAGCTTCACGGTCGAGCCGCGGTATTCGACGTTGGCAACGATGCCGGTGAAGCCGAGCCCCTTAGCCGGCGGCTCGCCGATGCGCACGTGGTCGGTGCGGATGGCGATGTCGATCGGCTCGCCGACCTCCCGGCCCTGCCCGCTGGCCGCGAGCGAAGGACCGCCCGGCACGTCGAACACCACCATGCCGTCGCGGCTGCCGGCGACGCGGCCAGAAACGACGTTGTGGTCGCCCATGAAGCGGGCGACGAAAGCGGTGGCTGGCCGCTCGAACACCGTGCGCGGATGCGCCGCCTGTTCGATGCGGCCGTCATTCATCACCACGATCAGGTCGGCCAGCGCCATCGCCTCTTCCTGGCTATGGGTGACGTGGACGAAAGTGATGCCGAGCGAGGTCTGCAGCTTCTTCAGCTCGGCGCGCATGCGGATCTTCAGGAACGGGTCGAGCGCCGAAAGCGGCTCGTCGAGCAGCAGCGCCTCGGGATCGGTGATCAGGGCGCGGGCCAGCGCCACGCGCTGCTGCTGGCCGCCGGAAAGCTGCGCCGGACGGCGCGCCGCATAAGCCTCCATCTGCATCAGCTTCAGCATGTCGAGCGCCTTGGCTCGGCGCTCCTCCTTGCCGACGCCCTTCATCTTCAGGCTGAAAGCGACGTTGTCGATGAGATCGAGATGCGGAAACAGCGCATAAGACTGGAACATCATCGCCGTGCCGCGCTTGGCCGGCGGCAGGTCGGTGACGACGGTATTGCCGAGGCGGACGTCACCGCTCGAAATGCTCTCATGCCCGGCGATCATGCGCAGCGTCGAGGTTTTACCACAGCCGGACGGGCCGAGCAGGCAGCAATAGGTGCCTGCCGGGATTTTCAGGCTGATGGCCTCGACGGCAGTCGTCGTTCCATAGACTTTCGAAACGGACACGATGTCGATTTCGGCGGCTTTGGACATTCCGTTCCTCGCTTTGGTCGCATGAACCAAAGCATCATGCGTGCCAATTGCCCGCGGCGATCATCAAGTAATTGAATCCCTGCAAGAATCGGCATCGAAGCCCCTGCCCGAGAAAACAGCACCCTTGTGCGATGCACAAATTATGGGCGATTGTCAGCGATGTCGGCAGAAATCGTATGCAATCTTTTTCCAAGATCGCGTTCACTTTGGCTCTCGTCCAAGTAACCCGATTCAGGCTAGAAGGGTTTTGGGACCTTGCCGCCATGAACATAGCCGACCAGACATTCCCTGCTATCGACGGCGCTAACGAGGATCGCGCCCAGGCGATCCGCGACCAGCTGCGCGACGCCATCGTCGACCGCCGTCTGGCGCCCGGAACCAAACTGTCGGAGGGCGAGGTCGGCACGCTGTTCGACGTCAGCCGCACCGTGGCACGCGCAGCCCTGCAGATGCTTTCCTTCGAGGGTCTGGTGCGCACCGAGCGCAATCGCGGCGCCTTTGTCGCCAACCCTTCGCCGGAGGAAGCCCGCCAGGTCTTTGCCTCACGCCGGCTCATCGAACCCGGCATCGCGATCGCCGCCGCCGGTCGCATGACATCGGCTGACGTCGCTGCCTTCAAGACCCAGCTCGAGGAAGAGGGCCGCTTCATCGCCGAACGCGGACCAACCGCAAGACGATCGGAAATCAAGGCATCGGGCGATTTCCATCTGCTGCTGGCATCGGTGGCCGGCAACGTCATCCTGCAGCGCTTCATGGAGGAACTGGTTGCGCGCTCCTCACTGGTGATCGCGCTCTACGGCCGCTCCGGCATTTCGAGCTGCGGCCACAACGAGCATTTGCAGATCCTCGAGGCGCTCGAGGCCGGCAATGCCGACCGCGCCAGCGCGCTGATGCTGCACCACATCGACCATATCGAGGCCGATCTCGACCTCCGCGTCAGGAGCGGACCGGCGCTGAGGCAAGCGCTCGAATTCTGAAAAGCGCTCTGCATGCCGGCTGCGATCCGTTTGGACCTTTTGACGGGTTTTCGGCGCTGGACACAGACGGTTAAGGCTGAAAATGTGATGTGTGTTTCACGGTTCGGGGGGCTGAATCGGAGCACTGGAGGATGGCGCTGAAAGCCGAAGATATTGCCGGCCATCCGGCGTTGCACCGCGCTGTTCAGGCACAGTCGCGGGCGCTGATAGAGATCTTTGAAACGAGCCCGCGGCTCGCCGCCGTGTTTGCCACCCAGCAGCGCTGGCTGATGGGCCATGTCGGCCTTGCCCTGCATTTCAGGCGCGATCCGCGCGACCGCCATACCGCGCTGACGACGGCGCGTTTCATCGAGGCCATACGCCGGGATTCGGTCGCCAGCCGCAACACCGCCGAAGCCTTCCTCAAGGAGATGCTGCACTACAAGATCGCCGAATATCTTTCGACGAGCGAGGACGGGCGGGCTCATCCCATGCAGCCTACGGCGGCCACCGTGCAGACATTCACTGGCTGGGTCCTCGCCCATCTACAGACTCTGGACAGCCTCGACGGCGGCAGCCGCTTGTCCACCTTTCTCGATCATCCCGAAAAGCTCGCCAAACTGCAGCCGCTGGTGGCCGATGGCCTTTTGGCTTCGGCGCCGGTGCGCGAGCCCAAGCAGACCTTCTCGCTGTTCATCTGGCTCAACAATGGCGGCATCGTCATGGACTGGCTGATGTCCGGCATCGACCCCGAGAATGCCGGGCTCGACCAGATACCGACCAGTGTGGTGTCGATCGGCGAGTTTGCCAGATGGCTGAAGCTTTCGCGCACCCACCTCGCCCGCAAACTGCACGACGCCGAGGAACTCGGCAGCATCGGCTGGGCCGGCCAGCGCGGACATTCGCTGATGTGGGTCTCGAAGGGGTTCTACCAGGAATATATGACCGTACAGGCGGCCAAGCTCGCCATCGTCGATGCCGCCTTCGAAGCCTGTTTTCCGCCATCGGAAGATCGCTGAGCACCGCCCCCGCGCACGCCTGATCATGTCTTCGGCATTGCCGGTCCGCAGTCTGGCGGCGGCAAGTGGAAACTGCTATCGCCGTCAGATCGTCACGAGACGTGAGCGGGATCTGGGGGGATGGCGCTGAACGCTGAAGAGATTTCCGGTCATCCGGCATTGCACCGCTATGTCCGGGCGCAGGCGCTGGCATTGCTCCAGGCCTATCAAGGGAACCCGCGTCTTGCTTCCGTCTTTGCCACCCAGCAGCGCTGGCTGATGGCACATACCGGGCTCGCTTTGCACTTCAGGCGCGATCCGCGCGACTACCGCAAGGAGCTGACGACCGCCCGTTTCATCGACGTGATCCGCCAGCACCAGGTGGCCAGCCGCAACACCGCCGACGCCTTCGTCAAGGAGATGCTGCACTACAATTTCATCCAGCTTGTGCCGGCGAGCGAGGATGGGCGCATTCGGCCTCTGCAACCAACGCAGCTCACTTTGGAGGCGGTGACGGGCTGGATGCTTGCCCACCTGCAGACGCTGGACAGCCTCGACGGCGGGGGCCCGGTTGACCCGGTTCCTCGAGCAGCCCGCAATGCTGGCCAGATTGCAGCCGCTGGTGGCGGAGGGCCTGCTTTCCTCCAACCCGGTGCGCGAACCCAGGCAGACCTTTTCGCTGTTCACCTGGCTGAACAATGGCGGCGTCGTCATGGACTGGCTGATCTCGGGCGTCGACCCCGATCATGCCGGCCTGGACCATATCCCGACCGGCGTGGTTTCGATCGGCGACTTCGCCAGATGGCTGAAGCTCTCGCGCACGCATCTGGCGCGCAAATTGCGCGACGCCGAGGAGCTTGGCAGCGTCGGCTGGCTCGGCCAGCGCGGCAATTCGGTGATGTGGGTGTCGAACGACTTCTACCGCGAATACATGACCGCCCAGGCCGTCAAGCTCGCCATCATCGATGCTGCCTTCGAAGCGTGTGTTCCGGCATTGGCGGACAGCTGACGGCCCAACTCAGAATCCTCCGGCCCGTGTCTTCAGGATCGCGGAGAAGCGCGGGTCGAAGGCGCGGCTGATCGGCTCGGCGGCGGCGCCGAGCGCAATCGACCAAGGATCGGTGATGCCGAGCTGCAGGCGCGGCAATGTCCGTCCGGGCCGGTCGGCGATCGACGGCAGCAGCGGCTGCATCGCCTCCAGCAGGCGGCGGGCCAGCGTCTCCGGCGCGCCGCTGGTCAGGATCACCGTCTGCGGATCGAAGATCGTTTCGATGAGATGCACGCTCCAGCGCAGATCATGCGCCGCCCCCTCGATCCAGGCCATGACCTTCGGATCCTCGGCCAGCGCCAACGCGCCCATCCGCTCATAGAGGTGCGCGTCGGCGGCATCCAGCCCGAGATGCTGGTAGAGCGAGGCGAGCGAGGCGCGGTGCTCGAGCGGCGTCGAGCCCGGGCCGGCCGGCGACAGCAGCGCCCTGCCAATCTCGCCGGCATTGCCGTTGCCGCCGGTGTAGAGCTCGCCATTCAGGATCAGACCTGCGGCGATGCCGTAGCCGACATAGAGGCAGACCGCGTGGTCGACACCGTGCGCGGCGCCGACGATGCGCTCCGCCGTGGCACAGGCGGCGGCGTCGTTCTGCAGCCCGACGTTCAATCCCGTGCCTGCCGCCAGCGTTTCCAGCAAAGGAAATTTCTGCCAGGCCGGCATCATCCATTTGTCGTCGGAATTCTTCAGCCCGAACGGGCCGGGCATGGCGACGCCGAGGCCGACCAGCCGGCTTTCGGACTGGCTGGAAATGCCGGCCAGCTCGCGCCGGACGCCATCGATGAGGCCGAGGATGATCTTGACGCCTTCAGACGGTTCGTCGAGCGGCAGGTTCGCCTCGGCCCGTGTCAGCACGCTGCCGACCAGATCGACAACGACCGCCCGTGTCAGATGCCGGTCGATCTGCAGCCCGATGGCGAAGGCGCCTTCCGGAACCAGCCTGTAGGGGGTCGAGGGCTGGCCCCTGCCCTTGCGCACCGTCTCGAGGGCGACGACCAGCCCGTCGCGCTCGAGATCCTCGATGATGTTCGAAACCGCCTGCTTGGTCAGCTGCGTCGCCCGCGCCAGGTCGGCTCTGGACAGCGCGCCGTTGAGCCGCAGCGCCTCGATCATGACGCGGCGGTTATGCGCACTGGTGCCTTCCTGGTTGGTGCCGCTTTTGGCGCGGATCGAGCTGTTTTCGTTCACCGGCGTTTCCCTCTTGACACCATTAAAGGATTGATCAACTAATTAAGTCAAGCGGATTGACTTAATAGCGAAGCCGAGCGCTCCATAAGAAGACGGCCAGGGCTCCATGCCTATCGCCTCCGGTCGCTCGAGCAAGCCCAGGTCACCGCGACATCAATTCGGGAAGGCGATGCAACGCCGACTCGCCAACGCCGGAAATGGGAGATGACAAATGCTGAAATCAATCGGTAAGACGCTTCTGGGCGCGGTCTTCGTTGGAGGACTGCTGGTTCCCCACGCTTTCGCCGAAACAACGCTGAACGCGCTCTTCATGGCGCAGGCCGCCTACAGCGAAGCCGACGTCCGTGCCATGACGGATGCCTTCGCCAAGGCCAATCCCGACATCAAGGTCAATCTCGAATTCGTTCCCTATGAGGGCCTGCACGACAAGACAGTGCTCGCGCAGGGCTCGGGCGGCGGCTACGACGTCGTGCTGTTCGACGTCATCTGGCCGGCCGAATATGCCACCAACAAGGTGCTGGTCGACGTCTCGTCGAAGATCACCGACGAGATGAAGAAGGGCGTGCTGCCGGGCGCCTGGACCACCGTCGAGTATGACGGAAAATACTATGGCATGCCCTGGATCCTCGACACCAAGTACCTGTTCTACAACAAGGAAATCCTGGAGAAGGCCGGCATCAAGAGCCCGCCCAAGACCTGGGACGAGCTGAGCGAGCAGGCCAAGATCATCAAGGACAAGGGCTTGCTGGCGACACCGATCGCCTGGAGCTGGTCGCAGGCCGAAGCCGTGATCTGCGACTACGCCATGCTGGTCAGCGCCTATGGCGGCGATTTCCTCAAGGACGGCAAGCCGGACTTCCAGAATGGCGGCGGGCTCGATGCGCTGAAATACATGGTCGCCAGCTACAAGTCGGGTGTCACCAATCCGAATTCCAAGGAATTCCTTGAAGAGGACGTCCGCAAGGTGTTCGAGAACGGCGACGCCGCCTTCGCGCTCAACTGGACCTACATGTACAACATGGCAAACAACCCGAAGGACAGCAAGGTCGCGGGCAAGGTCGGCGTCGTGCCGGCGCCGGGCATTGCCGGCAAGAGCGAGGTATCGGCCGTCAACGGCTCGATGGGCCTTGGCGTCACCGCGGTCTCCAAGCACCCGGATGAAGCCTGGAAGTACATCGAGTTCATGACCTCGCAGGCGACGCAGAACCAGTACGCCAAGCTCAGCTTGCCGATCTGGGCGTCGTCCTACGACGATCCGGCCGTCACCAAGGGCCAGGAAGAACTGATCGCCACGGCGAAGGTCGGGCTTGCCGCTATGTATCCGCGGCCGACGACGCCGAAATACCAGGAGATGTCGACCGCCCTGCAGCAGGCGATCCAGGAATCGCTGCTCGGATCGGCTACGCCGGAAGATGCCTTGAAGACGGCTGCCGAAAATAGCGGTCTTTAGGTCGGACTTTTGCCAGACGGGCGGCCTCGTGCCGCCCGTGCTATTTCTGAAACAGTGATGACCTGGGAGAGGCGCCTCCGATGTCGGGCACCTGGATGACGACCCGTGCGTGGCTGCTGATGCTGCCGCTTCTCGTGGTCATGGTCGCCGTCATCGGCTGGCCGCTCGTCGACACTGTCGGCCTGTCCTTCACCGACGCCAAGCTGGTCGGCACGGCGGGCAATTTCGTCGGCATCGACAATTACACCAAGATGCTGTCCAGCTCGAACTTTTCACGCACGCTGGTCACCACGACCTGGTTTGCCGTCGCATCCGTCGCCATCGAAATGGTGATCGGCGTTCTGGCAGCACTGTTGCTGAACCAGGAATTTCGCGGCCGCACCTTCTTGCGGGCGTTGATGATCCTGCCCTGGGCGCTACCGACCGTGGTCAACGCCACGCTCTGGCGGCTGATCTACAATCCCGAATATGGCGCGCTGAACGCAGCGCTCACGCAGTTGCACCTCATCGACGCCTACCGCTCCTGGCTCGGCGAGCCGGGAACGGCGTTGGCGGCGCTGATCATCGCCGATTGCTGGAAGAATTTTCCGCTGGTCGCCCTGATCGCGCTCGCCGCCATGCAGGCCGTGCCGCGCGACATCACCGCCGCTTCGCTGGTCGACGGCGCCGGGCCGTTCGCGCGTTTTCGTTTCGTCATCCTGCCCTATCTCGCCGGACCGCTGATGGTGGCGCTGGTGCTACGCACCATCGAGGCCTTCAAGGTCTTCGACATCATCTGGGTGATGACGCGCGGCGGCCCGGCCAACAGCACGCGTACGCTGTCGATCCTCGTCTACCAGGAGGCCTTCTCCTTCCAGCGCGCCGGTTCCGGCGCCTCGCTGGCGTTGATCGTCACCTTGCTCGTCACCGTGCTGGCGCTCGCCTATGCCGCACTGGTGAAGAAGACCGCCGGGAGTGCCACCTGATGGAACGCAAGAGCCCCGCCTTCACCGTCTTCATCTATGCCTGCGCGGCCCTGCTTGCCGTCGTCATCCTGGCACCGATTGCCTGGCTGTTCGTCATGAGCATCTCGCCGGCCGCCGACCTTGCCGCCAAGCCGCTGCGCTGGTGGCCGCAAGCGGCTGACTTCTCCCGCTACCAGCAATTGCTGTCGACGGCCGAAAACAGCGCAGGCGCAGCCTTCACCGCATCGCTGCGCAACAGCCTCGAGATCGCCGGCATGGCGACGCTTGCCGCACTGCTGCTCGCCATCCCTGCCGGCTGGGCGGTTTCGCGCACGCCGTCGATCGGCTGGTCGCTGTCGATGGTGATCGCTACCTATATGCTGCCGCCGGTGGCGCTGGCCGTGCCGCTCTATATGGGGCTTTCCTATCTTGGCCTGCTCAACAATGTCTTCGGCCTGGCGGTGGTCTATCTGACCATCCTGGCGCCCTTCACCACCTGGCTGATGAAGTCGGGTTTCGACGCCATCCCGCGCGAGATCGAGGCGGCGGCGATGATCGACGGCGCCGGCCTGTTCCAGACCCTGCGCATCATCACACTGCCGCTGGCGGCACCCGTGGTGGCGACATCGGCGCTGTTTGCGGTGCTGCTTGCCTGGGACGAGTTTTTCTACGCCTTGCTCTTCACCTCGGACCAGCGCGCCAAGACGCTGACGGTCGCCATCGCCGATCTCGCCGGCGGCCGCGTCTCCGACTACGGGCTGATCGCCACCGCCGGCGTGCTCGCCGCTCTGCCGCCGGTGCTGATCGGCCTGGTCATGCAGCGCGCGCTGATTTCCGGCCTCACCAGCGGCGGCGTGAAAGGATGATAATGCCTGCAGGAAAACCCCGCCCGGCTGGCCTCCTCGCGATCGACCGCGAAATGGCGCGCCAGCATGCAGACGCCATCGCTTCATTCCAGCAGAACGCGACCATCGCGGCAAAGGTCGCGGCCGCGATCCGGCAGAGCGGCCGTTTGCTCCTGCTCGGCATGGGTGGCTCGCATGCGGTCGGACGGGCCGTCGAACCGCTCTACCGGGCGCATGGCATAGACGCCCTCGCATTGCCGCTCTCCGAGCAATTGGGACAGCCGCTGCCGCTCGCCGGCAGGACCGTGCTCGTCACCTCACAGTCCGGCGAAAGCGCTGAAGTCGTCAGATGGTTCGCAGAAAAGGGCGATGGTGCTGACGCCTTCGGCCTGACGTTGGAAAGTGCCTCCTTCTTTGCCAGAACCGCGCCGAGCCTGATCGGCGCCGGCGGCACGGAACTGGCCTTCGCCGCGACCCGCAGCCTGACCGTAAGCTTCGCCTTGCACCTGGCGATCCTGGCGGCGCTCGGCGACGATCCGGCCGCCGCCCTTGCGGCGCTGGAAGCCCCTGAAACCGTCGATATCGACATCGCGCTTGCTGCCTTGAGCGGCGTGACGACCATCGTCACCTCCGGCCGTCGACTGCAGGGCCTCGCCGAAGCGCTGGCGCTCGGCCTCACCGAATTGTCGCGGCTGCCTTGCTTTTCCCTCGAAGGCGGCCAGCTTCGCCATGGACCGATGGAGATGCTTGGCCAGCGCACCGGCGTCATCCTGTTTCGCGGCGACGACCCGACGGCGGAACTGGTGACCGCCATGGCCGTCTCCGTGGTCGAAGCCGGCGCGCCGCTCGTCATTTTCGATTCCTCCGGACAGGCGCCGGTCTCTGGAGCCGTGACGCTCGCCCTCAAGCCGGCTTCGGGGCTCGCGGCGATCTTTGCCATGCTGCCGGTGGCGCAGCGCCTTATGATCGCCTTCGCCGACGCCCGCGTCGACGATGCCGGCACGCCGGTCCGCTCCACCAAGATCACCAGGAGCGAATGAATGCGGCCGCTTGCGGTGATCGGCAACGTCAATGTCGACCTGATCGTCGGCCCGGTCGCACCGTGGCCCAAGGCGGGGACCGAGACCGTCGTCGACCATGACGAGTTGCGCGTCGGCGGACAGGCGGGAAACACCGCACTTGCCTGGCAGGCGCTGGACGTCGACTTCGACATCGCCGCCAATGTCGGCGACGACCAGTTCGGCCGCTGGCTGCGTGAAGCCTTCGGCTACCGCGCCGAAAAATGGCCGATGCGCCCCGAGGGCACGACACTGTCGGTCGGCATGACCCATCCCGACGGCGAGCGCACCTTCTTCACCACGCGCGGGCACTTGCCGCGCCTGAGCCTCGCCGACGTCATCTCCGGTCTCGACGGCAAGCGGCTGTCGGGCGGATGCGCACTGCTCTGCGGCGCCTTCCTCACCGACGATCTCACCCGCGACTATGACGCGTTCTTCGACTGGGCGGACAGGCATCGCATCGCCGTGGCGCTCGACACCGGATGGCCGATCGACGGCTGGACGGCGGCGAACTGCACGGCTGCGCTTGCCTGGCTGTCGCGCTGCGAGCTGGCGCTGTTCAACGAGGTCGAGACGCTGACCCTTGCTGCGTTGGAAGACCCCGTCGATGCCGCGCGCGAGATCAGGTTCGGCATGAAGAAAGGCGCCGTGGCCGTGGTCAAGCGCGGACCGCAAGGCGCCCTCGCCGTCGGGCCGGATGGCGCCCTCGTCGAAGCGCCGGCGCCCGACGTGAAGGTCGTCGACACGATCGGCGCCGGCGACGTCTTCAACGCCGCCTTCCTGGCGGCACTGACGCGCGACCAGCCGCTGGCCTCGTGCCTCTCCTTCGCGACACAGGTGGCGTCTCGCGCCATCTCCACTTTGCCCCGCAACTATGGCGGAGCCCTGCAATTCGAGGACGCCAGCCATGAGCGCGCTTGAAATCCGCGACATCCGCAAGAACTACGGCGCCGTCGAAACGCTGAAAGGCATCGACATCGCCCTGGAAAGCGGCGAGTTCCTGGTGCTGCTCGGCTCGTCCGGCTGCGGGAAGTCAACGCTGCTCAACATTATCGCCGGGCTCGCCGAAGCGACCAGCGGCGAGGTGATGATCGGCGGCCGCTCGGTGCTCGGCGTCCACCCGAAGAACCGCGACATCGCCATGGTCTTCCAGTCCTACGCGCTCTATCCGAACCTCACCGTTCACCGCAACATCGGTTTCGGGCTGGAGATGCGCAAGGTTCCTGTCGCCGAGCGCGACAGGGCGGTGCGCGACGCGGCGAAACTGCTGCAGATCGAACCCCTGCTCGACCGCAAGCCTGGCCAGCTTTCCGGCGGCCAGCGCCAGCGCGTCGCCATCGGCAGGGCGCTGGTGCGCAAGCCGCAGGTCTTTCTCTTCGACGAGCCGCTCTCCAATCTCGACGCCAAGCTGCGCCTGGAAATGCGCACCGAGTTGAAGCGCCTGCACCAGATGCTGCAGACCACCGTCGTCTACGTCACCCACGACCAGATCGAGGCGATGACGCTGGCAACGCGCATCGCCGTCATGCGCGACGGCAGGATCGAGCAGCTCGGCACGCCCGAGGAGATCTACAATTACCCGGCGACGCTCTATGTGGCGGGTTTCGTCGGCGCGCCGTCGATGAACATGCTGCAAGCAACAGTCGAGAATGGACAGCTAGCCATTGCAGGCTCGGACGCGCGGCTGACGCTACCGGCCGGCTTCAGGAACGCGGCGCCGAACGGCGCGCCGGTCATTGTCGGGATCAGGCCCGAGGCGCTTCGCCTGGCAACCGGCGCCGCAACGGAGTTCTCGTTGCCGGTCGAGATCGACGTGGTCGAACTCACCGGCCCGGAACTGGTCACCACGGCCCGCATCGGCAGTCAACGGCTGACAGCTTGCCTGCCGCCACGCGCCCGCGTCGCCAAGGGCGAACCATGCGCCTTCACCTTCGACGAGGACGCGCTGCGCCTGTTCGACCCGGCGACCGGCAAAGCCTTCGAAACAGCCCGCTAAACGCAAAAGCCGACAACGCCTCAGGCGTCGTCGGCTTTTGTTTGACGGTTCGGCGGTCAAGGCCGCCAGAACGGGACGACCGTCCTCAGTCGATGTCGAAGGATACGCCCTGCGCCAGCGGCAGCGCCTTGGAATAGTTCACCGTGTTGGTGGCGCGGCGCATATAGGCCTTCCAGGCGTCCGAACCGCTCTCGCGGCCGCCGCCGGTTTCCTTCTCGCCGCCGAAGGCACCGCCGATCTCGGCGCCCGACGTGCCGATGTTGACGTTGGCGATGCCGCAGTCCGAACCGTCGACGCCGAGGAAGCGCTCGGACTCCTGCAGGTCGCGGGTGAAGATCGACGATGACAGTCCGGCGCCGACCGCATTGTGCTCGTCGAGCACGGCGTCGAAATCGGAATATTTCATCACATAGAGGATCGGCGCGAACGTCTCTTCCGTCACCGGCGAAACCTGCTTCGGCATCTCGACCAGCGCCGGATGCACGTAGTAGGCGTCCGGATGGCCGTTCTCGACCCGCGAGCCGCCGGTCACCTTGACGCCATGCACAGTGGCTTCCGTCAGCGCCTTCTGCATGGCCTCGTACGCGGCCTTGTCGATGAGCGGACCGACCAGCGAAGAGGTCTCCAGCGGATTGCCGACCGAAACGCTCTGATAGGCCTTCTTCAGGCGCGGCAGCAGCGCGTCGTAGACGCTGTCATGTACGAACAGACGCCGCAGCGTCGTGCAGCGCTGGCCGGCCGTGCCCATGGCGCCGAAGGCGATGGCGCGCAGCGCCATGTCGAGATCGGCCGTCGGGCAAACGATGCCGGCATTGTTGCCGCCGAGCTCCAGCACGGCGCGGGCAAAGCGCTTGGCCAGCCGCGGACCGACATCGCGGCCCATGCGGGTCGAGCCGGTGGCCGAAACCAGCGGCACTTTGGGATGGTCGACCAGGATCTCGCCGACGGCGCGGTCGCCGATCAGCACGGGTGCCAGGCCCTGCGGCGCATCCGCGCCGAAGCGCTTGACCGCTCGCGCAAAAATCGCCTCGCAGGCCAGTGCGGTCAGCGGCGTCTTTTCCGACGGCTTCCAGACCACGGCATCGCCGCAAACCAGCGCAAGGGCTGCGTTCCACGACCACACCGCCACCGGGAAATTGAAGGCCGAGATGACGCCGACGACGCCGAGCGGATGCCAGGTCTCCATCATGCGATGCCCGGGGCGCTCGGTGGCGATGGTCAGGCCGTACAATTGCCGGGAGAGACCGACGGCGAAATCGCAGATGTCGATCATCTCCTGCACTTCGCCGAGGCCTTCGGACGGGATTTTGCCGACCTCGATCGACACCAGTCGGCCAAGCTCGGCCTTGTGCGCGCGCAATTCCTCGCCGAGCAGCCGCACCAGCTCGCCGCGCCTCGGCCCCGGTACCAGCCGCCACGCCTGGAAGGCCTTGTGCGCGGCGTCGATGGTCTTTGTCGCGTCGGCCGGCGAGATCGTCTTCAGCGCCGCGATCTGCTCGCCCGTCACCGGGCTGCGCACGATGAGATCACCACCGACTAGCGCATCCTTGGCGACGCCCAGTTTCGCCAGCAGTTCGGCCGTTTCCTTCGCTATCGTCATTTTTGTCCCTTTCAGATCCCGTCGCTTATAGGACGGAGGTCAAAGCCTTGCGCCACGCACCATTGTGCCATCGGGCGCTGTCATGGCGTGGCATTACTCGTTTCAGGGAAAAACCGCCACCCCGGCATGGTCTAAGCCTGGGCTGCACGATTGAGCCAGACGGGCTTCAGCGCGCTGTCTTCGCGGTGGCCTTCGCCGCGCCGTCCTTGATCAGGCGATCGATATGCATGCGGATATGGGCGGCTTCCGCTGCGGTGTTGGCCAGCGCAATCGCACGGTCGAAGGCGACGCGCGCCTCCTCGCCGCGGCCAAGCTGCATCAGCAAGCCGCCTTTGAGGCCAAAGAAGTGGAAATATCCGGACAGTCTTTCCCCGAGCGGCTCGATCATGGCAAGGGCCGCCTCCGGGCCGCGCACCTTGGCCACCGCGACGGCGCGGTTCAGCGTTATCACCGGCGACGGCTGCATCTGTTCGAGCAGGCTGTAGAGCAGGTCGATCTCGGTCCAGTCAGTATCCTCGGGCTTCGCCGCGCGCGCATGCAGCGCGGCGATCGCCGCCTGCACCTGATAGGGTCCGGGCTTCTGGTGGCGCAGCGCCTTGTCGACCAGCGCCAAGCCCTCGTCGATCATCTTGCGGCTCCACCGGCTGCGGTCCTGGTCCTCGAGCAGCACAATCTCGCCGTTGTCGTCGAAACGCGCCGGCGCCCGCGCATGCTGGAGCAAGAGCAGCGCCGTCAGCCCCATGATCTCCGGCTCGGTCTGGAACAGCCTGAGCAGCAGCCGCGCCAGCCTTATCGCCTCTTCGCAGAGCGGCGCGCGGGCCGGCGCCTCGCCGCTGTTGGTCGAATAGCCTTCGTTGAAGATCAGATAGACCATGGCGGCGACCGCCGCGAGCCGCTCCGAGCGCTCGACCGCGCCCGGCGTCTCGAACGGCACGCCGGCGTCGGCAATGCGCGCCTTGGCGCGGGTGATGCGCTGCTCCATGGCGCTTTCGCCGACCAGGAAGGCGCGCGCGATCTGCTTGACCGTGATGCCGGAGACGATGCGCAACGCGACCGCGATCTGCTGCGTCGCCGGCAGGTCCGGGTGGCAGCAGATGAACAACAGCCGCAAAATGTCGTCGCGATAATGCGCGCCGTCCAGCCGCTCGGCGATATCGCTTTCGGCGTCCTCGAGGTCGGAGATCTGGTCCTCCTCGGGCAGCGGCGCCTGCTTGGACCGCTTGCGCACCGCGTCGATGCCGCTGTTGCGGCCGACGAAGATCAGCCAGGCGGCGGGATCGCGCGGCGGGCCGTTTTTCGGCCAGTTCTTTAGTGCCCTGAGGCACGCGTCCTGGAAAGCCTCTTCCGCGGCGTCGAGGTCGCGGAAGTAGCGCAGCAGCGCGCCCATCGCCTGCGGACGGGCGGTGCTGATCGCATTGCTGATCCAGGCAAGCTCGGTCATGCGGGAACTCTGGCGGGGTTGTAGACGGAAACCGGGCGTATCTCGTAGGAACCGCCGCTGGGGTTGACCTCGGAGAGTTCGCGGGCGAACTCCACGGCCTCGTCGAGATCGGCGCATTCGAGCGTATAGAAACCGAGGAACTGTTCCTTGGTCTCGGCAAACGGGCCGTCGATGACGACGGATTCACCCTTGACCTTGCGCAGTGTTGTCGCGGCGGTCGTCGGCAAAAGCCGCGCCACCGGGCCAAGCCGGCCGGCCTGCGCGTATTTTTCCTGGACGTTGAGGAGATTGGCCATGACCTCATCGTCCTGCTCCTTGCTCCAGGAGCAAACGACGTCTTCGGAAGCATAGCAGAGGATAGCGTAGAGCATGATCGGTCCTTTTCTCTGTCAAAGGACGAGACAGTAGGACCGTTCCCGACATAAGGTCGATAAAAAAATCTGGGCTTGCGATGGCGCATCATGAGCCCGCGAGAAATTCGCCCGCCCGCATCAGCTCTCTTGCATCTTCAGCCATCGCAGGATCAGCGTCTCCTCGTCATCGAGCCCCGGTATCGCCCGTTTGCGTTTGTTGGCCTGCGCCATTTCACCGAGCAGTCGCCCTTGCGACCAGGCCTCGAAGACGGTGGGATAGATGTAGCATTTGCGGCAGACGGCGCGCGTATTGCCCAGCCGCTCGGCGACCTTGTCGATGACGCCGTTCATCACCCGCCTGATTTGCGCCTGGCTTTCGGGAACCTCCGTCTGCGCAAACAGCGAGGCGGCATGGATTGTTCCTCCCCAGGTGCGGAAGTGCTTGGAACTGAAATCCGCGCCGGCCGCATCGCGGATGTAGCGATTGACGTCGTCGGAACGCACGGGACGCCTGTTGCCGTCCTCGTCGAGATACTGGAACAGCTTCTGCCCCGGCAGCTCCTGGGCGCCGCGCACGATCCTGGCGATCCGGCGATCGACCAGATTCAGTTTCCATTCCTTGCCGGACTTGCCCTTGAAGGCAAAGCGCAGGCTGGAGCCGCTGATGTCGACATGACGGTCGCGCAGCGTCGTCAGTCCGAAGCTCTTGTTGTCGCGCGCATAGGCGGCGTTGCCGACGCGGATCATGGTGTTGTCGAGCAGCCAGACAACCGCCGCGACAACGCGTTCCGCCGGCAGGCCGTGGCGGCGCAGATCGGCATCGATGCGGCGGCGCAGTTCGGGCAGGCTTTCGGCAAAGGCGACCAGGCTCGAATATTTGGCCCCGTCGCGCTCCTCGGCCCATAGTGGATGATAGCGATACTGCTTGCGTCCACGCTGGTCGCGGCCGGTCGCCTGGATGTGGCCGTCCGGATCGGGCGATATCCACACATCGGTCCAGGCCGGCGGTATGGCGAGCGCCTTGATGCGCGCGATGGTGCTCTCGCTCACCGCGCGGTCGTTCGGCCCCTTGTAGGAGAAGCCCTTGCCTGCCCTGAGGCGGCGGATGCCGGCTTCGCTGTCGGAAACATAGGTCAGCGACACCTGGTCGGCGGAAGCCTGGGCGCCATTCGTCGCCGCTCCATTGCCTGGTGCAACTTTCCTGTCGGCCGATTGGTCGTGTGACGACCCGGATTTGTCCAGCATGTCCTCTCCGCGGGAACTTCCGCGTAGATAAGCAACGGATCGACGGCAGGTTCCGTCGTCAGGGAATGTTTTCGGGGTTGACTGATCAGGGTGGCCGGCCGTGCATCCCGGCTGCAATGTCGGCCATCCACAGGCCGCCATCGTCGACATGAGGTGGATGGTATTCGCGTCCAGGGGAAATGCGTTCAAAGACTGCCCCGGCCTCGTCAGCGAGGTAATCGTAGCCCACGTCCTGAAGCACATGCCCCGGATCGAGATAGTCATAAAGATCACGGCGGGCGATCCGCCGCTTGGGCTCGATCATTTTCAGATGATAGAGGTTGAGCCCGCTATCCCTGGCTTTGAACCCGACACTGGAAGGATACCAGAGATCATGAAGGTCCTTGGACCGGCAGTTTGCCGGGTCGTAGGCTTTGAACAGGCGGTACTGAATTTTTTCGCCCCATAGCCCATCGACGCGGTAGTCGGTCGGCGAATACATTTCACGGAGTCTGAACCCCCAGGCAATTCGCCTGTAGACACTCGTCAATTTTGCGATCCGCTCCGCCGCACCGCGCTCCAGCCGCTCGTCGGGATCGATAGCCAAAATCCAGTCGGCGGCAGCGTCGCGCGCCGCCGCGAGCAGGGCGTGCCGCCGACGCGGCTCGCTGCTGAAAGCCCCCGTCGCCTTGCGATCGTCATAGGCAATCCAGCCATCGACGATCGGATCGAGATTGGCGATAAGATCGGAAACCAGATGCGCGTCAAAGCGATAGCTGAAGACCGCGATAACTCTCTGCCGCGAGCGGAACAATCTGGTCCGTCGCGCAGGTTGGGGTTTCATGTGGGATGTCATCATTGCAGTTGCTTGCCCGCTTTCGCACCGTCGCGCGCGCCGGCATAGACGCCCACCGATTTGATCAACAGGGCCAGCCAGACAATTGGCAGCGACATCATCGCGAAGGTTCGATCCCGTCCGGAAAGCCCGATCTTCGCCAGCTTGCGGACATTATGCCGGTCGTGAAAGGTGTCGCGAAAAAATCGGAACGGCGTCTTTGGGCTGGACGCGACAAGGTAGTCACCGCGTCGACATCCACGCCGGTATTGATCGGCAAACAGTCGCACCAGGCTTGTTTCATTGCGATGCACTGTTTGCACACGCGGCTCCCAGACGGGCAGAGGTTCCCGCGGCAGCCTGTCCAGAAAGTTGGTATCTTCGCCGGCTCGCAGCTCTTCATCGAACAAGCCGTATTCATCGAACAGCCGGCGATCGAACGACACGCCGTATCGCAGCGCACGATCCGCCGGCAAACCGGGAAGTCGTCGCATGAACATGATCAGATGAGCCGCACAGGCAATCAGATTGCGCGGATGGCTGTTCACGATGGCGCTCGCCACCATGCGGTCGCCGGCCAGATGTCGCTCTATCCGTGCCTCGGCCCAGCCGGGACAGGCGAGGCAATCGTCAGCAAGAAAAGCAACGAAGGGCGCTTGTGTCGCCGCTATGCCGACATTGCGGGCCGCACCGACAAACAGCCTTCGACTGATCTCGATCACCGGCACCTTGATCCCAACGCCAGCCAACAGTGCCAGCACGTCCCCACCACCTGAGTTGACCACGACGATCTCGAGCGGCGTGTTCTGATCAAGCAGAGATGTCACCGCATCGACTATCTGAACCGGCGCGCGGTAGCCAATGACGACCACAGCAAGCTTCGGCCGGTGTGAATCAGGCACTTTGCAGCAGGGCGTGTGAAATGGAGAAACGGCGCCGCACCGCGAGCTTGAACTGGTAGCGCATGCAGCGCCAAATGTCCGAGGGGATCTTCGGCGCGGCCTTGGCCACGGCAAGGAACCGCGCTGCCGTGGCAAAGTCGCCGCGCGCATAGTGGACGCGGGCGATCTTGAGCGCGACCAGGCCTTCCCTCGTTTTCAGTGTCGCCCTGGCGATGCCGCAGTCGGTGAGTTGACGCAAGGCGTGGCGCCAGGCGAGGAAGCGTTGTGCCGGCTTAATCGTGAAACGGTCGTCGGAGCGCTCCGCCGAGACGAAGTAGGTCATGACGGGCTGTGCAATGACGGCAAGCGGGGCCCGGCACATCAGCCGCGCCCAGAACAGCGTGTCCTCGTCATAGGCGAGCGCGGTCGGGAACCTCGTCTCGCCGACCGCGCGCCGGGACACCAGCGCGCTGCCGACCGCGATCGAGCGAACCTGACCTTCCAGATAGGCCGAAGCGTTGGCGATGCCGGTGGCCGTATAGCCGTACGGCAACTTGAACTGGTGGTGCTCGCCCTTGGTGCGGCGGCGAAAGGCGCCGACCACCATCTCGGCTCGCGGTTGCGCGTCGCTTCGCGAAAGCAGCGATCTCAGGCCGCCTTCCAGATGCAGATCATCGGCATCGATCATGTATATCCATGGGCAGTCCGCCTGCGCCAGGGCCAGATTGCGGGCGCCGCCGGCGTCCCGGCAGCTCGACGCAATCACGCGCAACGGCAAGGCCAGCCGCGCGGCGACGTCCTCAGCCACCGCAGCCGTGCCGTCCGAGGACGCATCGTCGACCAGCAGCACCTCGCCGATGACCGCCGCCTCTGAACGAAGCGACGCCAGCGTGCCGGCTATCGTGGCCGCCGCATTATGTGCCGGAATGATGACGCTGACCGCTTTCAAGTGCAAACTCCGCGCCGGCGCTTGTGTCCGGCGGCCCCAACCCCTGTCCCCAAGATAACGGCAGCATCGGCGTTTGAGAAGCAGTCTTTGCTCGCCCGGAGACTTACGAACAGCTTGAACCTGGGATCCGGTCAGACTTTCTCGAGGGCGACCGGAATGACGTCGACCGCTTGCTCGCCGACCTGTCCGCCCGTGGTCTTCAGCACGCCGACGATCGGCGCCACATCGGAATAGTCGCGGCCGTAACCGACGGTGATGTGGTCGTTGCTTGCCCGCATCCCATTGGTCGGATCGAATTCCTGCCAGCCGGCGTCGCGCCCGCACCATGCCTTGACCCAGGCATGCATGGCGTCGGCGCCCTCCAGCCGGGGTTTGCCCTTCGGCGGAATGGTGCGCAGGAACCCGCTAACATAGCCGGCGGGAATGCCGAGGCCGCGCAGGCCTGAAATCATGATATGCGAAAAATCCTGGCAGACGCCCCGCTTCAGGCCGAAGGCGTCGCTGGCGCGCGTCTGGACCGTGGTCGCCTTGCCGTCATAGGTGAAATCGCGATGAATGCGGTTGCACAAATCCATGACCGTGCCGGCGGTCGAATCGGCGATGCTCGCTTGCGCGTATGCCGTGATCGCCGCGTCGATGCTGGCATGATCACTGGCGGCGAGAAAGTGATGCGGAGCATCGGGCGCCAGGGATCGCACCGCGCCGAGCTCCTCTTTCAGCCGGTCTATGCCGGGCGACACGTCGAGCCCGGGCTCCGGGCGCGACACGGACACGCGCGCGCTCATCCGGATGTCCAAAGCATCATGGGCATCGCGAACGGCGATCGAGGTGACATTGTTGCCGAAAAAGTCGGAAAAGTCCGCGCGTTCGCTGGGCGCCGGCGCGAAGGACAGGGACGCGGCGACCACCCGCTGCACGCCCGATATGGTCGGTGGCAGCACGCGCACCTGATGGCGGCCGCCGCCGGCCGCGGCATCGTAGTCGTAGCTGAGATGAAGCCTGATGTCGTAGAGCATGGCTGCCTTGGTCTTATCCGAAATAGGCCTTGGCGACGCTGTTGTAGAGGCCGCCGATCTCGCCGGCGAGATCGTCGAGTGCATTCGCCGTCATGTCCGAAGGCTCCATCACGGCGATCGCCGTGTTGAGCTGCAGGATCTCCTTGGCCGCCGGCGACATATGCCCCTCGCCGCCGACGGTGGGCAACAGCCCGATTTCGGCTTTCAGCCGCTCGAGCTGGAACAGAATCGAGCGCGGATTGAGCGGATCGAGCGCCAGGAGATCGATCACCGTGCGCCGCCCGGCCTGCACCGGATATTGCCGGCGATGGGTCATGACGCTGTCGCCGATCTCCAGCATCATATCGAGCGCCCCGTCCGGCGCTCCGGTCCTGGTCAGGCACGCCAGCGTGCGGGCGATCTGGATGCCGCGCTCCAGCCGCCGGCCGATTTCCAGGAAACGCCAGCCGGTGAAGCGGTACATGTTCTCGTGCAGCAGGCCGGAAAAGCCCGCGAGCTTGCGCAGGATCACCGTCATTGCCCGCGTCGCGTCGTCGCCCGGCGCCACAGTGGTCGCGAACTGATGGATGGTCTTCGACAGATCCTTCAGCGCCAGCCAGCCATCGGGCGAAAACCGGTCGCGGATCTGGCCGGCGCTGTAGACAGCGCTGTCCAGCGTGCTGATCAGGCCGAGCGGGATCGCCGAATCGACGTCGATGCCGAACGGTTCGAGATATTCCCTGATGTCGGCAAGCAGCGGCATTTCCGGGTCGGAGGTCTCGGCCAGCCGCACGTGATAGGCGCGCAGGATGCGCACCGTGTCTTCCGACCGCTCGATATAGCGGCCGAGCCATGTCAGGTTTTCCGCCGCCCGGCTGGGCAAGCTGCCTGGCATGGTGCGGGTGAAGCTGTCGTGCTCCTGCGGCAGCAGCGTCTCGCGCTCCACCGGCCTGTCGCTGACCACCCACACATCCGCCGCCTGGCCGCCGCGCTGCATGGCGATCGCCGTCGGATCGAGCGAAAAGCCGACGCGGGCAAAGCCGCCGGGCATCACCGTCCAGCCTTCCGGTGTTCGAGCCAGATAGACGCGCAGGCTTGCCGGCCGCGGCTCCAGCCAGCCGCCGATATAGACCGGCGTGGTCGACAGCGTCACCGCTTCCTGGCCGACGAAGCCGCCGCCATCGCGCTCGATCCGGGCGACCAGTTCGGCCCGTTCCTCGTCGGACAGTGTCGACCCGAGCCGGGTCGAATCGTCATCCTCGAAGGCAAGCCGCGTCGACAGCGCCGGACCGACAACCATGCGGTCGAAATTGGCGAGCACATGCCGGCGCTCGCTCTCTTGCCCGCACCACCAGGTGGCGACGCTTGGCAAGAGAAGCTCCTCACCCCGCAACTCGCGCGCAATCCTCGGCAGGAACGACTGCAGCGCCCGCGTTTCCAGCAGGCCGGAACCGAGCGCGTTGACGGCCGAAACCGCGCCATGGCGGATTGCCTCGACCAGCCCCGGCGTGCCGATCTGCGAGTCCGGCCTGAGCTCCAGCGGATCGGCGAAGGCGGCGTCGAGCCGCCGCCACAGCACGCCGACCGGCTTCAGCCCCGAGACCGTGCGCACCATCAGTCTGCCGCCCGAGACGGTCAGGTCCTCGCCCTCGAGCAGCATGATGCCGAGATAGCGGGCGATATAGGCGTGCTCGTAATAGGTTTCGTTGAGCGGCCCCGGCGTCAGGATGGCGACGCGGCCGCCCGATACCTTGGCCATGCCGATCAGCGCGTCGCGAAAACGGCGGAAGAAACCGGCAAGCCGATGCACATGCATCTCGCCATAGATGTCGGACAGCGCGCGGGTGGTGGCGACGCGGTTCTCCAGCGCAAAGCCCGCTCCTGAAGGCGCCTGCGTGCGGTCGCCCAGCACCCACCAACGTCCGTCCGGGCCGCGGCCGAGTTCGAAGGCGAGCATGTGGAGGAAATGGCCGCTGGCAGGCCGGACGCCGACGACCGGCCGCAAATATTCGGGGCTCGCCGCGATCAGGCCGGCCGGCAGAATGCCTTTGTCGATCAGCCGGTTCGACCCGTATATGTCGGCCAAAATCTCTTCGAACAGATCGGCGCGCTGGACGAGACCGGCACTGATGTCGGCCCACTCCTTTTCCTCGATCAGCAGCGGGACATGCGCCAGCGGCCATTCCCGCTCGTTGGCGCCGGCCTTGTCGTAGACGCGGTAGTAGACGCCGGCGTCGCGCAGATACTGGTCGGCGCGGGCGAAACGCTGGCCGAGCTTTTCCGGCCCCAGTTCCTCCAGCGCCTCGATGAAATCCTGCCAGACCGGACGCGGATTGCCAGATGCATCGACCATCTCGTCGACGACGCCGTCGATCGGCTGGTAGTGCTCAAGCAGGCTGTGCGTCAGCGGCTTGCCACGTATCTTTTTCTGATTCCCCTTTGCCATCGCTGATCAGAGTCTTGGTGGCCGCCGGAGGTCAAGAGTCATCGGAAAATCTTCAGAGGCTTCTTCGTTGCGCAGCGCGTAGCCGGACGGCGTATGGCCGCGCGGCTCGAAGCGGGCAAGCCGCCGCGCCTCGGCCTCGTTGCCATTGACCGGAAAGGTGTCGTAGCTGCGCCCGCCGGGATGCGCGACATGGTAGACGCAGCCGCCGACCGAGCGGCCCGACCAGCGGTCGTAGATGTCGAAGATCAGCGGCGTGTTGACCGGCAGCGCCGGGTGCAGGCCCGACGCCGGCTGCCAGGCCTTGAAGCGAACGCCGGCCACCGCGATCTCGCGGTTGTCGGTCACCTTCATAGGCACGGTGCGGCCATTGCAGACGATTGCATGGCGCTCAGGGTTGAGGCCTTCGGTCTTGACCTGCAGCCGCTCGACCGAGGAATCGACGAAACGCACGGTGCCGCCGATGGCGCCTTGCTCGCCCATAACGTGCCAGGGCTCCAGCGCCTGCCGCAATTCCAGCTTTATGCCCGCATGCTGAACCTCGCCGCAGAAGGGGAAGCGGAATTCGAGCTGTGCGTTGAACCATTCCGGGCGGAACTCGAAGCCGTTGAGCTTGAGATCGTCGAGCACGTCGAGAAAATCCGCCCAGACATGGTGCGGCAGCATGAAGCGGTCATGCAGCGACGTGCCCCAGCGCACGAAGCGGCCGTCGAGCGGGTTCTTCCACGCGCGGGCAATGATCGCCCTAACAAGCAATTGCTGCGCCAGGCTCATGCGCGCATTGGGCGGCATCTCGAAGCCGCGGAACTCGACCAGGCCGAGACGGCCCGTCGGTCCGTCGGGCGAAAACAATTTGTCGATGCAGATTTCCGAGCGGTGCGTGTTGCCGGTGACGTCGGTCAACAGATTGCGGAACAGCCGGTCGACCAGCCACGGCAAGGGTGCTGCGCCTTTGTCCGGATGCGGCACCTGCGCCATGGCGATCTCGAGCTCGTAGAGCGAATCGTGGCGCGCCTCGTCGAAGCGCGGCGCCTGGCTGGTCGGGCCGATGAACAGGCCCGAAAACAGATAGGAGAGCGATGGGTGGCGCTGCCATTGCAGCACCAGGCTCTTCAGCAAATCAGGACGGCGCAGGAACGGGCTGTCGTCGGGGGTCGCACCGCCGACCACGACATGGTTGCCGCCGCCGGTGCCGGTATGGCGGCCGTCGATCATGAACTTGTCGGCGCCAAGCCGCGTCTGCCGCGCCTCCTCGTAGATCGCCGTCGTCGTCGCCACGCAATCCTGCCAGTTCGCGGCCGGGTGGATGTTGACTTCGATGACGCCCGGATCCGGCGCCACCCTGATGACGTTGAGGCGCGGGTCGTGCGGCGGGCCATAGCCCTCGATATGCACTGGCAGGCCGATCGCCTTTGCCGCGTTCTCAGCCGCCGCGACCAGTTCGAGATAGTCTTCCAGCCCCTCGACCGGCGGCATGAACACGCAGAGCCGCCCGTCACGCGGCTCGACCGAGAGTGCCGTGCGCACCGCGCCGCCGATCTCGGTGATCTCCTGCTCGACCCGGTCCTGCTGGCCGGTCGCGGCCGTGAACGACACCGCCTGCTGGCGGCGCGCCATTTCGTCGGCACCTTCAAGCTCTGCCGGCGCCGCTGCGGGCAGGATGGCCGTGCGCGCCGGCAACGGTCCGCGCGGCAGCGACGGGTCGACCGGCACGATGTAGGGGAATTGCGCCGGCGGCACATAGGGCAGCGTGCCGAGCGGCAGGCGGTAGCCGACCGGTGAATCGCCGGGCACCAGAAACAGGCGGCCGCGGCGCGTCTTCCATTTCTCCGAGCGCCAGCGCGGTTCCGATGCCTGGCTGTTCCAGCGCTGTACCGGCAGCACGTAACCCGACGGTTTGGTCAGCCCGCGCTCGAACACTTTCGCCATGCGGCTGCGCTCTTCCGGGTCTTCCAGCTTCGAGTTGGACGGATCGACATTGTCGGGCAGCTTGCCTTCCTTGAGCAGCCATTCGGCCGGATCCTCATAGGCCTCACTGACCATCGACTTGTCGATGCCGAGTTCGCCGGCGATCGCCGTCAGCAGGCTTTCGGCCTGCTGCGGCCCGACCTTTGCGTCGCTCTTTTCGCGCGCGATCAGCGTCGGGTCGCTCCACACCGGCTCGCCATCGGCGCGCCAGTAGAGCGAGAAGGTCCAGCGCGGGAGGCTTTCGCCCGGATACCATTTGCCCTGGCCATAGTGGAGAAAACCACCCGGCGCGAAACGCTCGCGCAGTTTTCTAATCAGCGCATCGGCCTTTTCGCGCTTGGTCGGGCCGACGGCGGCGGTGTTCCACTCGGCCGACTCGAAATCGTCGATCGACACGAAGGTCGGCTCGCCGCCCATGGTCAGCCGCACGTCGCCGGCCTGGAGCGCGGCATCGACCTTGTTGCCCAGCGCATCGAGCGCCTGCCAGCTTTCGTCGGAGAACGGCTTAGTGATGCGCGGATGCTCGGCGATGCGGTCGACCCGCATATCGAAGCCGAATTCGACATTGGCGAAGCTCGCCATGCCGGAAATGGGCGCTGCGTTGCGGAAATGCGGCGTCGCCGCCAGCGGCACATGGCTTTCGCCGGTGAGCAGGCCGGAGGTCGGGTCGAAGCCGATCCAGCCGGCACCTGGTATATAGACCTCGCACCACGCGTGCAGATCGGTGAAATCGATCGCCGTGCCGGGCGGTCCGTCGAGCGCGACGAGATCAGGCTTGAGCTGGACCAGATAGCCGGAGACGAAACGCGCGGCGATGCCGAGATTGCGCAGGATCTGTACCAGCAGCCAGCTGGAATCCCGGCACGATCCCTTGGCGGCGGCCAGCGTCTCCTCGGGCGAGAAGACGCCGGTTTCCATGCGCACGATGTAGGCGATCTCGCGCTGCAGCCGCGCATTGAGGTCGACGAGGAAATCGACGGTATTTTTGGGGCTGCGGTCGATGGTCTTCAGGAGGGCTGACAGCAGCGGCCCCGCCGGCTCCGGCGTCCGGTAGATGGCGAGATCGTCGCGGATCTCTTCCGGATATTCGAACGGAAACGTCTCGGCCGACGGCTCGACGAAGAAATCGAACGGATTGTAGACCGTCATGTCGGCGACGAGGTCGACCTCGATTTTCAGTTCGGTCACCGGCTCCGGGAAGACGAAACGGGCGAGGAAATTGCCGTAGGGGTCCTGCTGCAGATTGACGAAATGGTTCTTTGGCTCGACCTTCAGCGAATGGCTCAAGACCTTGGTGCGGGAATGCGGCGCCGGCTGCAGTCTGATGACCTGCGGGCCGAGAACCACCGGCCGGTCGTATTTGTAGTGGGTCAGGTGGTAGACGGCTGCCAGAATTGCCATGGGGCCCCGGAGATCGGCGTTTCAAACGAATTCGCTGAACCCTGACACATCTGGCGGTCATTCTCCAAGCAGAGATGTTGCGCTGCACCTAATTTAAGCAGCGTTGCCGGCTAAGCTGTGTTGAGATTCAGGTCAGGCCGAGCCGAAAATGGTGACTTCCGAGAACCGGAGCGGAGCGTACTCAAGTACGTGAGCACCGGTAGCACAGGAAGTTGCCGTTTGTAGGCCGGCATCACCTGAATATCTACCCAGCTTAGAAAAACGCCTGGATACCCGTCTGAGCCCGTCCGAGGATCAGCGCATGCACGTCATGCGTGCCCTCATAGGTGTTGACCGTCTCCAGGTTCTGCGCGTGGCGCATGACGTGGTAACCGATCTGGATGCCGTTGCCGCCATGCATGTCGCGGGCCTGGCGGGCGATGTCGAGCGCCTTGCCGCAATTGTTGCGCTTGACGATCGAGATCATCTCGGGCGCCAACTTGCCTTCGTCCATCAGCCGGCCGACGCGCAGCGAGCCCTGCAGGCCCAGCGCGATTTCGGTCTGCATGTCGGCGAGCTTCTTCTGGAACAACTGCGTGCCGGCCAGCGGCTTGCCGAACTGCTTACGGTCGAGGCCGTATTGGCGGGCCCGGTGCCAGCAATCCTCGGCCGCGCCCATGGCGCCCCAGGAGATGCCGTAACGCGCCCGGTTGAGGCATCCGAATGGACCGCCGAGGCCCTTGGCATCGGGCAGCAATGCGTCCTCGCCGACCTCGACGCCTTCCATCACCACTTCGCCGGTGATCGAGGCCCTCAAGCTGAGCTTGCCGCCGATCTTCGGCGCCGACAGTCCCTTCATGCCCTTCTCCAGCACGAAACCGCGAATCTCGTCCTTGCCGTTCTCGCCCTTTAACTTCGCCCAGACGACAAACACGTCGGCGATCGGCGCGTTGGAGATCCACATCTTCGAGCCGCTGAGCTTGTAGCCGTTCGCCGTCTTTTCGGCCCGCGTCTTCATGCCGCCCGGATCGGAGCCGGCATCCGGCTCGGTCAGGCCGAAGCAGCCGATCCATTCGCCCGAGGCCAGCTTCGGTAGATATTTCTTGCGCTGTTCCTCCGAGCCATAGGCATGGATCGGATACATGACCAGCGACGACTGCACGCTCATCATCGAGCGGTAGCCCGAATCGACGCGCTCGACTTCACGTGCCACCAGCCCGTAGGTCACATAGTTGGCGCCGAGGCCGCCATATTCTTCCGGAATGGTGATACCGAGCAGGCCCGCCTCGCCCATCTCGCGGAAGATGCCGGCATCGGTCTTCTCCTCGAGGTAGGCCTCCTCGATCCGCGGCGCGAGCTTGTCGGCGGCAAAGGCCGCAGCACCGTCGCGCACCATGCGCTCGTCTTCCGAAAGCTGGCTCTCGATCAGGAAAGGGTCTTCCCAGACGAACGCGTTCTTGTCGGCGGCCATGGCTCGGTCTTTCTAAGAAAAAATTCGAATGCCGGGCTTATCCGCCTCCGCCCCGAAAAAATCAAACGAAATTGCATCACCGATCAATGAGCGTTAGTAATGAATCATGAACGTCCAGCGCCGCCTCTTGCCCAACATCAGCGCCCTTGCCGCCTTCGAGGCGGTGGCGCGCCTCGGCTCCTTCACCGCCGCCGCACGGGAACTCGACCTGACCCAGGGCGCCGTCAGCCGGCAGATCGGGCTGCTGGAAGAGCAGTTCGGCCGCCGGCTGTTCGAGCGCGACAGCCGCAATGTCCGGCTGTCGACGGCAGGCGAAATCTACGCCGAGGCGGTACGCTCCGCGCTTGGCCAGTTGCGCGACGCGGCTCTTGGATTGATGAGCAATCGGCATAGTGGTATCCTGAACCTGGCCATATTGCCGACCTTCGGCACCCGCTGGCTGATGCCGCTGATCCCGGATTTCGTCGCAAGCAACCCCGACATCACCATCAATTTCGTCACCCGCATCGGCCGTTTCGACTTCGCCCGGGAAAGGCTGGATGCCGCCATTCACTACGGCCTGCCCGACTGGCCGGAAGCCGACTCCACGCTGCTGATGCGCGAGACGGTGGCGCCGGTCGTGTCGCCCGAATTCCTGGCTGGGCGCGAGATCGCGACGGCCGCCGATATCGGCCGCCTGCCGCTGCTCCATATGGCGACGCGCCCCGGCGCCTGGACCGAGTGGTTCGAGCATCAGGGGCTGAGCGCGCCGACCGGACCGGGCATGCAGTTCGAGCAATTCGGCACCGCCGCCCAGGCCTGCATGGCTGGCCTTGGCGTGGCGCTGCTGCCGCAGATCCTTATTGCCGGCGAATTGCATCGCGGCCAACTCGTACCGGCGCCGGGCCGCCCGATGCAAAGCCGCAGCGCCTATTATCTCGTCGTGCCGCACGACAAGCGCGGCCATCCGCCCGTCGCCAGTTTTCGCGACTGGCTTCTGGGTCATCTCCCGGTGGAGAAATAACTACTTCCGCTTCAGCGCATCCGCCAATGCGGCGCCGAACGCGCCTTGCTGGGCCGGCCGTTCCGGCTGGCGCTGCGGCGCCGGCGAACGCGGTGCCGGCTTGCCGCCGGTGTCGCGCGGCCCCTTCGATGCGCCACCGTCGCCGTCCTTGCGCATGGAGAGAGCAATGCGCTTGCGCTTGATGTCGACATCGACGACGCGCACCTTGACCACGTCGCCGGCCTTGACCACTTCATGCGCATCCTTGACGAAGCGGTCCGCCAGTTGCGAGACGTGCACCAAGCCGTCCTGATGCACGCCGATATCGACGAAAGCGCCGAAGGCCGCGACATTGGTGACGGTGCCTTCGAGCAGCATGCCGGGCTTCAGATCCTTGATGTCGTCGACGCCGTCGGCGAAGGTCGCGGTCTTGAAGCCGGGGCGCGGGTCGCGACCGGGCTTTTCCAGCTCCGCCAATATGTCGCGCACCGTCGGCAGGCCGAACCGCTCGTCGACGAAGACGCGCGGATCGAGCGCCTTCAGCGCCGCGCTGTCACCCATCAGCGAGCGCAGATCGCGGCCGCAGGCGGCGACGATTTTCTTGGCCACACCATAGGCTTCCGGATGCACGGAGGAAGCATCGAGCGGCTCGCTGCCGTTCGGGATGCGCAGGAAGCCGGCGCATTGCTCGAAGGCGCGCGGCCCAAGGCGGGAGACTTTGAGCAGATCCTTCCGGCTGGCGAACGGGCCGGCCGCATCGCGATGCGCGACGATCGCGTCGGCGAGCGACGCGCCAAGGCCTGAAACCCGCGCCAGCAGCGGCGCCGACGCCGTGTTGAGATCGACGCCGACGGCATTGACCGCATCCTCGACCACCGCTTCCAGCGAGCGGCCGAGCCGGTATTGGTCGACATCGTGCTGGTACTGGCCGACGCCGATCGACTTTGGTTCGATCTTGACCAGTTCGGCCAGCGGATCCTGCAGGCGCCGAGCGATCGACACCGCGCCGCGCAGCGACACGTCGAGGCCGGGAAATTCCGCCGCCGCTGTCGCCGAAGCGGAATAGACCGAGGCGCCGGCTTCGCTGACGATCACCTTGAGCGGCTTGAGACCGCTGTCGGTCGGCAGACCCGACAGCATGTCGGCCACCAGCTTCTCCGTCTCGCGGCTGCCCGTACCGTTGCCGATCGAGATGAGCTCTATCCTGTGCAGGCGGACAAGCTTCGCCAGTTCGGCTTGCGTGCCGCGCACATCGTTTCTGGGCGGGAACGGATAGACCGTCGTCGTCGCCATCAGCTTGCCGGTGCCGTCGACCACCGCGACCTTGACGCCGGTGCGGATGCCCGGATCGAGCCCCATCGTCGGTCGCGATCCGGCTGGTGCTGCAAGCAGCAAATCCTTCAGATTGCGGGCAAAGACGTGGATCGCCTCTTCCTCGGCCCGCTCGCGCAGGTCTCGCATCAGATCGAGCGTCAGGTGCAGCGACAATTTTATGCGCCACGTCCAGCCGGCCACCTCCATCAGCCAGCGGTCGCCCGGCAGGCTGCCACCGATGGCATAGGCGTTGGCGACCATCCGCTCGACCGGCTTCACCGCAGACGCATCGTCGGCATCGACTTCGATGTCGAGCGACAGCACCTCTTCGTTGCGGCCGCGCAGCATGGCGAGAGCGCGATGGCTCGGCACGTTGGCCCAGCGCTCGACATGGTCGAAATAGTCGGAGAATTTCGCGCCGGCCTCCTGCTTGCCATCGACCACCCTGGCGCGCAGGAAGGCGCGCTCCTTCATGTAGGCTCGCAATTTGCCGACCAGATCGGCGTTCTCGGCGAACTGTTCCGACAGGATGTCGCGCGCGCCGTCGAGCGCCGCCTTGGCGTCCGCCACCTCTTCCGTGACATAGGCGAGTGCCAGTTCGGCGGGCACCGCCGAGCGGTCGGCAAGAATGGCTTCGGCCAGCGGCCCCAGCCCACGCTCCCTGGCGATCTCGGCTTTGGTCCTCCGCTTCGGCTTGTAGGGCAGATAAATGTCTTCGAGTTCGGCCTTGGTGGCAGCGGCGGCGATCTTGGCTTCAAGCTCCTCGGTCAGCTTGCCCTGCTCGCGGATCGAACCGAGGATGGTGTCGCGGCGCGCATCGAATTCGCGCAGATAGGCCAGTCGCTCGGCAAGGTCGCGCAATTGCGTGTCGTCCAACCCGCCGGTGACCTCCTTGCGGTAGCGCGCCACGAACGGCACTGTCGCGCCCTCGTCCAGCAGGCCGATCGCCGCCGCTGCTTGCTCTGGCCGCGCGCTGATCTCGGCCGCGATGATTGCCGCGATGCGCTTGATGTCGGATGCCATGCTGCTCTCATGCCTTGTCGAAAAGAGCGGCGACCATAGGCCGGGATCTCCGCGCCGCCAACCGCGCTGTTTTCGCCGGCATGAGAGGTCCACAGGAAAGCGTGCCGCGGGCGAGGCGCGGAACGCCTCAGACCATCCGGCTCAGCGCCTCGAAAAAGGCGACGGCCGCGACATCGAGCGGATCGTCGACCGGCACCGGCTGCGACGACATCTTTGCGATCACCACTTCCGTCTTGGGATCGACGTACAGCCACTGCCCATGGATGCCGATGCCGCAGAAGGCGCCGCTTTGCGCCCCTGTCTGGTACCATTTGTTGCGGTAACGTCCCTGCGGAAACAGGAAGGCCATCGTGCCGCGCTGCCAGGCTTCGGAACTGCCGCCTGTTTCGACCGTGTCGCGCACCCAGGCCTCCGGCACGATGCGGCGGCCATTGGCTGTGCCGCCCTGCCGCATCATCTCGCCGACACGCGCCAGATCGCGCGGCGTCACCGAAATACCGCCGGCCGTGCGCGCCGTCCCTTCCATGTCGACGGTAATCGAGGCTTCGCTCGCCGCACCGAGCGGCAGCCACAATTTCTCGCGCAGCAGATCGGTCAGACGCTGGCCGGAGGCGCGCTCGACCAGCATGCCGAGCAGGTCGGAATTGGGCGAGCGATAGCGGAAGGTCTGGCCATGTGGTTCGGCCAGCCGCTGCAGCGTCAGGATGAATTCGCGCAGGCTTTCCGTGCCGCCGCCCGGGTTCCAGAGCGTGGCGCGGCGATAGCGGGCAAAGGCGCTTTCCGGATCGAGATAGGCCTCTTCGAAGTCGAGGCTGACGCTCATGTCGAGCACATGCCGGACGCTCGCATCGCCATAGGCCGATCCCTTGGCTTCCGGAATGTAACTGATGACAGGTGCTTCCGGATCGAAAATCCCCTCACCTTCCAATATGCCGGCGAGAATGGCGGTGAACGATTTGCTGATCGAGAAGATGATGTGGCGTCCGCCGAAATCCATATGCGGCGCGAACCAGTCGCCAATGATCGTACCGGCCTTCATGATCGTCAGCGCGTCGGTGTCCGAACGCGCGAGGAAGGCCGCCACCGTTTCCGGGCCATTCGCCAGGCTGACTTTTTCGCCAAGCAGACTTCCGAGTTCTTGCCGAGGCGGCTCTGTGCCGCTTGACGCCGCGACAGGCGCGCTTGGCACCAGCTCGCCGACATTCTGGAACGACCAGCGGTTGAACGGGTTTTCGCGCCAGTTGGAAAGCAGCACCGCACTGCGGGCAAAGCCATATCTGGTCTCGAACGCGGTCTTGCCGGTCATGGCATTCCTTCCGGCTCTTTTTCCTGGAGATTAGGCGAGCGCCGCGGCAATGGCGTGCACGGCCTTCAGCGTCGCCACCGAATAGGCGATGTTGGTGAAATCCGGATAGGTCGACAGCTTCACCACCACCATCCTCGTGTCCCAGTCGATATGGATCATCTGCCCGAACACGCCTCGGCACATCAGTGCGCGCGAGCGCGGGTCCTCGATCCAGAACTGGTTGCGATAGCTGCCTTCCGGCAGGCTGGGATTGAAATCCGGCGCATGCTTGCCATTGCGCGTCGTCTCGATCCAGTCGGCCGGCACCACGCCGCCGCCACGGTCGAGGATCAGCTGGCCGAAGCGGCCATAGTCGCGCAGCGTCGCATTGAAGCCGCCGTCGGCCACCGCGTAGCCGGCGCTGTCGACGGTGAAGCAGGCGCTCTCGTCCGCGCCGAGCTTTTGCCAGAGCTCTTCGGAAACCAGTTGCGGCAGCCGCTTGCCGGTCACCCGTTCCATGATGAAGGCGAGCACGTCGGTTTCGATGGAGCGGTACTCGAAAGCCTCGCCGTGCGGCCGGATCTGCTCCTTCAGCCCAAGGATCAGCTCGAACATATGCGACGGCCATTGGAACGCCGGATCGCTGTCCGGCGGCACCGGCTTCCAGCCGCCAGCGACATCGACCTGGCCGATATCGGAATAGGGGTCGGTGTATTCCTCGGAGAAGCGCACGCCTGTGGTCATGTCGAGCACATGCTGCACGCTGGCACCCGCCCAGCCAGTGGACCCGAGCTCCGGCAGATAGGTCGTCACCGGTTTGGCCGGGTCGATCAGGCCGCGTCCTACCAGTATGCCGAACACCGAGGCGGTCACCGACTTCGCCATCGACTGCGACAGATGCAGCGTGCGCTCGTCCATGCCGTTGAAATAGCGCTCATAGGCGACCTTGCCGTCCTTGAGCACGAGGAAACCGTCCGTATAGGTCTCGTCGAGTAGCCCGGCTAGCGTCGTTGCCGAGCCGCTGCTGTCCTCCACCGGCAGCGCGTCGAGATCGACCTCGGCCAGTTCGAGCCGGCGGCGATGGCCGTGCCCGCGCCAGACCTCGGCGGTCGGCAGGAATTCGCGGATGTGCTGGAATGCCCAGCGGTTCCAAGGGCCCCTGTCCCAATCGAGCCGAGGCGGCACCATGGCTGGCGGCGAGCCCTGCATGATCGGCGGCCGCGGATCGGAGTTGCGGTAGGATGTCATCGAGCCTCCCGGAAGCGAAGAAGGGAGGCCAAAAGCCCCCCTTCCATTGGCTTCTAGACCGAACCTATTTGCGCAGGTTGGTCCAGATCTTGTTGTAAATCTCGACCACCTCGGGCGGGCATGGCGGGACGAATTCCGCCGCAGGCGCACCAGCCGGCGGATTGAGTTCCGGCGAGGCCGCGAAATCGGCGGGAAGGAATTTGTGGCTGCCGACAATGCCGTTATCGTAGCCGGCGAATTCCGAGATCAGCGCCGCATTCTCCGGAGCCATGATGAAGTCCTGGAACAGCTTGGCATTCTCGAGGTTCTTGGCGCCCTTCAGCACCGCCACATTGTCCATCCAGCCTTCGATGCCTTCCTTCGGATAGGCATATTTGATCGCCGGGATTTTCTGGCGCGCACGATAGGTGGCGCCATTCCACGCTTGCGTGACGATGACGTCGCCGGAGGTGATCTTGGTGATCGTGTCATAGCTGAAGGTCTTCCACGACGGCTTGGCCGCCATCAGGACGTCGTTGACCTTCTTGAGGTCGGCCTTGTCTGCGCCGCAGCGTGGCACGCCGGCATAGCGCTCGGCCGCATGCATGACGGTGTTGACGTCGTCGAGCATGTTGATCTGGCCCTTCAACTCGTCCGGCGGGTCGAACAGGATCGCCAGCGTGTCGATGTCGCCCTTGAACTTGTCGGTGTTGACTTCGAACGTCGTCGTGCCGAACTGCCACGGCGCGGTGTAGTGACGGCCGCTGTCCCAGTAGATGTCGAGGAAGCGCGGGTCGATGTTCTTGCCGTTCGGCATCGCATTGGGCTCGGTCTTTTCGAGCAGACCCTCGTCGATCATGATCTTCACGGTGTAGTCCGACGGCACCACGATGTCGTAGCCGGAATTGCCGGCGCGTACCTTCGACAACATGGTTTCGTTGGAATCGTAGTCGTCCAGCGTGACCTTGACGTTGTACTGTTTCTCGAACTTTTCGATCAGCTTGGGATTGGTGTAGTCACCCCAATTGTAGATGTGCAGCTCGCCGTCGGCGAGCGCGGGCACCGCCCACAACAGCACTGCCGTCGAAACGGCCGCCATCAGTTTCCTAGACATTTTGTTCTCCTTTGCCTTCCCATTATTATTCATTTGGCGCGCCGGCGCGCGATCAGGAACGATACCGAGACGAAGAGGATCGAGACCAGCAGCAGGATGGTGGAGATGGCATTGATCTCCGGCGTCATCGGCCGCCTGATCTGGTTCCAGATGTAGAGCGGCAGCGTCGTCTGGCCGGGACCGGCGACGAGCTGCGTGATGGTGAAATCGTCGAAGGACACGATGAAGGCGAGCGCGGCACCCGACATGATACCGGGGACGAGCAAGGGCAGCGTTATGCGGCGGAACGCATGCCACGGCGTGGCGTAGAGATCGGCCGCGGCGGCCTCGAGAGTCAGGTCCATGTCCTCGAGACGCGCCCTGATCGGCATATAGGCGAAAGGAATGCAAAAGACGGTGTGGGCGAGGATCAGATTGCCAATGCCGAAATTCAGCCCGAAGGCCCCGGCGATCAGGGCGAAGAAGGACAAGGTCGCTACCGCCGTGATGATCTCGGGGACCATCAGCGGCAGGTTTATCACCATGAAGGCGGCCGGAAGCCCGCGCCACGGTTTCACCCTTGTCATGCCGATCGCCGCCAGTGTTGCGACGATCGTCGAAATGATGGTCGCGCTCGTCGAGATGATCAGCGTGTTCTGGGCGGCGCGGTGGAATTCCTCGTTGAGCAGCGCACTGCCGTACCAGCCGAACCCGACACCCTCCCAATGGGTGACGAGCGAACCCGTGTTGAACGAAAAGATCATCAGGATCAGGATCGGCACGTAAAGCACGCACAGGCAAAGGATGGCGATCGAGCGGAAGCCCGGCTGGTCCTTGATGTCGATGGTGCGGGGGTCAGCCATGCTGGATCTTCCCCGACGTGTTGCGGACGTAGAAATAGAGCGCGACCAGCACCGCGGCCATCAGGATCAGCGCCTGGGCGCAGCCAAGCGGCCAGTTGCGTCCGGAGCCGAACTGCTGGGCGATGAGATCGCCGATCATCAAATGGATGCCGCCGCCAAGGATCAGCGGCGTCACATAGGCGCCGAGGGCCGGAATGAAGACCAGCAGGCAGCCGGCGATGATGCCGGGCAGCGACAGCGGAATGATCACCCGCCAGAGAACCTGCCGCCGTGTCGCGTAGAGGTCGTTCGCGGCCTCGACCAGCCTGAAATCCAGCTTTTCCAGGCTGGAATAGAGCGGCAGGATCATGAACGGCAGGAACGAGTAGAGCAGGCCGAGCTGGATGGCGAAGTTGGTGTAGAGCATGGTGATCGGCTTCTCGATCAAACCAAGCCCCATCAGCGCATTGTTGATGAGGCCCTCGTCGCGGATGATGAACATGATCGCCAGCGTACGCACAAGAAGGTTCGACCAGAACGGAATGGTGATCAAAAGCACCCACCAGTTGCGCTGCGCCGGCGGCCGCGTCGCCATGAAATAGGCGGTCGGAAAACCAAGCAGCAGGCAGATCACCGTCGTCACCACGGCAAACAGAAACGAGCGCAGGTAGATGATCAGGAAGTCCGGCGTGAACTGCAGCGTGTCGTCGAAAATATCGCGCTGGAAGAGGAAGTTCAGATAGGCGTCGGTCGAGAACTTCCATTGCACGCCACCATAGGGTGCAGCCTGGAGAAACGAATAGACGAAGATTATCAGCAGCGGCAGCACGCCGAAAATGCCGATGATGACCAAAGCCGGCAGCGCAAGCAGACGGTTGCGCCAGCTGGTGACCTTTTCCGCCTGGGCTTCGAACATCGCAGCTTTTGAAAGGGTGATCGACATCAGTCCCTCAAGATCCGGGCGCCGTCGTCCTCGAACACGATGCCCACCTTGGCGCCCGGTTCGAATGCCACCGCGCCGGACCGGCTGTTCTGGTGGCGCACGATGAAGTTGTCACCCCCGTCGAGCTTCACGTGGTAGTGGGTGTCGGTGCCGAAATAGACGACATTGGCCAAGATCCCCGCAACCGTGCCCTTGGCCGCATCGGCAACCAGATCCGCATGCTCGGGCCGCACCACGACCGTCACGGCGCCGGAAGGATCGAAACCTTCGGGGAACCCGGCCGCAACCGTTGCGTCGGAGGCAAGCTTTACCGTCGCGACGCCGGATTTCTTCGACACCACGGTGCCCTTGAGGAAGTTGGTCTCGCCGATGAAGTCGGCGACGAAGCGCTCGGCCGGGCGGTCATAGATGTCGCGCGGCGCGCCGACCTGCAGGATCTTGCCCGACGACATCACCGCGATCCGGTCGGACATGGTCAGCGCTTCTTCCTGGTCGTGAGTGACGAAGATGAAAGTGATGCCGGTCTCGTGCTGCAGCCGCTTCAGCTCGATCTGCATTTCCTTGCGCAGCTTGTAGTCGAGCGCGGACAAAGGCTCGTCGAGCAGCAGCACTTTGGGCTGCGGTGCGAGTGCCCGCGCGAGCGCCACGCGCTGCTGCTGGCCGCCCGAGATCTGGCTGGTGCGGCGGCCGGCGAGGGCCTCCATCTTGACCAGCTTCAGCATCTGGGCGACGCGGGCCTGGATCTCGGCCTTCGGCTTGCCCAGCATCTCAAGGCCGAACCCGATATTCTGCGCCACCGTCATATGCGGGAACAGCGCATAGGACTGAAAGACGGTGTTGACCGGCCGCTTGAACGGCGGCAGGGGTGCGATGTCCTGGCCGTAGAGCAGGATCTCGCCTTCGCTCGGAAAGTCGAAGCCGGCGATCAGCCTCAGAAGCGTCGTCTTTCCGCAGCCGGACGGCCCAAGCAGCGTGAAGAACTCATTTTCGCGGATGGCGACGGAGACGGTGTCCAGCGCGGCGACTTGCGCCTCTCCGGTGCCGAACACCTTGCGGACGCCACGCACCTCGATTGCATTCTTACCCGGTTGTTCCGGCACGACTACCCCATTGAGAAAGCCTGCTCTTGGCGGCAGGTTTTGTTCCGGTTTGATTGTCATCACAAGCCAATCGGCTTGGCAACTGTAGAGCTAGACCTTGATCTAAAAGGCAATTCCCATGCCTGTCAGGCTTGATAGGTGATCTTGCCTCCACAGATGGTCGTCACCGGTCGCAACGTATGCAGCGCTTCCGGTGCAGTTGCCTCGATATCGGCCGACAGCGCCACGAGATCGGCCATGTAGCCCGGCTTCAGGCGGCCCTTGCGATGTTCCATGAACTCGGCATAAGCCCCTTCCACCGTGTAGCCGGCAATCGATTCATGCAGCGAGAAGCTCTGGTCCGGCAGCCCCTCTGCCCAAGGTTTGCGCATCACCGCCGCCTGGATGCCCAGGATCGGATCTACCGGCGAGACCGGCCAGTCGGACGCGAACACGACACGCGCACCGGCATTTTTCAGGGTGCGCCAGGCATAGCTCAGCGGCCACTTCTCGCGGCCGATGCGCGAAAGCGTCGGCTCCAGCGGGAAGTTCATGGCGCCGGGCGGATGCGGCGGCTGCATCGAAGCGATGACGCCGAGTTCGGCAAACCGCGGCACGTCCGAGGGGGTGGTGACCTCGATATGCTCGACCCGGTGCCGGCTGTCGCGCTTGCCGTTCGCCTTCTGCGCCGCCTGGTAGCCGTCGAGCACGGCCCGCACCGCGCCGTCGCCGATCGAATGCACGGCGATCTGCAGGCCGCGCCTGTCGGCTTCCACCGCCACTTGCGCGAAGTGCTCTGGCGTGAACAGCGGCTCGCCGCGCCAGCCCGGCCGGTCGGCATAGTCGTCGACCATCACGGCGGTCCATGAATCGAGCACGCCGTCATAGAAGACCTTGACCATACCCGACGACAGCCATTCGGATTTGTAAGCCGCGGCCATACGCGAGGCTTTTTCCAGAATGTCCAGCGTCATGAAATTCTTGAAGTGGAACGGGATCTTCGTCCGGCAGAGCAGCCGCCCTTCTTCTTCCAGGCCGGCAAGCAGTTCGAGCTGGTAGAGATTGCCGTCCATGTTCTGGATCGACGTAATGCCGTGCTGGGCGCACCACTGAAGTCCGCGGTGCATCAGGTCGCGGTCGGCAGCCAGTTCTTCAGCGGATGGATAGGGCTCCGGCTCGCCGCCCGTCAGACCGAGCCGCGTGCGGTTCTGCCCGAAGTGCTCCAGGATCGGGCCGAATGCCTCGCCTTCGCGCAGCTCGCCGGCGGCAAGTCCGTCCGCTCCCATCACGATCTCGTTGCCCGGCCCTAGTTGCCTGCCATGCAGGATGCCCGCCTGCTCCAGCGCCTTGGTGTTCGCCCACATCGTGTGGTGATCGGAAGCCGACATGGCGAAGGGCCGGTCTGGAATGATGCGGTCGAGATGATGACGTGTGACCGGCTCATCGCTCGACAGGATGGAGTAATCGACCCCGGCGCCGAGCAGCAGTCTGGCGTTGGGCCGCGCCGACGCATAGGGGCGGATCGCGTCGCGCAGGGCGTCGAAGCCATGCACGCCTGCAAGATGCAGATTGTCGAGTTCGGCCGCGCCGCCGAAAAGATGCATATGCGCTTCGATGAAGCCGGGCAGGACGGAGCCGCCGCCGGCGTCGATGACGCGGGTGCCTGCGCCTTTGTAGTCCAGCACCCTGGCGCGATCTGCGATCGCAATGATGTCACCGCCCTTGATGGCGATCGCCTCGGCGCGGGGGGTATCGGGATCCATCGTCAAAATGCTGGCATTCTCGACAATCAGATCGGCCGATGGCGGCATAATTTTCTCCCGTTTGAGCTAGGCTAGCAGAGAATTGGCGTCTGGCAAGCCATCCCGTGCTGCCCCCAAGCAACAATTCGCTATGGCCCTTGGCGACACCGAAACTCTCTGTCACAAAGCAGTGAGAGACCCGCAGACACGCAACCCGAAGAGCGAGCCAACTCCCAAAATGAAGACAGTTTTTTCCCCTCTCCATGCCGGTCATGCCGGCCAGATGGAACTGGTGACGGCGGCGATCGTGCTGGGTTTCGAGAAGCCGTCGCGGGCGGAATTCATCAGGGCGCGGGTCGAAAGCGAGAAGCTCGGGCCGATCATCGCTCCTGCCGAGCATGACCTTGCCGCCGCCAAGCGCATCCACAGGGCAGACTACATCGACTTCCTGCCGACGGTGTGGCCGCAATGGACGGCCGCCGGCTTCAAGGGCTCGGCCATGGCCTTCACCTGGCCGACACGCGGCCTGCGCGGCGACGCGCCGCCGCAGCGCATCGATGCCTTGCTGGGCTACTATTCGTTCGACGCCGGCGCCACCTTCGTCGAAGGCACCTGGGCCGCGATCAAGTCCTCCTACGACGTCGCCCTGACGGCGGCCGGCCTGGTCAAGGTCGGCGAACGATCGGCTTTCGCGCTCTGCCGTCCGCCCGGCCATCACGCGGGTGCTGCCTTCATGGGCGGCTATTGCTTCATCAACAACGCCGCCGTCGCCGCGCAATGGTTCCTGGACCAGGGCGCAAGCCGCGTCTCCATCCTCGATGTCGACTACCACCACGGCAACGGCACCCAGGAGATCTTCTACGACCGCGGCGACGTCCAGGTCATCAACCTGCATGGCGACCCGATGACCGAATATCCGTTCTTCCTTGGCCATACCGACGAGCGCGGCGCGGGCGATGGTGAAGGCTTCAACCTCAACTACCCGATGCCCTTCGGCACTGGCTGGGACGCCTGGAACGCCTCGCTGGAGGACGCCTGCGCCAAACTCGCCGCCTATGCGCCCGATGTCGTCGTCGTCTCGCTCGGCGTCGACACCTTCGAGAAGGATCCGATCAGCCAGTTCAAGCTGAAAAGCGCCGACTACCCCAAGATCGGCCGCCGCATCGCGCGGCTCGGCCTGCCGACGCTGTTCGTCATGGAAGGCGGCTACGCTGTCGAGGAGATCGGCATCAACGCCGTCGGCGTGCTGACCGGCTTCGAGGATCGCTAACAGCCAGGACCGGACGGCAACCCCGCCCGGCTCTCGCGATCAGGTCGGGGCGCCAACGCCTGGCGCGGCTGCCGGAGCGGCCGGTCTGCGCGACCGGCCGAGATAGTAGACCGCCGCCGCGGCGATGAGGCCTGCCGCCAGGATGCCTGCCGCCAGCAGCGGCCGGTACCAGAACCAGGCGATGGCGATCGTCGTCGTCCCGACCAGGATCGCCAGGAAGAAGGCGATGATGCCGGTTCCCATCCGCGCGATGCTGCCGAGGAACGGAATGACGTCGAGGATGACGCCGATCGGGCTGAGAAACAGGGCAAAGCCGATCGTCAGCAGCAGCAGGCCGGCGGCACGCAACAGCCAGGTGATCAATGTGTTTTCCGAGACCGCGTCGGCGAACATCTTTGCCGCCGGCACATCGCCGGTATCGACCATGACCAACTGGTCGCCGGCAACGGTCTGGTAGGTTCGAACTGGCTGCCGGTCTGGCGCGCCACGATGCTGATCACACCGAGCGGCGCCAGGTCGTAACCGATGCGATAGTCGCCCAGCGCCGGCGATATCGCATCGGCGCCGAGGTAGATCCCGCCGTCGACGATGGTGACGGGCTTCGTGCCGGCATAGGCGGCCTTGATCGCGGCCGACTGGCTGGACGAGAGCGAAAATTCCTTGTCGCCTTCGATGCGATCGAGCACCGGCGTGTCGAGCATGAAGGCGCCGAGCTTGCCGTCCGGAATCTGGAAGGTCCTGCTGTGGATCGCCATCGGCGGATTCTGGTGGCCGTCCGGCTTCTTGAAATCCGAGGAATCGATCTGGCTGTCGTCCCACACCTTGGAATAGCTGTAGGTCGTCACCGTCTCCTCGCCGCCGCCGAGCTTCTTGGTCGTCTCCGACTTCGATTCCTCTTTCCACTGATACATCTCGACACTGCGCGACAGGCGCAGTCCTTGCGCCGCAATGCCGAAATCCGGATCAGCGAGGCCGCTGTCCGCGATCACCGGCCCGGTGACATGCACGAGCTTGCCGTCATTGCCGGCATCGATGCTGTCGGCGCTGACCGAGACGACGGCGCCCGATCCCTCGGCCAGCGAGCGCGCCGTCTGCACCGCGCGGCCCTCGTTCCAGAACAGGCCGATGACCATCAGCACGATCAGGAGCAGGCCGAAGACCACCCCGCCGACAGCGCGCTTGATCCGCCCGAACCACGAAACGGATGTCACTTCCCGAAATGAATCGCTCATTGTTGCCCCCGCAAAGTCGCCGGCATGGACGCCCAGCCATTCCCGCTCCCGCGAATCCTATCGGAATCAGGCGCGCGCCGATACCGCGGGCCCGCACCGGCTCCTGCTTTTCCCGTCGAAAAATCCGGCCGAAGGCAACATGAAACGGCCGCTGAGTCGCAATCGGAGTCCATCGGATTCGTTTTTGTCAAATCGCATTTGATGTCGGATTCATCTGCGGGTAGATTAGACCCGAATCAGCCGGTCCTTGGGGGGCGCGGCGACCAACCCAAAGTCTCAAGTACCGGCATCGTCCGGCACCAGACGCGGACGGCTTCGCGTTCCCTGAATGGATTCGGCCTGGTTGGGCGCTGACCGCGCCCAGAGTGTGTCTTCGTCAAAGTGATGCGTATTCGGGTTCGGCCGCTGGCAAAGCCAGCACCGGGCACATGGATCGATTCCGGCCAAAGCATAAAATGGGCAGTCCCGCCGCGCTTCTCCAATCCGAACCATCGCGCCTTGCGTCTCGCGGCGACCTCACCAGCTTTTTCATGCAGCTTGCCGCAGAGATCGGCGCCGACAGCTACATGCTCGTCGCCATCGTCCACGACCAGGACCGCAACGACGCGCGCATCGTGTCCTCCAACTGGATTTTCGACGCCATCGAGCTCATCGGCAAACGGCTGATCGGCGGCCTCGCCCAGGGTCCGCTGACCGCGGCGCCCGGCATCCGCCCGCAGGCGCTGGTGGCAGCGCATGCCCCCGACACCGGTGGACTGCTCACCGGCGAGGAGGCTCGGCTTCTCGACGTGCTCGGCCATGCCGAGATCTACTCGCTCAGGCTGAACGTCGGTCGCCAGCGTCTGTTCGCACTGTTTTCAGCTGCCGAACCGGGCAAGATCGACCAGCCGGCGCTGATGAAGGCTCAGTTGAAGTGCTGCTACGCGCTCTCCACCATCCCGCAGCTGATCGCCGCCGCCGCCATGCAGGATCCACTGTCCGACCGCGAGCGCGAATGCCTGTTCTGGGTGTCCGAGGGCAAGACGACGGACGAGGTCGCGCTTATCCTTGGCGTCTCGTCGAACACCGTCAACAGCTACATCACCCACGCCATTCAGAAATTCGCGGCCAGCAACCGCGCGATGGCCATCGCGACGGCGATCAGGAGCGGCATCATTTGAAACACGCACACGTCAAGGAGGCGGCCGAAGCCCTTTTCAACGAGCAGCGCAATCCGTTCGGCGCCTTCTCGCTTGGTTCCGAAACCCATCACGCCGTCACCATTCCGGATGCCGTGCGCCGCTGCCGCTGGATCGCCGTCGACATCAACGCCTCGGCCTTCGGCCTGTTCTTTGTCAGCCCTTCGGCGGAGCGGGCACGCCTCGTCCCCTGCTTCGATTCCGACTATCCCAGCACCGCGGTGGCGACAAAATTCATCTCTGGCGCCAATGGCGAGGAGATGGTGCGCCACACCCGCATTTCGACGGCGCCGCGCTGGTGGGCCGACGACGGCATCGCCAGCTCGCAGGAGACCTTCAAGGACCTCGCCTGGTCGGAACGAACCGCACCCTTGGCGCCAGGCACCAATGGCATTGCCTTCCCCGTTCATGCCGATCGCGGCCAGTGCGGGCTGGTCGTGTTCCTGGGCTCGGAGATCGCCTTGCCGCAAGACGCGCTCTACGAAATCCATGCACGCAGTTTCACGCTGTTTGCCGCGGTCGCCCGCATGCGCCCGAGCGACGCCGGCAGGATGCGGTCGATCTCCAAGCGCGAGCTCGAATGCCTGAAGCTGACCGCCAACGGCAACACCAGCGAGGAGATCGCCAAGCTGCTTAAGCTGTCGGTGCACACCGCCAACCAGTACTTGACCCAGTCGACGCAGAAGCTCAACGCAGTCAACCGCAACCAGGCGGTGGCCAAGGCGCTGCGGCTGGGGTTGATCGAGTAGGCCTGGAAATTCGCTCTCGGAAATGACCGAAGGTGGCGCGGCGGCGTCGCGGCAACATCGACAAGCGCGCAGTGCACGAAGCGACTCCGACGTGCTCCCACCAACAAGCGCCTGATTTTCAGAAGGCGAGCGGCTCGGTCCTGCGGATGCGCGCCTGCTCGATCACGGCCTCCAGCAAGGCGGTGTTGTGCTCGGGGTTTTCGCCCGGCTTTTCGAATGACACGTAGTTGACGGCCACCGACGATTTGTCTTCGTTCAACGTCAGCTGGAAATAGACAGTGACGCCGGGCGGCCTGAGCTCCAGATCCAGCACGATGCGCGGACTGCCGCTCCAGTCGACATGGGCCTCGCCGCCATGGCCGAGCCTGAGCGTGCCGGCCATGAAGAACAGTTCGGCCGCCGAATCCACCAGGTCTGACAGGCAGGCGAAATGCTCCAGCCGGATGAAGGCGATGTAGTCGGCGACATCGATCAGCCTGAGCTCGGCGATCACCTGCTCGATGGCGTTGGCGACGATGATCTCGCGGGATTTTGCGTAAGGTTGCCGGTTCATGAGGTCAGTCTGCGCTCAGCCTTTTTCGAGTAGACGATCCGCACCAACTCGGCGACGGCCTGATAGAATTGCGACGGGATCACGCTATCAACCGAAACTTGCTTGTACATGGAGCGGGCAAGCGCCACGTCCTCGAAGATCGGGATATTGTTCTCTCTGGCGATCTCACGGATCTTGAGCGCCACCAGATCCTGGCCCTTGGCCAGCACCAGCGGCGCCGCATCCTCGTCGCGGACGTATTTTAGCGCGATCGAGAAGTGGGTCGGGTTGGCAATGATCAGCGTGGCGCGCGGCACCGCCGTCATCATCCGCTTGCGGGCGCGATCGCGCGCCAACGATCTGAGCCGCGACTTGACGATCGGATCGCCTTCCGCCTGCTTCATCTCGTCCTTGACCTCCTGCTTGCTCATGCGCAGGTCGCGCCGCCAATGGAAACGTGACCAGACCAGGTCGACCGTCGCAATCAGTCCTATGACGAAGACGATCGCCACCAGGATGTCGATGACGATGCCCCTGATGACGAGACCGAAAGCGACCGGGTTGGTGATCATCCCGGCGAGCAGCTTGCGGTGGTCCTCCGACAGCGTGAAGAAAAGCACGACGACGGCCAAGCCGAGCTTGCCCAGCGATTTCAGGAACTCGACGAAGCCCTGGGCGCCGAACAGGCGGCTCCAACCCTTGGTGATCGAAATGCGCGACAGTTGCGGCCTGACCCGCTCGCCGACGAACTGCGGCATGTTCTGCAACACCGAAGCGCCGACGCCGGCCACCACCAGCAACACCAGCAGGCTGACGACGGCGCGGCCGATCTCGAACATGACGGTCTTGTAGAGCGCGATGACGTCGGTCTCGGTGTCCATCGGCCAGGCCTCCGGCTTCTCCAGGAACATCGACAGGAACATGCCGAGATCGACGATGGCGTCCTTGGCGTAGAAGACGGTGAACACCAGTATGGCGACGAAGGACGTGAAGATGGCGGTCTCGCGCGAATTGGGCAGCTTGCCCTGTTCGACCGTGTCACGGATCTTCTTTTCTGTGGCTTCCTCGGTTTTCGAGTCCTTGTCGACCGCCTCAGCCATATTGGACTAGCCGGCCCGTCGCCATCAGGCTGCGGCGTTCTGCGTCGAGGAGGGCAGTTCGAAAGCCCCCTCGCGCGACAGACGGATCGTCGCCACCGCGATCGTCTTGCGGGCAGTCATGATGTCTGCAAGGGCGATGCCTTCCGAGCCCTGCCCGAGTTCGGATTCGATCATGCGCCGCGAACGTGCGCCGATCGCCGACAGCACCGATTCGGTCAGCGCCGGCGGTGCGCCGCGCAGCGCCAGCGTAACCAGTTCTGTCGACAGCCCGTCGAACAGAAGCACCCGCGCTTTCTGGGTCAGCAACGGCAGGTCGTCGAAGGCGAACAGCCGCGACCTGACGCCGTCGAGGTCGGGCGTGCCCGCCTCTTCCAGGTCCTGCATGACCTCTTCGAGCTGCGGCTTGTCCATTTCGTTGAGCACGCTGGCGACCCGCGCCTGCCCGGCAGAAATGTCCTTGGTTGCGGCTTGCGACAGCAAACTCGAGCGCAACTGGCTTTCGACGATCTTCGCGGCCGCATCCGGAATGGTCGCCATCGTCACCATGCGCTTGATGATTTCGCCGCGCATCGGTTTTGCCATGGTCAACAGCACGTTCGCCGCAGCTTGCGGGGCAAGCTTCGACAGCACCATGGCCGCGGTCTGCGCGTGCTCGCTGGCGAGGAAGGTGCCTAGCCGTGCCGGCTCGAGCTTCTCCAGATCGGGCCAGATCGGCTGCGGCCGTTCCGGCGCCACCTCGAACTTCTTGTCGCCCATAATGGCGCTCATTTCTTCCGGCGACAGCGACTCATTGAGGATCGTGTCCATCCTGTCGGCGGAATCGAGCAGCCCCGCGCCTTCGGTGAACTCGGCCTCGAATTCGGCGACGATGCGTTCGAGGTCGCTCTGCGGAATCGTGCGCAGCAGCCGCGCCCCCTCGATCAGCGCCTTGAGTTCCTCCTGCTTGAAGAATTTGAGCAGCCGGCTGGCCGAGGGCTTGCCCATGGCTACCAGTATGGCGGCGGCCTTCTGCGGGCGCGTCAGCGCGGTAAGCGTCGTCATGCTGTCTGTCCCTGCGACACGCCGGTTATCCTATGCACTCATCGTGGCCGCGATGATTTCGGTCAGCCTGATGCCGAAGCGCGACGGGTCGCTTTCGAGCACGGTGATCTCGCCGCGCGCGATCTTGCGGCCGTTGACCACCACGTCGACGGGTTCGCCGATGCGCCGGTTGAGCGCCACCGTCGAGCCCTTCTGCAGCGCCATCAGGTCGGACACCGGCATTTCGGTGCTGCCGAGGATGATCTGCACATCGACCGGGATGCTCATGATGATGTTCGAATTGGCGCCCGATGCCGCGCGGAAGGCAACGTCCGGACGCTTCTCCTCTTCCTGGAGAACGCCGCGCAATTCCTCGATGGCACGGTCGAGTTGCTCGTCCGGCTGGTCGAGTTCGGCTTCCACCTTGGTCTTGGCCATTGATCGTCTCCCAAAAAACTCGAGCCTGCCGGCGTCAGCCCGGCATCAGCCCATCGATGAAGTCCTGCCCAGCATCGTAGGGATGGCGGACGCGAACGGTGTAATTCTGGCCGAGCTTGCCGAACTCGCAAACGAATAGCGTCTTGTCGCGTGCGCTGAGCCGCGCCTGCGATTGCGCGGTCTCCTCGAATTCGATGATCTGCCCCACCTCGAGGCTGGCGAGGTCGCCAAGCGTCAGCCGCGCGAGCGGCATGGTCGCCTTCAGCGTCACCGTCGAGCGCATCACCTCTTCCGAGAACCGCGCCCGCCAGTCCGACCCCGTCGTCTGGTCGTCATTGGCACCGGCCGCGCCGCCACGGGTCGCCAGCAGGATGCGTTGCGGGATCATCACCGTGACCGTGCCGCTATCGGTCGGCGTCGAGATGCCGAAGACCATGCGAACCGCCGCTCCATCGCGCAGCACGCGCCGCTTGGCTTCCGCACCGGACATCGCGCGCTGTACCGGCAGCCGCAGCTCGAGCGAGCGCCTGCCCGATCCGTTCAAGGCCTGCGCCACTTCCTGGAACACCATCGTCGCCACGTCGGTCTCGATCTGCGACAGCTCACGCTCGATCGGCGAAACCGCCAGGTCCGGATCACCCCCGAACAGCGCACAGACCATCACCGCGATGGCAGGCGCATCGATCACCAGAGTCATGGCGTCGGAGGACGTCGGCGACGTAACGATGGTCATGGCGAATGTGTCGCCGGCATACGCGCGCGCGTCGGGCACGCGGCTTACCTCTACCGCGCGCAGGTCGACGGTGACTGGTGCGCCTAGTTCACCGGCGAGGCTCTTCTGCAGCAGCGGCACGGCGCGCTCGGCCATCCCGCGCCCGGCGCCGATGACATGGGCGGCTTCGCCGCTGTCGCCGACCAGACGCTCGATGATCAAGGAACGGGTCTCGGACGGACTGCCTGGGCTGGTCATGACGACGAACGGCCTCTGTCGCTGCGCATGCTCAGGCCGCTTTCTTCTCGGCCGTGCCGGTGTTCATCGTGCTCTGCTCGACGGCGTCGATCGTCGGCCGCTCGTAAGACGAGATGGTCTTGCGCCCGAACTCGATCGCGACCTGCGGCAGGGCGCCGTTCATATAGGCCAGCAAGGTCTGCTTGACGATGATATAGAGCCGGTTCCGCTTCTCGCGCACGGTCTTGATCTTGGTGGCGACCGGCCCGACCAGAGCATAGGACAGGAAGATGCCGAGGAAGGTTCCGACAAGCGCCGCGCCGATCAGGCCGCCGAGGATTTCCGGCGACTGGTCGAGCGCGCCCATCGCCTTGACCACGCCGAGCACGGCGGCCACGATGCCAAGCGCAGGCAGGCCGTCACCCACCGCCACCAGGGCATGATAGGCCTTCATCTTGTCGGCCTTGATGGTGTGTATCTCCTCGTCCATCAGCGCCTCGATCTCATGCGAGCGCGCATTACCGATGATGATGATGCGGCAGTAGTCGCAGATGAAATGCGTCAGGTCATGGTTGTGCAGCACCGTCGGGAATGCCTGGAAGATCGCCGATTCCTCCGGATTGTCGATATGCGCCTCGACCTCGCTGCGTGACTTGGACCGTAGCTCGCGCATCAGGCTGTGCAGTACGCCGAGCGTTTCAAGATAGTCCCGCTCCTTCGGCACCGCCTGCTTGAAGGCTTCGAGAATGCCTTTGCCGGTATCCTTGACGGTCTTCATCGGGTTGGCCACGAGGAAGGTGCCAAGCGCCGCACCGCAGATGATCACCGCTTCCCATGGCTGCATCAGCACGTGAAGATGGCCGCCCATGGCCATGAAGCCGCCGAGAACGCAGCCGAGCGTCACCACCAGTCCAATCAGAATGCCCACGCAAGATCCTTCCGCATGTCGCTTCAGGATCAACGGATAATCCCCGTGCCTTGTGTGAGGCTTGAATCCCCAATGTTGCACGAGCGTCGCGAAACATGTCCCGACACGGATTCAGCTTCGCGCAAGGAAGTGAGGATATTGTCCTGACATAGCTTCGGCCGGAGGCGCAGCGTGTTGGACACTTATACGAGCTATCAGCTCATCACCAAGGACATCACCAAGTCACTCGACCAGGTCGAGGCGCAGCCTGTCGTGAAGCGCGACACCGACTATTATCTTGCCAATATCGGCAACGTCAAAACCATCGACGATTTCGTCAAGGACACACGCCTGTTCACCTATGCCATGAAGGCATACGGCCTCGGCGACATGGCCTACGCCAAGGCTTTCATGGTCAAGGCACTGAAGGAAGGCGTCTCGGACGAGGACAGCTTCGCCAACAAACTGACCGACAAGCGCTACGCCGCCTTCGTCAAGGCATTCAATTTCGCCGCCTATGGCGAGACCGCCACGCTGTTCCCCGCCGCCCAGCAGGACACGGTCGACAAATACATGCGCCAGACGCTGGAGGAAAACGCCGGCGAGACCAATGAAGGCGTGCGGCTGGCGCTGTACTTCGACCGCAAGGCGTCCAGCATCACCAACTGGTACGACGTGCTTGCCGATACCGCGCTCGCCAGCGTGGTCCGCACCGCGCTCGGCCTGCCGGATTCCTTCGCCTCCGCCGACATCGACAAGCAGGCGCAGGCGTTCGAGCAGAAGCTCGACATCGCCGATTTCACCGACCCCGAAAAGCTGAGCAAGTTCCTCACCCGCTTCACCAGCATGTGGGAGATCAACAACCCGACCTCGACGGCGCAGACATCGGTCAGCGTGCTTTTCGCCCAGCCGACCACGGTCGGCATATCTACCGATCTGATGATGGCCATGCAGAAACTGAGGTTCTGAGAACACCATGCAGGACAGCCTCTACGTAGCCCTGTCGTCGCAGATCGCGCTCGAGCGCCGGCTCGACACCATCGCCGACAATGTCGCCAACGCCTCGACCATCGGCTTTCGCGCTACCGGCGTGAAGTTCGAGGACGTCGTCTCCGGCACCGGGCCAAAGTCCGTCTCTTTCGCCTCTTCCGGTAACACCTATCTTTCCAATGCGCATGGCTCGATGACCGAGACCGGCAATCCCTTCGACTTTGCCATCCAGGGCGACGCCTGGTTCGCCATCGAGACGCCCGTCGGCACGGTGATGACACGCGACGGCCGCTTCTCGATGAACGATGCCGGCGAACTGATGTCGATCGAGGGCCATCCGGTGCTCGACAGCGGCGGCGCGCCGATCCAGCTCGACCCGCGCAACGGCCCACCCAGGGCCGGTGCCGACGGCTCGCTGCGCCAGGGCGATCAGCTCGTCGGCGCCATCGGTCTCTACGATTTCGACCCCGGACAGAACTTTGTCCGCTACGGCAATTCGGGCATCGTTCCAGCGCGTACGCCCGAGCCGGTCACCGACCGCTCCGATGTTGGTGTCGCGCAAGGGTTCCTGGAAGAATCCAACGTCAATCCGGTGCTGGAAATGACCCGGCTGATCATGGTCCAGCGCGCTTTCGAGAACACCGCGGCGCTGATACGCCAGGCCAATACGACCACCGACGACGCGATCAAGACGCTCGGCTCCAAGTAGCGGCATGTCGACCGGCCTGCCCTCGATACGCGCCCTGGAAAAGCGGCCCGACGCCGCGCCGCAAGACCGGCTGGCGGCGCTGGAGCATATCTGGCGCCGGTTCGATGACCCAGATGCGTTACTGCGGCGCGGCGGCCGCGTCGCCGAAATCTCGCCGACCCATTACAAGGTGCGCGGCCTGTCTGGCATCGCCAGGCTGGGCGACATCGTCGAGCAGCGCGGCCATTCCGGCACGCGCCGTGGCGAAATCGTCAAGATCGGTCGCGACGAGGTCGTCGTGGCGCCTTTCGAACGCAGCGCCGATGCCGGCATCGGCGACGCCGTGTTCCGGCGCGGCCCGCTGACGGTGACGCCGCACGCCTCGTGGCGCGGACGTGCCATCGACGCGCTCACCCGCGTCATCGACGGCGGTCCGCCGCTGGTGAGATTGGGCGTCGCCGTGGGAGAAGGCACGACGACACCGGGCGCCATGGCGCGGCAGCGCGTCGGCACCGCTTTCATGACCGGCGTTCGGGTCATCGACATCTTCACCCCGCTCTGCTTCGGCCAGCGTCTCGGCGTCTTTGCCGGATCGGGCGTCGGCAAGTCGACGCTGCTGGCGATGCTCGCTGGCGCCGATGCCTTCGATACGGTCGTCGTGGCGCTCATCGGCGAACGCGGGCGCGAGGTGCGCGAATTCCTCGAGGACACGATCGGCGCCGAAAGCATGGCCAAGACCGTGGCCGTCGTCGCCACCAGCGACGAGAGCGCGATGATGCGCCGGCGCGCACCCGACACCGCCATGCGCGTCGCCGAGCATTTTCGCGACCAGGGCCATCGCGTGCTTCTGGTGCTCGATTCGATCACCCGCTTCGCCCATGCGCTGCGCGAGGTGGCGACGGGGACCGGCGAGCCGCCAGTCGCGCGTGGCTACCCGGCCTCGGTGTTCACCGATCTGCCCAAGCTGCTCGAGCGGGCCGGACCCGGCATCGAGGGCCCGGGGGTCCAAGGCAAGGGGTCGATCACCGCCATCATCTCGGTGCTGGTCGACGGCGACGACCACAATGATCCGGTCGCCGATTCGGTGCGCGGCATCCTCGACGGCCATGTCGTGCTCGACCGCGCGATCGCCGAACAGGGACGTTATCCGCCGGTCAATCCGCTGTCGTCGATCTCGCGCCTGGCCGACAAGGCATGGAGCCCCGAGCAGCGCATGCTGGTGACCCGGCTGAAGTCGATGATCTCGCGCTTCGAGGACACGCGCGACATCCGTCTGCTCGGCGCTTATCAGGGCGGCGCCGATGCCGAGCTCGACATCGCCGTGCGCCAGGTGCCGCTGATCTACGAGGCGCTGACGCAGTCGCCGAGGGACCGCGCGTCGGTCGATCCGTTCGCCGATCTCGCCCGCCACCTGAAGGGAAAGCAGAATGGCGATGCAGGAGAGTGAGCGTCAATACACCGAGCGCATCTTGCGCGAGATGATCGCCGAGGCCAACGCCAAGGAACAGGCCAGGGCTGACGAAGCGAGAATTGCCAAGGCACTTTCTGCCAGGGCCTGGGTTGCCAAAGCTGAGGCTGCACTGGCCAGGGCTGCCAAGCCTCCCCTCCCTAGGGGTCCCCAGGCCGAGGCTGTCGAGATGACAGAGGCCAGCCGCGACTCGCTCATCGACGGGCTGTTTCCGCGCACCGAATGGCCGCAACCGCCAAAGGTGGAATTTCCCCGATTGGGAAAGAAGCCCGACCGGCGCAGCGACTTTGTCGTCGCAGCCCTTGGCATCACGCTCGGCCTGATCTGCGCACTGTTTCCCTGGTACATTTTCTTCAACCAGGAACAGTTCGGCGTGCAGGCGCTCAACTTCGGCGGCAGCGGCACCAATCCCGGTCGTGTCAGCGGCAGCTCGCATCTGGAAAATCGCGGTGCGCCGCTGACGGCCAAGGATGTCCCCCCCGATGTCGACCTGTTCGCCACCGGCACCTTGCCCGACCAGACCGAGGATCCCGACCAGGCGCCTGGTCTCGAGCAGCAGCCCTTCCCGGCCGATGCCGGCAAATTCCGCATGGTGCACGTCGCCAACGGCCGCGCCATGATCGAGGACGACGCCGGCCTGTGGATCGTCCAGCGCGGTTCGGTGCTGCCGGATTCCAGCCGCGTCTCGTCGATCGAGCAGCGCGGCGGCAATTGGGTCATGGTCACCAGCACCGACCAGGTGATCGAGCTCTCCAAATAGCCGCGTCAGGGCCACGCCCCCGCTGACGCAGGTTCAGCGCAAGGTCCGCGCAAGACTGGCAGCCTAGTCTTGTGCGTACCCGCCCGGAGATTCCCATGGAGCCCGTCAACCTTTTCGATCTTGCCACCAAGCAGTCGCAGTGGCTGGCCGTGCGCCAGTCCGCCATTGCCTCCAACATCGCCAACGCCAACACGCCGGGCTACACCGCAGGCGATGTCGAGCCCTTCGAAAAGGTCCTCGACCGCACAGCGGTGTCGCTGCAGGCCACCCAGGCCGGCCACCTCGGCACCGAGGCGACCAATGCCGGCTTCACCGTCAAGCCGGAGGAAACCACCGGGTCGATCATGCCGTCCAAGAACACGGTGGTGCTGGAAGACGAGTTGATGAAGGCCGGTGAGGTCCGTCGCTCTTTCGAGCTGAACACCGCGATCGTCAAGGCTTTCCATTCCATGATGATGATGGCGGTGAAGAGCTGACATGGACGCGCTGACCGCAGCCCTCAAAGTCGCCGCATCCGGCCTCGGCGCCCAGTCGGAGCGTCTGCGCGTGGTCTCGGAAAACCTCGCCAACGCCCAGTCGACGGGCACGACTCCGGGCTCCGATCCTTATCGCCGCAAGACCATCAGCTTTGCCTCCGAGCTCGACCGCTCATCCGGCGGCTCGCTCGTCGAGGTCAACTCGATCGCCCGCGACCCCTCGGATTTTCCCGTTGAATTCCAGCCTGGCAACGAAGCCGCCAACGACAAGGGCTACGTCAAGATGCCCAACGTCAACGTGCTGATCGAAATGGCCGACATGAGCGAGGCCAACCGCTCCTATGAGGCCAATCTTCAGGTCATCAAGCAGGCGCGCGACCTGATTTCCATGACCATCGACCTGATGAGGAACCAGTAATGATCAGCGGCATCGGCAACATTGGCGCACTTCAGCTCAAACCGGTGACCGAAGGCGCCGAAGGGGCGACAGGGCTGTTCCAGGGCATCGTGTCGCCGCAGGCCACGGAGAATGTCGGTGCGTCCTTTGCCGAGGCGCTGAGCCATGCTGCGTCGAAGACCGTCAACACCTTGCAGAATGCCGAGCAGGTATCGATCAAGGCGCTCAGCGGCGACGCCGATACGCGCCAGGTCGTCGACGCCGTCATGAGTGCCCAGCAGGCCCTGCAGACGGCGGTCGCGATCCGCGACAAGGTCGTCTCGGCCTATCTCGAAGTCAGCCGCATGGGCATTTAGGAGCGCATCATGAAAGCACTCGCCATCGCCGCCACCGGCATGAACGCCCAGCAGACCAATCTGGAAGTCATCGCCAACAACATCGCCAACATCAACACCACCGGCTACAAGCGCGCCCGGGCCGAATTCTCCGACCTGCTCTATCAGGTCGACCGCACGCAGGGCGTGCCCAACCGCGCCAACACCTCGCTGGTGCCGGAAGGCGTCTCGATCGGTCTCGGCGTCAAGACGACGGCCGTCCGCAACGTCCACACCCAGGGCGAATTGACCAGCACCGGCAACAGCTTCGACATGGCGCTGACCGGCAGGGGCTGGTTCCAGATCGAGGGCGCCGACGGCGGCACGCTCTACAGCCGCGCCGGCGCCTTCAACACCAACGCCACGGGACAGCTGGTGACTGTCGACGGCGCCAATGTCGTCCCGGCCATTACCGTGCCTGCCGATGCGGTCGAGGTCATCGTCAACAAAACGGGCCAGATCTTCGCCCGCATCGATGGCCAGACCGATCTCCAGCTTCTCGGCCAGCTCCAACTCGCCAACTTCGCCAACGAGGCCGGCCTCGCACCACTCGGCGACAATCTGTTCCAGGAGACTGCGGCTTCGGGCCCGGCCAATGTCGGCGTGCCCGGCGACCCGGGCTTCGCTACGGTCGAGCAGGGCTATCTCGAGGCGTCCAATGTCGATCCGGTCAAGGAAATCACCGAACTGATCTCGGCGCAGCGCGCCTACGAGATGAACTCCAAGGTCATCCAGGCGGCCGACGACATGGCCTCGGTGGTGTCCAAGAACATCAGGTAACGGATGATGGCCTCGCCGACCTCCCGCTCCGCATTCCTCCGCACCGCGCTGATCCTGGCGCTGGTGGCCGGCGGCGTGCCCGCTGTTGCCCAGGAGTCGGCAAATCAGTCGGCCAATCAGATCGCCAGCAACCAGACCGTCAGCGAAGTCGTGCTGATCCCCAACCGGGTGATCTATCCGGGCGAGACGGTCGAGCTTGGCGTCCTGAAGCAGGTGACGCTGCTGCCGGGCAAGCACAAGCCTGATGCGGTCGCCACGCGGGCCGAGGAACTCCAGGGCAAGGTCGCCAAGCGCACGCTGCTGCCCGGCCGCTACATTCCCACCGCCGCCATCCGCGACGCCTGGCTGGTCGAGCAGGGCGCTGCCGTGCAGATCTATTTCACCGCCGGCGGGCTGACCATCTCGGCTTCGGGCGTCACCCTGCAACCAGGTGCTGCCGGCGACCTCGTCAAGGTTCGCAACGTCGACAGCGGCAAGATCATCTCCGGCACGGTGATGGCCGACGGGACCATCAGGGTCAGCGCGACATGACGCGCGGACTTGCCTTATTGCTGGCGGCCGTTCTCGGCCTGCAGCCGGCCCTGGCCGACGGGCTGACGCCCAAGGCCAAGCGCGAGCTCGCCGCCAGGAACGGCGGCGTCTACAACGATCCGGAATACGACCCGGCCACCACCAGCCGGATGTTCCGGGTGTCGAATGGGCCGAGCTCGCTGCCACCGGGTCAAGTGGCGTCGCGCATCAAGGACATCGCCCAGTTGCAGAGCGCGCGCGACAACCAGCTTGTCGGCTACGGTCTGGTCATTGGCCTGGCCGGATCGGGCGACAGCCTGCGTAATTCGCCTTTCACCGAACAGTCGATCCGCGCCATGCTGGAAAACCTCGGCATCGCCACCGAGGGCGGCAGTGCCCGCGCCAAGAACGTCGCCGCTGTCATCGTCACCGCCAACATGCCTGCCTTCGTCCAGTCGGGGGCCCGCATCGACATCGACGTCTCCTCGATGGGTGATGCGACATCGCTGGCCGGCGGCACGCTGATCATGACGCCGCTAAAGGCCGCGGACGGCGAGATCTATGCCGTCGGACAGGGATCCGTCATCGTTTCGGGCTTCACCGCCCAGGGCCAGGCCGAGCAGCTGACACAAGGCGTGCCGACCGCCGGACGGGTGCCGAACGGTGCCATCGTCGAGCGTTCGGTGCAGGCCGAGTTCGACGACCAGGCCGTGCTCACCTTGCAACTGCGCAACCCCGATTTCTCGACCGCCATTCGCATCGCCGACGCCATCAATGACTACACCGCGCAGCGTTTCGGCATGCGCGTGGCCGCCGAACGCGACGCCCGCACGGTGCAGATCAGAAGGCCGAAGAACGTTTCGGCGGCGCGCTTCTACGCCGAGATCGAAAATCTGGTCGTCGAATCGGACACACCGGCCCGCGTCGTCATCGACGAGCGCACCGGCACCATCGTCATCGGCAACGACGTCAAGATCTCGCGGGTCGCCATCAGCCACGGCACGCTCACCGTGCGCATCACCGAGGCGCCGAGGGTCGTTCAACCCGAGCCTTTCTCCAAGGGCGAGACCGCGGTCGAGCCCTTCACCGCCATCGAGGCCACCCGGCCGGACGCGCGCGTCGCCGTGCTCGACGGGCCCAACCTCGAAACGCTCGTTTCCGGCCTCAACCGCCTCGGCGTCAAGCCCGACGGCATCATTGCCATCCTGCAAGGCATCAAGTCGGCCGGCGCCCTGCAGGCCGACCTGGTTCTCCAATAGGCCATGCCGATGATCGATCCTTTCTCCGTAAAACCGAACTCTCGCTTCGCTGGGCCGGCGCTTCTCGCTTCGGCCCTCGCCGCCATGCTCCTGACCATCGGCCCGGCCGGCGCCGAGGACACGGTGCGCCAGGTGCTGCCCAGTGGGCCGCCGCCGGTGGCCCCGCAGCAACTGACGAAGGAGAAGGCGCCGGACGAAAGCGAGATCCAGCGCTTCTGCTCCAACATCGCCGACGCCGCGCGCGACCGCCGCTATGCGCTGCAGGCGCAGGAGCTGAAGGAACTGCAGGCCGGCATCGACCAGCGCATGAAGGCGCTGGAAGACAAGCGCGCCGAATACGAGCAATGGCTGAAGCGGCGCGAGGTGTTCCTGGCGCGCGCCGAGGACGGCGTCGTCAAGATCTACGCCGGCATGAAGCCCGATGCCGCGGCCGAACGCCTGGCGATGGTCAATGTCGACCTCGCCGCCGCCATCCTGATGAAACTCGATTCGCGCAAGGCCGGCGTCATCCTCAACGAAATGGACCAGAAGGCGGCGGCAGCGCTCACCGGCATCATGGCCAGCGCGGCGCGAAGGGTAGATCCGTCATGATCCGCAGAATGCTCATCCTGCTTGGCGTCGCCGTGCTGTCAGGCTGCGGCACCGATCTCAAGGAGGTCGGCCGGGAGCCTGCGCTGTCGCCGGTCGGCTCAGGCATCACCGGCAGCGTCAACGCCCCCTATAGCTATCCTGAAGCACCGCCGGCGCCTTTGAAGAAATTCTCGCTTTGGGATGATCGCCAGAGCCGGCTGTTCACCGATCCGCGCGCACTGCGCGATGGCGACATCCTGACGGTCAAGATCAAGCTCAACGACAAGGCGAACTTCAAGAACCAGAACGACAGGAGCCGCACCGCCGCGCGCAAGCTCGGCTATGACGTCACGCTCGGATGGGAAGGCAACAGCACAAGCGGCAAGGGTGATGCCGGCCTGAGCTCCAGCACCGAAACCAACGCCGACGGCGAAATCAAGCGCTCGGAAAACCTCGAGCTGAACGTCGCCGCCGTCGTGACCGAGGTTCTGCCCAACGGCAATCTGATGATCCGGGGCTCGCAGGAAGTGCGCGTCAACTACGAGCTCAGGGTGCTGACCATCGCCGGCATGGTGCGGCCGTCCGACATCGGCGCCGAGAACACCATCTCCTACGAACGCATCGCCGAGGCGCGCATCTCCTATGGCGGCCGTGGCCGCGTCAGCGAGGTCCAGCAGCCGGCTTACGGCCAGCAGGTCCTCGATCAGGTCCTGCCTTTCTAGGACGGGCCGGAAGGGGAAAACCAAGCCATGGCGAATGTCGAACAGGTCGAGCCAAAAAAGGGACCTTCCCTTGTTATCCAGCTCGCCATGCTCTTGGCGATGACGGGCGCCGCCATCGGCATGGGCTGGATGTCCGGCGGCTATCTGAAAGCCGCTGGGGGGCCGGTGCCGGTACCGGTGGCCCCGGAAAACGAAGGCAGCACCGGGAAGGCCGCGGGCGCCGAGGGTCACGGAACCGAGGCCGGACCGGCGCTTGTCGCGCTACCACCGATCACCACCAACCTCGCCGCGCCGTCCAAGATCTGGATAAGGCTGGAGGCATCGGTGGTCTATGACGCGCCGCAGCCATCGGCGATGACCGAGGAGATCCACCAGGATCTGCTAGCTCTGGTGCGCACGATGAAGCTGCATCAGATCGAGGGCGCCAGCGGCTACCAGCATCTGAAGGCCGACCTCGAGGAGCGCGCCGCTATCCGCAGCGGCGGTCATGCCAAACAGATTCTGATCAGGACATTGCTGCTCGAATGAGAAAATTGCTCGTCGCTGCGGCGCTGTTGTTCGTCGCCACATCCGTCGCCGGAGCCCAGCAGCTGGATCTCGGCGGCATCGGCAAGGCCGACGGCACCACCGTCGGCTACATCATCCAGATGTTCGGCCTGCTCACCGTGCTGTCGGTGGCGCCGGGCCTGCTGATCATGGTGACGAGCTTCACACGCTTCGTCATCGCCTTCTCGATCCTGCGCGCCGGCATCGGCCTGCAATCGACTCCGGCCAATTTGATCCTTATCTCGCTATCGCTGTTCATGACCTTCTATGTGATGGCGCCGACCTTCGACCAGGCCTGGAACACCGGCGTCAAGCCGCTGATGGACAACCAGATCAGCCAGACCGAGGCATTCGAGAAGATTTCGGACCCGTTCCGTACCTTCATGCTGCGCAATGTGCGCGACAAGGATTTCGACCTCTTCGCCGACCTTGCCCGCGAGCGCGGCCAGGTCGTTGCAAAGGAGACCGTCGACCTGCGCATCCTGGTGCCGGCCTTCATGATCTCGGAGATCCGCCGCGGCTTCGAGATCGGCTTCCTGATCGTGCTGCCGTTCCTCGTCATCGACCTGATCGTCGCCACCATCACCATGGCCATGGGCATGATGATGCTGCCGCCGACCGTCGTGTCGCTGCCCTTCAAGATCCTGTTCTTCGTTTTGATCGACGGCTGGAACCTGCTCGTCGGCAGCCTGGTGCGATCCTTCACCTGACCGTCCGGCCAAACGCGGCGCCTGCAAGAATTTCCCGCAATATATTTTCGGTTAACCGTCCGATTTAGCGCTTTGGTAGGGACTTGCCACCATAGTCGCTCCAGATGGCGGGTGATCTGTTTCAGCGATCATTGGCATGATGCCGCACCGTCATACCGGACAAGCCGGTATGTCAAAAAAACACGTGTAAAAACAAGGTACGAGTAGCCATGTCCAGTATCATGACCAACGCCTCGGCGCTGACCGCGCTGCAGAGCCTGAACTCCACCAACAAGCAGCTTGAAATGACGCAGGCCCGCATTTCGACCGGCTACCGCGTCGCCACCGCCAGCGACAACGCCGCCTACTGGTCGATCGCCACCTCGATGAAATCCGACAACAAGGCGCTTTCCGCCGTTCAGGACTCCCTCGGCCTCGGCGCCGGCAAGGTCGACACCGCCTACACCGCCATCAATGACGTCAAGGACCAGGTCGACCTGATCAAGTCCAAGCTCGTCACCGCCCGTGGCGCCAGCCAGGAAGACCAGCAGAAGATCGCGACCGAAATCAACGCCATCCAGGCGCAGATCAAGTCGTCGGTCACCAACGCCAATTTCGCCGGCTCGAACCTGCTGCAGAACGACGGCGCCGCCGCTTCGGACCTGAAGATCGTCGCTTCCTACAACCGCACCGGCGCGACCGTCACCATCGACACGATCGATGTCGCGGCTGCCGACACCCAGGTTCTTGACGTGGCCGGCACCGGCGGCATCGTCGGTGGTCTGCTGGCCACGACCTTCTTCGATCCGAGCGCCGCTGCGGTTACCGACGCCGCCATCGACACCGCACTCGGCAACGTTGAAACGGCGCTTAGCTCACTGTCCACCGGCGCTGCCTCGCTCGGCGCCGCCAAGTCGCGTATTGACACCCAGAAGAGCTTCCTGTCGAACCTCAGCGACTCGATCGACAAGGGCGTCGGCGCTCTGGTCGATGCCGACATGAACAAGGAATCGACCCGCCTGCAGGCCCTCCAGGTCCAGCAGCAGCTCGGTATCCAGGCGCTGTCGATCGCCAACGGCAACTCGCAGTCCATCCTGTCGCTGTTCCGCGGCTGATCGCTTACCGGACTTCAGTTATCTGCATCGGGCCGCGCCATCAGCGCGGCCCGATTTTCGTTGTGAAGATGCTACCGTTTTTCGTTGTCAAAGCATGGTTTTAACGCGCCATTAACGATATCGCGATACTCATGGTTAACCATTCGCTTAGGACGGGCAGACCACCAGTTGGTCGACAGGCATGACGCTCCCGCCGAACAGGTTGACCGGCATGCGCGAGGCATGCCTGCTTTGAGAAGAGGTGTATCTTGGCAAGCATCATGACCAACGCCGCGGCGCTGACCGCGCTTCAGAGTCTCAACGCCACCAACAAGCAGCTTGAAACGACGCAGGCCCGCATTTCGACCGGCTACCGCGTCGCCACCGCCAGCGACAACGCCGCCTACTGGTCGATCGCCACCTCGATGAAATCCGACAACAAGGCGCTTTCGGCTGTTCAGGACTCGCTCGGCCTCGGCGCCGGCAAGGTCGACACCGCCTACACCGCCATCACCGACATCAAGGACCAGGTCGACCTGATCAAGGCCAAGCTCGTCACCGCCCGTGGCGCGAGCCAGGACAACCAGCAGAAGATCGCGACGGAAATCAAGGCCATCCAGGACCAGATCAAGTCGTCCGTCACCAATGCCAGCTATGCCGGCTCGAATCTGCTGCAGAATGACGGCTTGGCCGCTTCGGACCTGAAGATCGTCGCTTCCTACAACCGTACCGGCACAACCGTCGCCATCGACACGATCGACGTCACGGCCGCCGACACCCAGGTTCTCGACGTGGCCGGCACCGGCGGCATCGTCGGTGGTCTGCTGGCCACGACCTTCTTCGATCCGAGCGCCGCCGCGGTCACCGACACGGCCATCGACACCGCACTCGGTAACGTTGAAACCGCGCTTGCCAGACTGTCGACCGGCGCTGCCTATCTCGGCGCCGCCAAGTCGCGCATCGACACCCAGCAGAGCTTCCTGTCGAACCTAAGCGACTCGATCGACAAGGGCGTCGGCGCCCTGGTCGATGCCGACATGAACAAGGAATCGACCCGCCTGCAGGCGCTCCAGGTCCAGCAGCAGCTCGGCATCCAGGCGCTGTCCATCGCCAACGGCAACTCGCAGTCCATCCTGTCGCTGTTCAAGAGCTAGGCCCAAGCAAGTTTTCCATTCGGATTGACAAGCTTTTTCTTCGGATTGAAAGGCCGCGCCTGGGGCGCGGCCTTTCAGTTTAAGCCTATCATCCTCGCACAAGCTTCGCGGTCTAGTGTTCCCACGGACAGTCTTGCTGGGAGCCGTTGAATCGTGCCGGAACAGATCCAGAGCATCATCTCGAATCTCCAGGGATTTGGCGTCAAGCGCCTCGCCATGCTGGGCGGCATCGCCGCGCTGGTCATGGCCGTCATCGGCGTTGCCTCGGTCTATCTCAACCGGCCGGCCTACGAGACGCTCTATGTCGGACTTGAACGCTCCGACGTGAACCAGATCGGCCTGGTGTTGGGCGAAGCCGGCATCGGCTTCGACGTCGGCCCCGACGGCACCACCGTGCTGGTGCCGGCCGGCACCACCGCGCAGGCGCGCATGCTGCTTGCCGAGAAGGGTCTGCCGACCAGCGCCAATGCCGGCTACGAGCTGTTCGACAATGTCGGCTCGCTGGGCCTGACATCCTTCATGCAGCAGATCACCCGGGTGCGGGCACTGGAAGGCGAGATCGCGCGCACCATCCAGTCGATTGCCGGCATCAAGGCGGCGCGCGTCCACATCGTCATGTCAGAGCGCGCCAATTTCCGCCGCGACGAGCAGCAGCCCTCCGCCTCGGTGGTCATCCGCTATTCCGGCATCGATGCCGAAAAGAGCGCCATGTCGATCCGCCATCTCGTCGCCGCCGCCGTTCCCGGTCTCTCGGCCGACAAGGTGACGGTGCTCGATTCCAACGGCAACCTTCTGGCGGCCGGGGACGACCCTTCCAACACCAGCGCCGCACGCACGCTGGGCGTCGAGCAGACGGTGGAGGCGCAGATCGGCGACAACATCCGCCGCGCGCTGACCCCCTATCTCGGTCCCGACAATTTCCGTGCCAGCGTCAAGGCCGACGTCAACACCGACACCCGCCAGACCGAAGAGACGATCTTCGATCCGGAGTCGCGCGTCGAACGTTCCGTGCAGTCGGTGCGGGCCAATGAGAACAACAACCAGAAGCAGGCTTCGGCCCCGACAAGCGTCGAGCAGAACCTGCCGGAGACCCAGACCACCAGCACTGAGGGCCCGCAATCCTCCTCCCAGAACGACCGCAAGGAGGAGATCACCAACTACGAGATCAATTCGAAGAAGATTGCCACCGTCTCCAACGGCTATTCGGTCACCAAGATGTCGATCGCCGTCGTCGTCAACCAGCAGCGGCTGGCGACCATCCTCGGCAAGGACGCAACGCCCGAACAGATCGCCAAGCGCGTTGCCGACATCCAGAAGATGGTGGCTTCGGCCACCGGCTTCGACGACAAGCGCGGCGACGTTATCGACGTCTCGGCTGTCGAGTTCATCGACGGGCTGGACGGCGAGCCGATCGAACAGCCTGGCATGCTGGCATCGATCGGAACGCATGCCGGCACCCTCATCAACGCCGTCGCCTTCATCGTCGTGGTTTTCCTGGTGGCTTTCTTCGGTCTGAGGCCGATGGCAGCTGCTCTGACGGCAAAGGCAACGCCAGCCCTCGCCGGTCCGAGCTTCGAGGACGTGCAGCGTTCGCTGCCAACGCCCGAGCCCGCCGCTCTCGAAACGGCGGCCGCTCCGGTTGCCTTGCCGGGCACCCGCCCCGGCTCCACCCCGCTTGACGACCTTCGCCAGAAGATCAGGCCCGCACCGCAGGACCGCCTTGCCCGCATGGTTGACATCAATGAGGAGCGCACCGCGCATATCCTGCGCAAATGGGCCGCCCAGGAAGTCGCGGGATAAACCATGGCCTCTGCCGCCCTCTTCGACCTTCTGCCGGATTTCGGGACGCGTGCCCAGCGCGGCAGCCAACCCCAGCCCGCGAGCGAAGCCGCGCGCAAGCCGGAAGCGCCCGCGCCGCAGGCCGATATCGGTACGCTGATCGCCGAAGCCGTCGCCGAGGCCGAAGCAGCATTGGAAGCGCGCCTTGCCGTCGACCACCAGGCCGCGCTCGACGCCGAGCGCCAAGCCAATGCCGAGGAAGCAAAGGCCTTTCTCGACAGCTTCGGCGGCGATCTCGGCGCCGCCGTCGCGGCACACATCGAGGCGATGGAGACACGCGTGACCGGGCTTGTCGGCGCCACGGTCGGCCGCATCGTCGGCGGCATCGTCACCGACGACCTGCAGAAGCGCTCGATCGAGGCTCTTGCCCGCACCATCGGCGAGGCCGTCGCCGATTCCGAGGCGGTGCGCATCTCCGTGCGCGGCCCGCTTTCGCTGTTCGAAACGTTGAAGACCTCTCTCGGCCCGCGCGCTGCGCAACTCGACTTTGTCGAGAGCCCAGGTTTCGACCTGACAATTGCCATCGATGAAACGGTCTTCGAGACGCGCATCGCCGAATGGTCGGCTTCCCTGTCCGAGATCCTGTCATGAGCGCTGTCGAGGCCGGCGAAGCCAGGCACGAGATCATCATCGTCAAGCGCAATCATGACGACCACGACGATGGCCATCATGGCGGCGTCTGGAAGATCGCGTTTGCCGATTTCATGACCGCCATGATGTGCTTCTTCCTCGTCATGTGGCTGATCAACGCCGCCAACGAGCAGACCAAGGCGGCCGTCGCCAGCTACTTCAACCCGGTCGAGTTGATCGACCGCAACTCCAGCCGCAAAGGGCTTGAAGATGTCGGCGATGGTCCGAGCAAGGTCGGGCTGACGGCCGACAACCCGCAGGACGGGGCCAGCAAGGCCGGCGAGGACGGCCAGGGCGCCGCCGGATCTTCGGACAAAAGGCAAGCCAAGGAATCCTCACAGGCATCGGACCACTCCGACGAACAGATGTTTGCCGACCCCTACGCGGTCCTGTCGGAGATCGCCGCCGACACCGGCGTGATGCAGAACGTCAGCGAGAAGGGCGATGGCGGGGTGCAGAATGCCGGCCCGGCGACCGGTGCCTCCGGCGGCGTATCCTACCGCGATCCGTTCGCGCCGGACTTCTGGTCGCAGCAGGTGGCCGCGCCCGGCGCCGAGGCAAGTGCCGAACGCACCAGGATCGAAGGCGATCCGGTGAAGGCCGGCGACAAGGTCGCCGAAAGTCAGGTGCCGAAGGTCAAGGCCGTGCCGCCGGCGCCGCCCGTGACGGCTGCACCGCTCGAGCCATTGGCAAAATCCGCGCCGGACAAGACGGAGCCGAAATCGGCGTCGGCGGCAAAGACCGAAGCGGCAAAACCCGAAACCATGGCGAAGGCCGAGCCGGCGCCGAAGACCGAGCCCGCGGCAAAGGTCGAAACCGTCAAGGCCGAGGAGACCGCAAGGACCGATGCCGGCGAAAAGGCGCCGAGCGCCGCCACCGTCAAGGCCGCGGCCGAGGTCAAGCAGCAACTGGCCGAGGCCTTCAAGCCGGGCGACAAGCTGCATGACGGTGTCTCGGTCGAGGCAACCGACAAGGGTGTCGTGATCTCGATCACCGACCAGCTCGATTTCGGCATGTTCGAGATCGGCTCGGCCATGCCGAGGCGCGAGCTGGTGCTGGCGATGGAGAAGATCGGCCGCATCGTCAACGGCCAGAAGGGCACGATCAGCATCAACGGCCATACCGACGCGCGGCCGTTCCGCAGCGACACCTACGACAATTGGCGGCTGTCCACGGCGCGTGCCCATTCCGCCTATTACATGCTGGTGCGCGGCGGCGTCGACGAACGTCGCATCACCGAGGTCGCGGGCTTTGCCGACCGTCAGCCGAAAGATCGCGCCGATCCGATGGCGGCCGCGAACCGCCGCATCGAGATCCTGATGACGAGCGGCGGATGAGAGGTGCGACCATCATCGGCCGCGCCATCGGCCTGCTGCTGCTGACCGCCGGGCCGCCCTCGACCGGCTTCGCCGAGGGGGCCTTGCAACCCTATCAGCTGGTGCGCTCACTGCAGCTCGTGCAGGACCGTATTGCCGCCGGCGACCATGCGGCGCTGCCGATGCAGGCCAAGCTTCTGGAAATGGTCGACACGCGCCTGCGCGCAGCGGATGCCGAGGATTTCAAGGAGCCGAAGAATTTCCGCGCCTTGCTCGTCTACGGCATGAGCGGCGGCAACCCGGTCACGGTCGAGGCGGTGACTTCACGCGCCGAAGCGGATCCGCAAAGCCACGCCATCGCCAAGGGTATCATCGACTATCTGAACGGCCGGCCCGCCAAGGCGATAGAGGCACTGAAGCCGATCGACCCGATGACGCTGCCGAGCGACCTCGGCGCTTTCGTGGCGCTGGTCAAGGGCTCGCTGCTCGCCACCGACGAGCCGGCCGAGGCACTCGCTCTGCTCGACGACGCCCGCCTGCTCAGCCCCGGCACGTTGGTTGAGGAAGCAGCACTTCGCCGCTCCGTCGGCATCACTGCGGCGCAGGGCGACGCGGCGCGCTTCGCGCTTGCTTCCACCCAGTATGTCGCGAGCTATCTCTATTCGCCCTATGCCAGCCAGTTCGCGGACTCCTTCGTTTCGGGCATGATCACGCTGCACATGGCGATCAGCCAGGACAAGCTCGCCGACATCACCGCGATGATGGATCCCGAACGCGAGAAGGTGATCTATCTGCGTATCGCTCGCCGCGCGGCGATCGACGGACTGACGGATCTCTCCGCCTTTGCCGCGGCCAGGGCCGAGCAGGGCCGCAACGGCAACAACAACGAGAACGATCCGCGCGCCCAGCTCTACTCCAGCCTGTCCACCGTGACGTCGGGCACAATCGACGACGTGCGCGCCAAGCTGGGCAAGATCGACCGCAGCAGGCTTTCGCAAAGCGACCGCGACCTGCTCGATGCCGCGCAAGCCATTGCCGGCGAAGTGGTCGCGCCGCCCGCCCCTCTTCCCGCCCAAGAACCCGGCCCTGCCGCCGCGCCGAAACCCGAGACCGAAATCGCCGCAACGGACAAATCCGACGAGGCCGGCCTTCCGCCGGTCGAAGGCGTGATGTCCGAGCAGCCGGCGCTGGAAGCATCCGCCCCTGCCGCAAAGCCGTCGGAAGCGCCGGCCGCGGCCGCCGCGTCGCCGGATAAATCGTCAGCGGCTTCTGCTTCCCCGGCGGCGGCGGCGCAGGGCTCCGCGCCTGCCGCTGCACCGGCTGTCGCGTCCGCGTCCACCGATGCCCCGGTGCCGCAACCGGCATCGGCATCGGCTGGCGGCCTCGATCCGCACGATCCCACCGACGCGGCGATGATCAACACGCGCCATCAACTCGACCTGATCGATCAGATGCTTGGAGCCGCTCCGAAATGACCACCAGCCTCGGCCAGGCCCTTCCGGGACTTGTTTCCACGCGCGCGCCATCCAAGGCGGCGGCGACGAACGGCAGCAGCGAGACGTCAAGCTTCGACGACATGGTGCGCGGCACCGAAAAGCCGGCCGGACCGGAAAGCCAGCCGAACGACGCAGGGCCGCACGGCGCACGATGGGCCAAGGGTGCGTCGGTGAACCTTGGCAAGGTGCAGCCCGACCACGAGCCGTCAGCCAGGGCCGCTTCGCCGAAACAGCCCGCCGGCAGGATCGCGAAGGCGGATGCCGACACCGATACGGGCAAGGCCAGTGACAACGCGGAACCGGCCGCGCAAAGCGCGAATGTGGCATCGCTTCAGGACCGCCTGCCGTTGCTGATGGCCTTGCATGACATCCGGCAATTCTCGGCCGCGGCCAAGGCGGAAGTAAGCGCGGCCACGGCCAACCGGGAGACAGCCGAGCCGACGCTTGAAAGCCAGCCACTGCCCGCGCAGCAACAGCTTTCCTCCTTGAAGAAATCCCGCTCAAGCTCCGGCTCCGATGCGCGCGATGTCGGCTCCATCGCAAAGGCCGAACGCATCGCCAACGGCGTGAGCCTTCCAGGACAGCTCCGGCAGCCGGACGTCGTTGGCTCCGTCCTCAAGGGGCCGCCGCGTCCAGATGACGACACTACGATCCCGTCAAAGGACAAGGTCGCGACAGACGTGCCGGCATCGCCGGCAAAACGGCCCGCGCCTGGGTCGAAGAGCCTTGAAGCCATCAGATCGGCGATGCCCTCCGAACAGGGAAAACAGGCTACGTCCGCCGCACGCATCGACGTCGTCGCCGAGCAGAGCTTCCCGGCGCCAGCGCAAAGCCCGATGAGCCAGACGACATCGGTCCTGTTTGACGCCATCACGTCCGACAGCGGCCTGCGTCAGGCTTTTTCGACGGCCTCCGCGAGCCCGCAGATGGCCAGCTCTGTTGCCGTTCCGACACATATTCTGAAGATCGAGCTTCACCCGGCCGAGCTTGGCATGGTCACCGCCAGCCTACGGCTTGCCGGCGAGCAGCTTTCGATCGAATTGAAGCCCGAAACCCATGAGGCATACCGCCGTCTGGCGGCCGACAGCGAGGCCATCGTCAAGTCGTTGCGCGGGCTCGGTTTCGACGTCGACAAGGTCGCGATCCTGCAACCTTCGATAGCAGCCCCCACCACCGCCCGCGCCGATGCAAGCAGTTCCCTGCCGATGTCGACGGGGCGTGAACAGTCCGCCTTTCAGTCCGGCGACCCGAGCGGCGGCAATGCCGGTTCCGGTGGTCAGCAGCCGGGAAGGAACTACCGCAATGACGCACAGGAAATCGGCCGTGCTGTTTCGCCTGCTCGCGAGCGCACTGGCGACGGCATGTTTATCTAGCGTCACCGCCGGCGCCGCGAACGCGGCCGGCAATCCTTGCGAGCCGGAGATCCTGCGCGCCGCCGACCGTTACGGCGTGCCCGCCGGCATCCTCTATGCCGTCGGACTGACCGAGACCGGCAACAAGGGCAGCCTCCAGCCTAACGCTTTGAACATAGAAGGAAAAGCTGTCTTCCCCAGGAGCCGGGCCGAGGCCCTGGCAACGTTCGAGACTGCCCGCCGCGAAGGCAAGACGCTGATCGATCTCGGCTGCATGCAGGTCAACCACCACTATCACGCCTCGCATTTCCGCAGCGTCGCCGACATGCTCGACCCGCGCCAGAACGTCGACTACGCGGCGCGGTTCCTGGCCAGTCTCCATGCCCGTCACCTGACTTGGTCGATGGCGGTGGCCCGATACCATGCCGGGCCCGACAACGATCCGGCGCAGAAGCTCTATGTCTGCCGCGTCATCGCCAACATGGTCGCCACCGGCTTCGGGAAATGGACGCCCAACGCTCGCGATTTCTGCAATCCATGATTGTAGATCGCGCGACAGCCTCGCCGACTTTCTCAGCCCTGCTGGAGGCAGCCGCGCCCCCGCAAGACGCAGCTGCCGATACACCGCCGATGCACCCATGCGACCGCGCTTATTTACGCGTCCCAAAAAAACTCCCAAGAAAATAGCTACAAGAAATGACGGTTGTTCAGGATTCCCGCCACCGGATACGCCTTTTTCCACGGGGCAAATGAGCTGATTCGGAGGGCGGGCCGATGATCGTGATCGTTGACGAGCGAGAGCTCGTAACTGAAGGCTATAACTCACTTTTCGATCGCGAAGGCGTCGCCTGTGCAGGCTTCGCTCCGGGCGAATTCGGGGAATGGGTGAACTCGGCGGCCGACACCGATTTGCGCTCGGTCAGGGCCTTCCTCATCGGCGACTGCCGGGAAGGCGCGATTTCTCCACGCCAGATCCGCGACCGCACCGGTGCTCCGGTCATTGCGCTGAGCGAGCAGCACTCGCTCGAAAACACGCTTCGGTTGTTCGAGAGCGGCGTCGACGATGTCATCCGCAAGCCGGTTCACATCCGCGAGATCCTGGCCCGCATCACCGCCATCCGCCGCCGCGCGCAGGAAGACGCGCCCTATACCGAGGTCGGCTCGATGCGCATCTTCATGGACGGCCGCGATCCCGAGATCGACGGCCAGCCGCTGCCCTTGCCGCGCCGCGAGCGCCGTATCCTCGAATATCTGGCCAGCAATCGCGGACGGCGCGTAACCAAGACCCAGGTCTTCAACGCCATTTACGGCATCTTCGACGAGGAGGTCGAGGAGAACGTGGTGGAAAGCCATATCAGCAAGCTGCGCAAGAAGCTGCGCGAAAAGCTCGGCCACGACCCGATCGATTCCAAGCGCTTCCTCGGCTATCGGCTGGTGTTTTGATGCCCGCGCCCGCTCGGCCCGCGCCAGCCTCGCGCAAGACACAGGGCATAGGCTCGCGACCACTGTCATGGACCCCACTCTCGGGGCATTGAGGAGACGTTTCGATGAGCCTGTACGGAATGATGCGGACCGGCGTTTCCGGCATGAACGCGCAGGCAAATCGCCTGTCGACCGTCGCCGACAACATCGCCAATTCCGACACCACCGGCTACAAGCGGTCCTCGACGGAGTTTTCGACGCTGGTTATGCCGAGCACCGGCGGCGCCTATAATTCGGGCGGCGTCACCACGACGGTCCGCTCCTCGATCAGCGCCCAGGGCGTGCTCCAGTACACCACTTCGGTGTCGGACCTGGCGGTCAATGGCGACGGCTTCTTTGTCGTCCAGGATCCGAGCGGAACGCCTTACCTCACCCGCGCAGGTGCCTTCGTTCCGAACGCCGAGGGCAAGCTGGTCAACGCTGCCGGCTACCAGCTGATGGCCTACAGCTACGACAATGGCGTGCCGGCCGCCACCGCCAACGGCTTCGAGGGCCTTGTGCCGGTGCAGATTTCCGACCAGGAAATGACGGCGACCCCCAGCACCGAGGGCACCTTTACCGGCAATCTGCCGGCGGGCGCAACGACGGTTGCTGCCGGCAGCCTGCCCTCGACCAACAGTGCGACCGCCGAATACACGTCGAAGTCCTCGCTGGTCGCCTATGACAATCTCGGCAACAAGGTGCTGCTCGACGTCTATTTCACCAACACCGGAACCGGCACCTGGGAAGTCTCGGTCTTCGACCAGTCCCAGGCCACCGCCGGCACGTCCTTCCCCTATACGGGTGGCGCACTGGGTTCGGCCAACCTGACCTTCGACACCACCACCGGCAAGCTCACGGGCGCCGTCGACAGCATCTCGCTCACCGTGCCGAACGGCGCGGCCCTGAGCATCGATCTGTCCAAGCTGACCCAGCTCGGCACCGGCTACACGGTTTCAGAAGCTGAGGTCAACGGCAACGCCCCGAGCACCATCGAGAGTGTCCAGATCGGCGAGGACGGCGTCATCTACGCGCAGTATGAGGACGGCTCCACCAAGCCGCTCTACAAGATCCCGCTGGCTGACGTGACCAGTCCCGATCGCCTCACCGCATTGCCGGGCAATGTCTATTCGCAGAGTTCAGACTCCGGCGCCGTGCGCATCGGCTTCGCCAGTGAAGGCAAGCTCGGCTCGATCGTCTCAGGCGCACTCGAGAATTCCAACGTCGATATCGCCGAGGAACTCACCAACATGATCGCGGCGCAGCGCAGCTATACCGCCAATTCGAAAGTCTTCCAGACGGGTTCCGACCTGATGGACGTCCTTGTCAACCTGAAGAGATAAACGACGGGCGTCCGCCCGTGAAAGAGCCGCATGTCGCTGTCTTCCGCATTGAGCATCGCCCAGTCGTCGCTTCTGGCCACGTCGAAACAGACCAGCATCGTTTCCCGCAACGTCGCCGATGCCTCCAATTCGGACTACGCCCGCCGCACCGCGGTCATCACCAGCACGGCGCCCGGCGCCCGTTCCGTGGAGGTCCAGCGAGCGGCCAACGACCTGCTGTTTCGCCAGAACCTCAGCGCGCTCTCGGCATGGAGTGGCCAGAGCGCGCTCTACAGCGGCATGGACCAGCTGGATCTCGCTGTAAACGGCGTCGACAACGCCTACTCGCCTTCGACCGCGATCGCCAATCTGCAGAATGCGCTGCAGCTCTACGCGACGACGCCGTCCAACCAGAATCTCGGCGCCAGCGTCATCGACGCGGCCAAGGATGTCGTGCGCTCGCTGAACGACGGCACCACGGCGATCCAGGATTTCCGCACCCGGACCGACAGCCAGATCGCCACCGCCGTCGATGACCTCAACTCGCTGCTCAGCCAGTTCCAGGATGCCAACAAGGCCGTCATCTCCGGAACGCGTTCGGGCACCGACGTGTCCGACGCGCTCGACCAGCGCGACGCGCTGCTGAAGAAGATTGCCGAATATGTCCCCGTCTCGACCTTTACGCGCGGCGACAACGACATGGTCATCACCACCACCGACGGCACGACGCTGTTCGAGACCGTGCCGCGCTCGGTGAGCTTCACGCCGTCGGCCGGCTACACCGCCGGCACCCCTGGCAACACCATCTATATCGACAACGTCCCGGTCTCCGCCGGCACCGGCGACAACACCAGCGCTGTCGGCAAGCTCGCCGGCCTGATAACCTTGCGCGACAGCGTCGCCGCAACCATGCAGAGCCAGCTCGACGAGACCGCGCGCGGTCTCATCTCCGCCTTCGCCGAAACCGCGCCGTCGCAATCCGATGCGGCCGGCCTGTTCACCTGGTCCGGCGCGCCCGCCGTGCCGGCGGCCGGCACGCTGGTCAATGGCCTTGCCGGTTCGATCAGCGTCAACATGGCGATGGATCCGAGCGCCGGCGGCGACCCGGCGCTGCTGCGCGACGGCGGCGCCAACGGCGCGGCCTATATCCTCAACACCAGCGGCTCATCCTATTCCGACCTATTGATCGCCTATGGCGACAGGCTCGACCAGCCGATGGCCTTCGATGCCGCCGCCGGCATCACGACGACATCCAGCGTCTCCGACTATGCCGCCAACGCCATCGGCTGGTTCGAAGGCGTGCGCCAGCAGGCCTCGACGACCGCCGACGCCAAGGAAGCGCTGGCCACGCGCACGGCCGAGGCGCTGTCCAACGACACCGGCGTCAATGTCGACCAGGAAATGTCGTTGCTGCTCGATCTCGAACACACCTATCAGGCCTCGGCGCGCATGATGAAGACTGTCGACGACATGCTGTCAGCCCTGCTCGATGCCGTGGGATAATCCATGAAAGCCACATCCGTCTCCTCAGCTGCATTGTCCAATGCCATGCGCTATCAGCAAATGCGCATGCAGGCCGAACTGGTCAAGGCGACCAAGGAGTCGTCGACGGGTCAGGTCGCCGATGTCGGTCTGGCGCTTGGCGGACGCACGACTCAGGCCGTGACCTTCTCGCGCGATCTCGACCGGCTGAACGGCATCATCGATTCCAATGCGCTGGTCGCCGCCCGGCTCACATCGACCCAGGATTCGCTTGGCCAGCTCTCCGATGTTGCGCAGAGTTTCCTCTCGGCCCTGACCAGCGCCGTATCCGGCGATTCCTCGACCAGCATCACGCAGGCCGCCGGCGCCTCGGCGCTGCAGCAGATGACGGGAATCCTCAACACCGGCGTGAATGGCGAATATCTGTTCGCCGGCACCAACACTGACGTCAAGCCGATCGATGATTTCGCGGCCACCGGCTCCCCCGCCAAGGCTGCCTTCGACGCTTCCTTCGTCGCCTATTTCGGTTTCGCGCAGGGCGATCCGGCCGCAGCCAGCATCACTGCTGCCCAGATGGATGATTTCATCACCACCAGCGTCGAGCCGCAGTTCCTCGGCTCGGGCTGGCAAGGCACCTGGTCGAACGCTACCGATGAGCAGATCACCAGCCGCATCGCGCTCAACGAAACCACCGAAACCTCGGTCAGCGCCAACGAAGAAGGCATCCGCAAGCTCGCCATGGCATCGGCCATGGTCACCAGCCTGCTTTCCAGCAGCACCATCAGCCAGGCAGCGAGGACTGCGGTCACCAGCCGCGCCCAAACGCTGGTCGGCGAGGCCATCGGCGGACTTGTCCAGGTGCGGTCCGAGGCCGGCCTCGCCCAGAAGCGCGTGTCCGACGCCACCGATCGCATGAAAACCCAGGTCGACCTGTTCGAGAAGCATATCATCGACCTCGTAGGCGTCGATCCCGCCGAGGCCGCGACCCGCGTCGCCGACCTGACGCAGCATATCGAGACGTCCTTCGCGCTGACGGCGCGCCTGCAGCAACTCAGCCTGTTGAATTACCTGACCTGAAACCACCCACCGGAACGGCAGAGCTCCCAAGATGTACCAATTCTCCTACGCCGACATCCAGACCGACTCCGTCGCCGACGCGAAGGACCGGGAGCGGCAGCTGCTCACCCGCTCGATCGACATGCTCGCGGCGGCGGCGGCCGTCGGCCATGGTTCGATGGAAGCAGCCGAGGCGCTGCACTTCACCAACCGGGTATGGACCACCTTCGTCGAGGATCTCGGCTCCAGCGACAATGCCTTGCCCAAGGAATTGCGCGCCAACCTGATCTCCATCGGCCTGTGGCTGCTGCGCGAGGCCGAGGACATCCGTCAGGGCCGCACGAACAATTTCGAAGGCCTGATCGAAGTGTCCCAGATCATCCGGGACGGCATTCAATGACCAACACGCTGAAGATATCGCTGAAGCCGAACGAGAAGATCTACATCAACGGCGCCGTCATCCGCGTCGACCGCAAGGTCGCCATCGAGCTGATGAACGACGTGCAGTTCCTGCTCGAAAGCCATGTCATCCAGGCCGACGAGGCGTCGACACCGCTCAAGCAGCTCTATTTCATCCTGCAGGTCATGCTGATGAACCCGCAGGCGGCCTCCGAGGCGCGCGACATGTTCCGCCGCTCGCTGCCCATGCTGCTGGCGAGTTTCGAGGACGAACGGATCTGCAGCGCGCTAAAGCAGATCGACCGCATGGTCGGCGAGGACCATATCTATGAGGCGCTGAAGGCGATCCGTGCGCTTTATCCGCTCGAACGCCGCGCGCTTGGCGGCAATGACGATGTTGCGGGTGCGCCGCGCCCGCTGGCCGTGGGAGCCCGATACTAATGACCGTTGACATGACGACCACCATACCGACCGGCGCCAATTCGACCACCACGTCGACCTCCAAGACAGCGGTCGACTACCAGTCGTTCCTGAAGCTGCTGATCGCCGAAATGAAGAACCAGGATCCGACCAAGCCGATGGATTCGACGCAGTATGTCGCCCAGCTCGCCACCTTCTCGCAGGTCGAGCAATCGGTGCAGACCAACACCAAGCTCGACCAGATCATGCAATCCTCGGCCTTGTCGCAGGCCGATGCCCTGATCGGCCGCTCGATAACGTCCGCCGACGGCAACACATCAGGCACCGTGGCGTCGGTGCGCCTCGCCAGCAGCGGCCTTATCGCTGTGCTGGAGAACGGCACGGAAGTTCCCGTGACCTCGGGCGTCTCGGTCAAGGCCGCGAGCTAGTCGCGAACTATAGCCGAGGCCGGTGCCATGAACGAGGCAGACGCCCTCGATATCGTACAATACGCGGTGTGGACGGTGCTGACCGCATCCGCTCCCGTCGTGCTGGTGGCAATGGCGGTCGGTATCGGCATCGCCCTGATCCAGGCCTTGACGCAGATCCAGGAAATCACCCTCACCTTCGTCCCCAAGATCGTCGCCATCATGCTGGTGGTGGCGCTGACCGGTCCGTTTATCGGCGGCCAGATATCGGCCTTCACCAACGTTATCTTCGAGCGCATCGAAAGCGGCTTCTAGGCCCGCGCGGAAATTCCAGCGCCTTCGCCAGGTACCATTCAGCATGCCCGAAATCTTCGGCCGGCTGCAGCGGGCACCCTCACCGACGCGCTGTACACCGCCGCGAACGCCGCGGGACCAGGCTCTAAATTGGTCCAGAGCGCCAAGACCTTTGGATTAGTTGCGTCCCGACGTATTTTTGCCGTGCTATCCTGTTGTTGGACCATGGTCTTTTTCGAAGTGGTGTTCGCCTCCCGCGCTGCCGTGTTCCACCTCCATAGGTGGCATGACGGTGAGGGGTACGGACGTAATCAGGCGGGACAGCATTGATGATCGATGACGAGCCGGGCGGCGACCGCGTCTCGGCGTTGGCGCCCTTCCGGCACGGCATTTTCCGGGCTGTATGGTCGGCCAGCCTGGTGTCGAATTTCGGCGGCCTGATCCAGGGCGTCGGCGCCGCCTGGATGATGACCTCGATCGCCACCTCGTCCTACCAGGTCGCGCTCGTCCAGGCCTCGACCACCTTGCCGATCATGCTGTTTGCGCTGGTTGCCGGCGCCATCGCCGACAGCTTCGACCGTCGCAAGGTCATGCTGGTCGCACAGACCTTCATGCTGGTCGTCTCGGTGCTCCTGACCGTCTTCACTTACCTCGGCCTGATCACGCCGTGGACGCTGCTTGCCTTCACCTTCCTGATCGACAGCGGTACGGCGTTGAACAATCCGTCATGGCAGGCCTCGGTCGGCGACATGGTGCCGCGCGCCAAGCTGCCGGCAGCCGTCGCGCTGAACTCACTGGGCTTCAATCTGACGCGCAGCGTCGGCCCGGCGATCGGCGGCATCATCGTCGCCGCCGCGGGTGCTGCCGCTGCCTTCGCCGCCAACGCAATAAGCTATGTCGGCCTGATCATCGTGCTGTTTCGCTGGAAGCCGGATCTGCCGGTGTCGACGCTGCCGCGCGAGACGCTGGGAGCGGCGATGGGCGCCGGCCTGCGCTATGTCGCCATGTCGCCCAACATCGGCAAGGTCCTGGTCAGGGGTTTTGCCTTCGGTTTCAGCGCCGGCGCGGTGCTCGCCTTGCTGCCGCTGGTGGCGCGCGATGTCGTCAAGGGCGACGCCTTGACCTACGGCATCATGCTCGGCGCCTTCGGCATCGGCGCGGTCGGCGGGGCGCTGATCAGCGTGCGGCTGCGGCAGTTGCTGTCGAGCGAGACGATGGTGCGCATGGCTTTTGCCGGCTTCGCCGTCTGCGCTTTCAACGCCGCCATCAGCGACCACGCCTGGCAGACTGCGCTCGGACTGCTCGTCGGCGGCGCCTGCTGGGTGATCGCGCTGTCGCATTTCAACGTCACGGTGCAGATGTCGACACCGCGCTGGGTGGTCGGCCGGGTGCTCTCGGTCTACCAGACGGCGACCTTCGGCGGCATCGCACTTGGCAGTTGGATCTGGGGCGTCGTCGCCGACGCGCATGGCGCCGAGACCGCGCTCATCGTGGCAAGCATCGCCATGCTGGCAGGCGGCACCATCGGCCTGCTGCTGCCTTTGCCCCAGCAGGCGGTGCTCAATCTCGACCCGCTCAACCGCTTCAAGGAGCCGCCTCTCGGGCTCGACCTCAAGCCGCGCAGCGGCCCGATCGCCATCATGATCGAATACATCATCCGTGACGAGGACGTGCCGGAGTTCCTCGCCACCATGGCCGAGCGCGGCCGCATCCGCCGCCGCGACGGCGCCCGCAACTGGACATTGGCGCGCGACCTCGAAAATCCGGCGATCTGGATCGAGCACTACCACACGCCGACCTGGCTCGAATACATCCGCCACAACAGGCGCGCCACCCATGCCGACGCCGTCATCGGCGAGCGCATACGGGCGCTGCACAGCGGCAGCGAGTCGCCCCGCGTCCGCCGCATGATCGAGCGGCCGACGACCGCCGGCACCGCGCTCGTCATGCCGAAGGGGCCGATCGAACACTGATCGGGGCCGGTATGATCTCTGGCTAGCCCTCGCCGGACAGATCCCGCCGCGCCTTGTCGAGTTCTTCGGCATAGCGCCGCATCAGATGGCTTTCGGTCAAAAGCCCAAGCACGACGCAGTCGGCGAAATCCTCGACCACGGCCAGTTCCTCGGCGCCGGCGCGCTGGAAGGTTTCGGCCGCCGACTGGACGTTCATGGTCGGCACCAGAACCGCATCCTTGAACTGGGCAAGCGTCCGCACCGGCGTCTCGCCGTTGGACAGTTCGCTGTGCAGTTCGGCCACGATCAGCACGCCGACATAGTGCCGGCCCTCGTCCACCGCGATGACGCGTTGCGCTGAGCCGAGCGGGATTTCCTTACGGAAAGCGCCAAGCGTCGTCGAAGCGTCGATGGTGCGGACATCCTTGCGCATCATCGAGCCGACGGTGAGGCTGCGCATCCAGCCGACGTCGTGCGCGCTGCGGATCGTCTCGCCGCGCAGATGGAAACGCCACGTCGAGAACGAGTAGCCGAAAGTTTCGCGCACCAGGATCGCCGACATGATCGAGGCCACCAGCACGACGCCGGTCAGCGTCAGGTCGCGCGTCGATTCCAGCGCCAGGAACGTCATGGTCAGCGGCCCACCGACGACGCCGACGGCAAGCGAGGTCATGCCCACGACGGCGGCAACCGCCGGATCGATGCCGGTTGCCGGCGATACGAATGCCATCACCCCGGCGAAGATCTTGCCGAGCAGCGCACCGAGGAACAGCGAGGCGAAGAACAGGCCGCCGCGAAAGCCCGAGCCCAGCGAGATCGCTGAAGCCGCCAGCTTCAGCACGAAGACGCTTGCGACGACGGCGATGCCGTAATTCATCGCGAACTCGCGATGCAGGGCGCCATGGCCGCTGGACAGGACCTGCGGCGTGACCAGCCCCAGCAGTCCGACGAGAATGCCGCCGATGAAGGGTCGCAGCGAGGCGTCGATGGAAAGCCTGGCAAAGCCGCGCTCGATCAGGCTGACCAGATGCATGATGGCGATGGAAGCGGCGCCGCCCAGAAGCCCGAGCAGCAGGAACGGCAAATACTGGCTGGCGGTGAGTGCCGGCAGGCCGGCGAGCTCCAGCGGAAAGGGCACGCCACCAAACACCTCGGCGGTCAGCGAAGCGTAGATCGCGGCGGTCATCACCGGCGCGACATTGGCGACCGAATAGATGCCGATGACCAGCTCGAACCCGTAGAAGGCCCCCGTCAGCGGCGCATCGAAGGCGGCGGCGATAGCACCTGCCGCGCCGCAGCCGACCAGGATACGCACGTCATTGCGACGCAGCCTCAAGGCGCGCGCCAACCGCGACGCCAAGCCGGAGCCGACTTGCGTGTAGCCGGCCTCCAGTCCGACCGAAGCCCCGAAGCCGCTCGAGATGATCGTCTGCCCGGCGATGATGAAAGTGTCGGTGAGCGACATGCGTCCACCGTAAAGCGCGTTGGCCTCGATCGGATCGACCGGGGTGCGGAACTTTCGCTTCCGCAGCCAGACCACCGACAGACCGAGCAGGATGCCGCCGATCGCCGGGATCGCCGCCTGAACCGGGTCGGATAAGGAAAACATCGCCGACAGCCGGCCGCCCGGCTGGACCCCGAACAGCAGCCCATGCATGCCCTGCACCATCTGGCTCATCGCCGTGACCAGCACGCCCGCCATCACGCCCACGACACCGGCCAGGACGACGATCACGATGCCGCGCGCCTCGAGCAGCGGGATCGATCTGATCAGCACCGCGCGGAGCCGGCGGGCATAGACTTGAGGTTCGTTTCTGGAAAGCACCGGAACGGCTCGCCGTTGAGCAAGAGGTGGAAGCTGCCGCCTGATACGCCCGGCGGCATTGCGTGACAACCGCAATGCCGACTGCTTGTGGCGCCATTTTGGCACCGCGCTGCAGCTTCCCACCCCTGCGAAGCTCAGCAGCGCCGAGCCGGCATCGCCGAAACTGTCTTCGATCGATCAGGTCGGCTTGGCATTGCCCGCTTCGTAGAGCATCAGATTGCGATCACCGATGCCGAGCGTCGCCCAGCTTGCACGCCAGTCCGCGATGTGCGCCGAGCTGAAATGCGCGTCGAGCGCGGCGCGGTCACTCCAGACTTCGGAGACGTGGATAAGCCCTGCGTCGAGGACATCTTGCGCATAGGAATATTCGATGCAGCCGGGCTCGGCGCGGCTGGCGGAGATCATCCGCTGCATGGCCGGTCTTGCCTCAGCGAGCTTGTCCGGCGGCAAACGGACCGTGCCGATGATCAGGAGCATGCGATTCCCTTCTTCTCTCAGGGCGCATTCTCCCACCCTCGCGCAAGCTTGGCCAGCTAGGCTTACAAGGCTGTCGCGCGCGGCAGGCTTATGATTTGAGGACGATTATGGCGATCAGCGAAAGCATTGCAGCCGGCACCGTTGCCAAGAACGGCCGCGACGTCTTCTTCGCGATCGGGATCGTCATCATCCTGGCCGTGCTGTTCCTGCCGATCCCGGCCTTCCTCATCGATATCGGCCTTGCCTTCTCGATCGCGCTGTCGGTGCTGATCCTGATGGTTGCGCTCTGGATCCAGCGCCCGCTCGATTTCTCGTCCTTCCCGACCGTGCTCTTGATCGCAACCATGCTGAGGCTGTCGCTCAACATCGCCACCACGCGCATGATCCTGGCGCATGGCAATGAAGGCACCCACGCCGCCGGCTATGTCATTGCCGGTTTCTCCCGGCTGGTGATGGCCAGCGACTTCGTCATCGGCCTCATCGTCTTCCTGATCCTGATTGTGGTGAACTTCATCGTCATCACCAAGGGCGCCACCCGTATCGCCGAGGTCGGCGCGCGCTTCACCCTCGACGCCATTCCCGGCAAGCAGATGTCGATCGATGCCGACCTTTCCGCCGGCATGATCGACGAAAAGACGGCGCAGCTGCGCCGCCGCGAACTGGAGGAGGAATCCTCCTTCTTCGGCTCGATGGACGGCGCCTCGAAATTCGTCCGCGGCGATGCCATCGCCGGCCTCATCATCACCGCCATCAATATCGTCGGCGGTATCGCCATCGGCTACATCCGCCACGACATGGGCATGGGCCAGGCCGCCGACGTGTTCATCAAGCTGTCTGTCGGCGACGGCCTCGTCACCCAGATCCCGGCACTCATCGTCTCGCTCGCCGCCGGCCTTCTGGTCTCCAAGGGCGGCACGCGTGGCTCGACCAACCAGGCGGTGTTCGGTCAGCTCGGCGCCCATCCGCGCGCGCTCTACGTCGCGGCGTCGCTGCTCGTCATTCTGGGTCTGATGCCCGGCCTGCCGCTGTTCCCGTTCTTTGCTCTTGCCGGCGGTATGGCCGGTCTCGGCTACATCATCCCGCTGCGCCACAACCGGGCACTCGCCGCCGCCGAGGCGGTGAAGAACCAGGAAAAGGCCAACAAGGCCGAGGAAGAGAAGAACTCGGTCAAGGCCTCGCTCGCCACCGCCGAGATCGAGCTCTTGATCGGCAAGCAGCTTTCGACAAGGCTGCTGGTATCGCATCAGGAACTGGTCTTCCGCATGGGCAAGATGCGCAAGAAGTTCGCCACGCAATACGGCTTCGTCGTGCCGGAAGTGCGCGTCGCCGATGATTTCGCCATTCCGCCGAAGAGCTACCAGATCAAGGTCCACGGCACGGTGGTCGCCGAATACCAGATGCGCGTCGGCGAGATCATGGTGCTGCTCGGCACCCGCGACGTGCCGGAACTTCCCGGCGAGGAGATCCGCGAGCCGGCTTTCGGCATGCGCGCCTTCTCCGTACTCGAAACCTTCGCCGAGGATTTGAAGCGCGAGAACTACACCTTCGCCGACAACATGTCGGTGCTGCTCACCCACCTGTCCGAGGTCATCCGCAACAACCTGCCGCAGCTTCTGTCGTATAAGGACATGAAGGCGCTGCTCGAACGCCAGGACCCCGAATACCGCAAGCTCGCCGACGAGATCTGCACCACGCATATTTCCTATCCGGGTCTGCAGGCGGTGCTGAAGCTCTTGCTGGCCGAACGCGTCTCGATCCGCAATCTGCACCTGATCATCGAGGCGATCGCCGAGATCGCCCCGCATGTGCGCCGCACCGAGCAGATCGTCGAGCATGTCCGCATCCGCATGGCGCAGCAGATCTGCGGCGACCTCTCCGAAGGCGGCGTGCTCAAGGTGCTGCGGCTCGGCAACCGCTGGGACCTCGCTTTCCACCAGAGCCTCAAGCGCGACGCCAAGGGCGAGGTGCGCGAATTCGACATCGACCCGCGCCAGCTCGAGGAATTCGGCCAGGACGCGACCAAGGCAATCCGCAAGCATCTCGAGGCCGGCGAGCGCTTCGTCCTCGTCACCGCGCCGGATGCGCGTCCCTATGTGCGCATGATCATCGAGCGCCTGTTCACCACGCTGCCGGTGCTCAGCCACGTCGAAATCGCCAAGGGCGTCGAGATCAAGGTGCTCGGGACCATATCGTGAGCGCGCTCTCGCAAGGCGTTGTGATCGCCGCCTTCCTCGCCTTCTGCCGCATCGGCGCCTGCTTCATGCTGATGCCCGGCCTGTCCAGCGCCCGCGTGCCGATCCAGGTCCGGCTGTTCGTGGCGGTGGCCGCCACCGGCGGGCTGCTCGCCTTCCTCTGGGACCGCATCTATCCGTTCGTCGATCCGCGTCCGCAGATCCTGGCGCCGATGATCGTCTCGGAATTGCTGGTCGGCGGACTGATCGGCGCCATGACGAGGCTCTACATGGAGGCGCTGCGCTTCATGGGCTCGGCCATCGCCATGCTGATCGGCTATGGCGGCACCGGCGGGCCGGCGATCGAGGAGGCGGAGCCGCAGGCGGCCCTTGCCGCCATCATCTCGTTTTCGGCGCTGCTTTTGCTGTTCGTCTTCGATTTCGACCATGAGATCGTGCGGGCGCTGGTCGCCTCCTACACCGTCGCGCCGGTCAATGTCTTCTTCAACCCGCAGGCGGCCCTGGTCGATCTCACCGACACCGTTTCGGACGCCTTCTTCCTGGTCATCCGCCTCGGCAGCCCCTTCGTCGCCTATGCCATCCTCGTCAATCTGACGATCGGCTTCGTCAACAAGCTGACGCCGCAGATCCCGGTCTATTTCATCTCGCTGCCCTTCGTCATCGCCGGCGGGCTGATCATCTTCTATTTCGCCATCGGCACCATGCTGTCGCTGTTCGTCGACGATTTTGTCGACCTGACGCTCGCGCGGTAGGCAGATGACCACGCGCAAGGACCGCCTCAGGAAGCTGGTCAAGGTGCAGGAGCAGCTGAAGGCGCTGCACGAAACCCGTCACGCGACATTCCTGACAACCGCCGCGGCCGCCGAAGCCGAAGCCAGGGAACTGGTCGAACGTTTCGACGCCGACCGGTCGCTCGCCGGCCTGTTTCCCGACCTCTACCATCGCCGCATCGCCAATGCGCTGGTTCGCCAGGAGGCGAACCAGGAAAGCGCCAGGCAGGAGGCCGCGCTGATCGCCACGGCGACCGCGCGCACCAACATGGTCGAGCGTGCCTACAAGGACGTGCGCCGCCGCGACGAGCGCGAACGCTCCGACCGCGAGCGTCTCGACCTGATCGCCCAGAAGCGGGGACACGAGTAGCTGCGGAATTCTGCGTGGGGCTGAACTTCGAGCTGAGAAGCCTCAGCCGCCCGTCGCGGTCGTCTGGATAGGCTTGGCGCCGCCGATCCGCTCCCAGCGTTTGCCATTCCCCTGCGCCTGTCGGGCGAAGTAGCTGTAGGGAGTGCTGGACCAGTCACGGACGGAGTTCGTGAGATTGTCGAGCACCAGGTCGCCCTCGCTGGTGCGCACGGTCAGCACCGTGTGCCCATCGCCGCCATAGCTTGCCACAGTCAACAGGAGCGCCGAGGCCGGCCAGCCGCGCCTCATCAGTTCAAGCTTCTTCAGGATCGCAATATCCTCGCAATCGCCAGAGACGGTCGGCAAGCGCCAGTCGTCGTCCTTGCCGACAGCGACACGATCGCTGAGCTCCGTGATGCGTGAATTGACCGATCGGTTCACCTGCTTCAATTCCGAGCTGAGCTTGGGCTGCAGGGCGACGACCTTCTTTCCGCCGGCCGTGCTGCACAGGCTGGGTTGTCGGCTACAGAACGAATAGAAGGCGGGCGGCGCGAACGCCTTGCCCTTGGTTTCCATGGTCGTCCCTGCCTGCGCAGCAAACGGGCAGGCAAACGACAGCAAAAATGCGATCAGCGCGACATCGCGTTTCACAATCAACGTCTCCGGTGCATGGATTTGAGGATGAGCGGGGCGGGTTAATGAGCGGTTTCTAAACTGCTCAATTTGGTCCCAAACGAGGCAGTCTCGTTAACAGATTAATACTTTCTAAAATAAGACTTGAGGTTATCGGCAGACAGCCAGCGTACTTCCAGAAAGAGGCCGCAAGGGGCACGCGGAAATCGGACCTGCCCAATCTGCTCTGAAATTGACCTTCTTATGCTGTATTTGTCTCTGCGAGGAACCGCTGGACCTCGTCCATGAATACCGGCCAGGCGGGTTCGTGGCCTAAGATGATGTGGCTTCGGCTCTCCAGCACGACGAAGCGGGCATTCGGAATGCCGATGGCAAGTTCCCGGCCTTGATCGAGCGATATGCGTTGATCGTGTCGGGCGTGCAGCACCAGGGTTGGCACGTGCAGCTGCGCCAACTGGTAGCGCACGTCGATATCGCCGAATGCATCTTGGAACCGGACGGCATTGTCCGGCGAGGTGGTCTGCCGTTGGAATTCGTCGAACCAGGCAAGTTCGTCGGGTGTGCCGTCCGGCATGAAAGTCTGCGAGAAGATGTGGCGATATGCGGGATTGTTGGTGCCCCAACCGAGCTTGGTCAAGGTCATCACCGCCTGGCGCCGCTCCTGCTCTTCTGCCGTGCAGCCGATGCGCCAGCCTGCCGCGTAGCCGCCAATCAGTACAAGCGCGGACACCCGCTCGGGATGTCGCAGGGCATAGGCGATCGACACCGCGCAGCCTTGCGACATGCCGAGCAGCGGGAAACGCTCCAGCCGCAGCGCGTCGACAACGGTTTCGAGGTCGCGCACGAACGCCTCGAAGCTGATGTCGTCCACTTCCCAGTCGGAAAGACCGTTGCCGCGTTCATCGTAGCGGACAAACGTGCGTCCCTCGGCCAGCGCCTGAAAAGTCTTGCTCCAAATCGGACTCTGCCAGTCGAGTTCAAGGTGATTGAGCCAGTTGGCGGCCTTGACCAGTGGCGGTCCCGTGCCCACGGTCGCGTAGGCGATACGCACTCCATCTGCCGACTGACAAAAACCGATCGACTGGCGCTTCAGGAGGCTGGGCACCATTGTTGCCGTCTCGGCCGCGGAGGGTGGGGGCCCCACTTCCGACAGATCGTCTACCGGCGCTAACCCGGTGTCCTTGGCCATGCGCCGGTAGTTGCTCACCACCCCGGCGGCTTCGTCGCCGCGACCGAGCCGCTTGAGCGTTCGAACCAGGATGCCGGCGGCCTGTTCCGAAGTCGGGTCCGCGCTTTGCCACTGGCGCAGCCATTTGACTGCGTCGCGGTCGCTGGTTTCGGGGTGAAGCGTGATGCGCTCCAGCACACCGAGACGGAGTTGCAGCGCCTCCTCGCGCTCGGCCGCGAGCCAGGCCTGGTAGGCGTCAAGCTGCGGCAGATCGAGCCCGTCGAGCAAAGGCAGCGCCAGAAGCTTCCCCAATTCGTGCAGTTCATCGAGTGTGGCGGGCGGTGAGGAAGCCTGCAGTCGCTGGACGATTTCAAGATAGTCCACCGTCGCCGAATCCCGGATCAAGGAAACGCGTTCACGATCGGCGCTCAACCGCTCGGAGCCGGGCACGTCAACCAGGGCACGGATCTTGCTCAGTGCCCATCTCAGCGATCCGCGCGGATCGTCAGGCAGCTCCCAAAAAATCTCGCACAATCGCTCGCGCCGGTGCGGGCGACCGGTCAGCACCAGATAGGCCAGCAGCGCGCGCGTCTTCTTGGACGGCGGCAGGTCGAGCTGGCGTCCGTCCGACACAATGCGCAATTCACCCAGAAGGCAGATCTGAATGTGCGATGACATTACGCCCCGGCTGCGTTCCCCCGCTCCCCGGTCGCTTTCAACGCAAAATACCACATTTGCGGCGTTTCTTACCACGCTCGCTACCACGCTCGCTTAAACGCAGCTCCCTGATCCTGCGACCACGTTGATCGCGTTAGATCGTCGGCGGGATTTTGTTCCCGTGCCGTTGCGGGGCGGCAGATATCAAAGCAACTCAGACCCGGTACCGGCCCAGACATGTTGGGCGAGGTGGAGCATGAGACTCCAACCGGTCTTACGGATTCGAACGATTCTCGACAGCCCCCAGCAGGAAACCGGTTTTTGAGGAGACGGGGCAGTGAACACCAGCTTTGTCGAACGCCGGCCAAACGGCCGGACCGAAACCCTTGATACCAGACAGTATACGCTCGGCTATTCCGAAGGCGAATTCAAACGGCTGCAGCTGCAGGGCGACTTCGTGCGTGACCTGACAGAGGATGTGCTGCGCCGAGACGGACTGAAGCAAGGCATGCACGTGCTCGACCTGGGCTGCGGCGTTGGCGACGTTTCTCTGCTTGCCGGGCAACTGGTTGGCCCGAGCGGGTCGGTGCTGGGCATCGACCGGTCGCAGGATGCGGTCGAAACGGCAGAGCGTCGTGCCGTCGCAGCGGGACAATGCTACTGGGTGCGCTTTGCCTCGGCCGATTTTGCCAGCTTCGTTCCGGAGAGAAAGTTCGACGCCATCATCGGGCGGCTTATCCTGATGTATCTGCCCGAACCAGCCGAGACGCTGCGCCGTCTGGCAGGGTTCTTGCGCCCGGGCGGCATCGTCGCCTTCCAGGAGATGTCGATGCCTACGCACGAAGCGTCCCCACAACACCGCTCTTCACACAGGTGCTCGGCTGGATCGTTCGGGCCTTCGCGCGAACCGGTTTTGAGACCGACATGGGCGGAAAGCTGTTTTCGACCTATCTCGCTGCCGGCTTGCCCGTCCCGCAGATGATCTCCGGCGCCCGCGTCGAAGGCGGCGGGGAATCGCTTGGCTATGAATACATCGCGCAGACCGTCAGAAGCCTCATTCCAGCGATGGAGCGGACAGGCATCACCACGGCCGCGGAGATCGGCATCGACGACCTTGCCGACCGGCTGCGCGAGGAAGCTGTCGCACATGGAGCCTGCATCATGTTTCCGCCCATGATCGGCGCCTGGACCTGCTCGCAACAGTGAGGATCCGAGGCATTCACTTTACGACGCAACGGTAATCGGGAACCGCCATTCCCCACAGGCCGCATTGACGTAGCCGAATGGTTCGGCCGCGACCTTGGAAGAAGGACCAGAGTTCTCGATGATTCCGGCTGCCGTAAGCAGCCTCACGAACAGCGCACGACCAAACCCAAGACGATCGTACGCTGAACAACCTGCCGCCGCGCGTCCAGAAGGATGACGGCTGGGAGGTTTTGCTAAGTGCCTGAAAAGACGGCCATATCAACGCAGTGCAAGGCAAAGCGCGGGCCGCCAATTGTTAAACTCTTAACGATGGAGAATTGAAATGAAGAAGATCATTCTTGCCGCTGTTGCGCTCCTGTCTGCCTCCGGCATGGCTTTCGCCGGCAGCGACCACTATGGCTCGCACTTCATCCCGGGCCCCGACAGCTATCCGGTCACCGGCCACTCTTCGATGGCGTCCGACAACGGCTACTCGATCGACCCGAACAGCACGAAGAGCATCGGCACGAACGATGGCGAAAAGGCGCAAGGTGGAAATTCGGCTTTCGATAAGCCCGCGCCGGGTTATGGCCAGGGAATCTGGGGCCGTTGATGGCGAGATCGACCATCACGGTCGACATCCGACGTCCAAGCGGCGGGCTCACCCGCCGCTTGGAATCACCTCGCGACCGAGGAGCAAACTTAATGTCTGATTTCCCCAGTTCAGTTCTGGTCGCCTGCGCCGGCGGCGCCCAGGGATCAGCCATCGTGCAAGCCTGCCGCGCGGCGGGCGCGACCGTGCGCCTTCTCTTGCGCAAAGGCTCGCCCGACCCGTTTGGTGACGGCGTCAACATCGTGCGCGGCGACCTTGCCGATGCCGACCGTGTCGGCCTCGCCTGCCTTGGAGTCGATGCGGTGGCGCTGACGCTGCCGCTCGATGCCGGCCCCAAGGAAATTCTCCGCTACGGTCGCAACATGATCGACGCGGCGCTGGCGGCAGACGTCAAGCTTCTGGTGTTTAACGCCAGCGGTCATGTTTCCAGGCATTCCGGCACGGCGCTGATGGAGGCCAAGGTCGAACTCATCGACCGTTTGAAGGCTTCCGGTCTGCCGTCGATCGTCCTCAAGCCGACGCTCTACATGAGCAATATCGCCGCGCCCTGGAGCGCGCCTGCGATCGTTCACCGTGGCGTGTTCGCCTATCCGCTGCCGTCGGACTTTCGAACCTCCTGGATCTCATCGGAAGACATGGCGGCCTATGTGGTCGAGGCAATGCGCCGGCCGGAGCTTGCCGGCGCGAGTTTAGACATTGGTGGCCCCGAGGCACTCACCGGACAGCAGATTGGCGATGTTCTGTCCGACATTGTCGGCCGCCAGGTCCAGTACTATCCGGTACCGCTGGCGGACTTTGCCACGGGCCTCACCGCGATGCTGGGCAAGGAAGCGGCCGAACAGGTCGCCGCCAATTACGCCTGGGTGCACCGGCAGCGCTCGATACTGTTCGCCGTCGATCTCGCCGACACGATCGGCATGCTGGCGATCAAACCAACCTCGTTCGCCGACTGGGCAAAGGCTCAGGACTGGCCGGCGCTGGCCGGCACCGAGAGGGCGGCATGACCATGGCAGCGATCCTGATCCAGGACCGGGCCGGTTCATCCGCGCTCGAAAATGTGCCTCACGAAGCCGCCGAAGTCATCGACTTCTGGTGGCTGGTGGGACCCACCGCGTGGTTCGCCAAGGACACGGAGTTCGACCGCGTCTTTCGCGACCGCTTCCTGCCGCTGCACGAGGCGGCGGCACGCGGCGACTGCGACGGCTCGGCGGCAACACCATACGGCGCCCTGGCGCTGCTGGTGCTGCTCGACCAGTTCCCACGCAATGCCTTTCGCGGCACGCCGCGCATGTATGCGACCGACGAGAAGGCTCGCCGCATCGCGGCCGACGCCATCGATGCGGGTTTCGAGCACGAGGTGCACCCGACCTGGCAGCTGTTCTTGAGGCTGCCCTTCGCCCATTCCGAGAGCCTTGCCGACCAAGACCGCTCGGTGGCGCTGGCCAGCGAGACCGGCGGACCAAACCTGGAGCGCGCCGAACACCACCGCGACATCATCAGGCGGTTCGGACGCTTCCCGCATCGCAACCCGATTCTCGGCCGCGCCATGCGGCCGGAGGAGCAATGCTTTCTCGATGAAGGCGGTTTCGCCGGCTGACAAAGGCATCGGCTCTCCTCGCAAGCCTGCCGCAAGCTTGTTGGGGCATTGTCTTGACACGAAAACGGGCAAAAGGCGGACCTTCTTGGCCATTTCTCCACCCAGCGACATCGTTCTGGATGTTGCCCGCGCAGTCGAACCGGCGGACATCGAAGCCGCCCGCGCCGCGCTGACAAAGCGGGCCGGCGGTGTTTCTGGGACCTTTTCGGTCGATACCGCCGCTTCGGCTGATGCCGGCTCGATCCTGTCGCGCAGCACGGCTGACGCAACCGGGGCGGCCAACCCGGAGAAAAAATTCCAGCGCTTCGAGGCGATGGTGCTGCAGACCTTCATCCAGAACATGATGCCCAAGGACACCGAGGGCGTTTACGGCAAGGGGCTGGCCGGCGACATGTGGAAATCGCAGCTCGCCGAGCACATGGCCGATGTCATGGCCGCGCGCGGCGGCATCGGCATCGCCAAATCGCTGCTCGCTGACCACTACATGGACGGCAAGCGCATGGTGCCCGTCGGCCCCGTTTCGGGCGGCCCCGACAAGGCCGAGATCGACCAGCAGACCCGGCTGTCGACCTCCATGGTCCAGGAACTGCAGCGCCAGGCCGCGCGGTCGATGACCGGCGATGAGACAACCATAAAAACAGATAAAGAGATCTAGGGACCTACATGGCCGACAAATCGGACTTCTCCAATCTGCCTGCCCGCACGGTCGCGCCTGACGCGCCGATCGCCTTCGCGCGCCCCGGAAACCTTGCCGCCATCATCGGCCGCATCGAGGAAGCGGTCGAAGAGGAGACGGCGGGCATCCGCACCGGCACCGGTTTCGACCTCAAGGCGTCGAACGCCCGCAAGAGCCGCTACCTCTATGAGCTGACCCGCGCCATCAAGGGCGGCAACGAGATCGAATTCCTGGAGCAGCACCGCGAGGGGTTGACGCGGCTGCGCCAGAAACTGGCGCGCAACGAGGCCGCGATCCTCGCTCATCTCAACGCCGTCAACGAGGTCGCCGGTCTTTTGAAGAACGCCATCCAGCGCGCCGAAGCCGACGGCACCTATTCGGCCGGCGAATTCGGCTGGGCAAGAGCGTGATCCCGAACCGCAGGACCGCGTCAGCGAAAAGTGGGACCCGGTTTTCGGACAAGATCATGCTCAAACAAGAAAAAAAGACATGATCAAATTCATCGCCGCCGCGATCTGGATCTGCGCCGCCACGCTCGGCGCGGTGTTCTATTCGTTCCAGGCAGCCGGCGAAAATGGCGTCGGCGAGACGCCCAAGCCGATGCTGGGCGGTCTCGATTACGTCAAGACCGACATGATCTCGGTGCCGCTGATCCGCGATTCCCGGATCGACGGCTATTTTCTAACCAAGCTCGTCTATACGGTCGAACCCGCCGAGATAAAGAAACTGTCGATCCCGGCCGCGGCACTGATGACCGACCAGGTCTATTCCTACCTCTATGCCAATCCGCAGATCGACTTCACCAAGAAGGAAACGATCGATCTCGACGCCTTCCGCAACGCCATCCGCGAAACCGTCAACGCCCGTGTCGGCGTCGAGTTGGTGCATGATGTGTTGGTCGACCAAGTCAACTTCCTGACCAAGGACGAGATCCGCGACAACGCTATGCGCCGGCGCAAAAATGACGATGAGCCAGCGACCACGGAACCGGCCAAGGCAGCCTCGGGACATTGACCTGCAGCAATGCGGATCGGCCACGAGCGCTAGTCTGGTTTCAGGCGAAAGCTCAGACGGCGCCTCACATATCGGCCGAAAACCAAGATGACGCATCCCGGCCGCGTTGACGTAAACGTCAACTCAAAGCTATATGCGCATCAACGCAACCAGACGAGGAGAACAGCCATGGGCGTTCAGGAGATTGCCGACCGGATCAAGTCGCGCGTGGCAAGCGCCGGTTTCGAGCATTCGGTGAAGTTCGACACGGGTAGCGACGGCGTCATCGTCATCGACGGCGCGACCATCTCGACCACCGACGCACCGACCGATTGCACCGTAAAGCTCTCGCTCGACGATCTGGACTCGCTAATTGCAGGCGATCTGAACCCGACCATGGCTTTCATGTCCGGCAAGATCAAGGTCGAAGGCGACATGACGGTCGCCATGGCGCTCAGCCAGCTGCTCGGCTGATCCGCTCCGGATCAAGATAGAACGCCGCCCATCGGGCGGCGTTTTTGCTTGTATCCAGGCTGGAAGCTCTACGCCGCGAACGTGAGCGGCAGCGCCTTCAGCTTGCGCCCCGCCGCCCGTAGCGTGCCCTGCGCGCCGTCAAGCGCGCCTTCCGTCAGTTCCAGCGCCAGCAGCCGGTGCCGCTCATAGGGGCCCGGCATGGTAAGTGCGCCGGTCTTTGCCGCCGAGAAACCGAAGCGCCCATAGTAGGGTGCGTCGCCGACCAACAGGATGGCGCCGTGGCCAAGGCGCGCCGCCTCGGCCACCGCGTGCCGCATCAGCGCCGAGCCGATGCCGGCATTCTTGAGGGCGGGGTCGACGGCGAGCGGGCCGAGCAGCAGCGCTGCCCGACCGCCCTCGCCCAGCCTCACGTCCCAAAGCCGCACGGTGCCGACGACGGCGCCCGAGGCGTCGCGCACGACAAAGGCGAGGCCTTCGGAAGGCCGGCGGCCGCGCCGCAGCTTCTCCGACGACTTTTTCCGCCGCTTCGGCCCCATGGCTCGATCGAGCAAAGCCTCGCGCGCCGCCTCATCGGTGGCGGTTTCGGCGACCATCACAAAGGCCGGCGAGTGGTTCACGATTTCAACTGGCATTTCCATTTCCGCGATCCTTCACGAGCGGAGATCTGTTCCACAGGCGAGCCCGGGCGGGCGACGGGCGCCCACCTGGGATGATCTGAGCGGTTCTTTCGAACCGTCAGATCACGTAGGATCGGAGCGGCTCGAAGCCATTGAAGGCGACCGAAGCGTAGGTCGTCGTGTAGGCGCCGGTGCCTTCGATCAGCACCTCGTCGCCGATGGTCAGCGACAAGGGCAGCGGATACGGCGTCTTCTCGTACATCACGTCGGCCGAATCGCAGGTCGGGCCGGCGAGCACGCAAGGCGCGGTCTCGGTGCCGTCATGCGCGGTGACGATCGGGTAGCGGATCGCCTCGTCCATTGTTTCGGCGAGACCGCCGAACTTGCCGATGTCGAGGAACACCCAGCGCACATTGTCGTTGTCGGCCTTCTTCGAGATCAGCACGACTTCCGACTTGATAACGCCGGCATTGCCGACCATGCCGCGGCCCGGCTCGATGATGGTCTCGGGCAGCGCATTGCCGAAATGCTTGCGCAGCGCCGAAAAGATCGCCTGGCCGTAGGCCTGCGCCACCGGCACGTCCTTCAGGTAGCGGGTCGGGAAACCACCGCCCATATTGACCATCTTCAAGACGATGCCTTCGTCAGCGAGCGTCGCGAACACATGCTTGGCGTCGCCCAGCGCACGATCCCACGCGGTCAGGTCGGTCTGCTGCGAGCCGACATGGAACGACACGCCATAGGCGTCGAGGCCGAGCGTCTTGGCATGGCGCAGCACGTCGACGGCCATTGCCGGCACGCAGCCGAACTTGCGCGACAGCGGCCACTCGGCGCCCTCGCCGTCGGTCAGCACGCGGCAGAACACGCGCGCGCCGGGAGCGACACGGGCGATCTTCTCGACTTCCTCGACGCAGTCGACCGCGAACAGGCGAATGCCGAGCTGGTAGGCGCGTGCGATGTCACGCTCCTTCTTGATGGTGTTGCCGAAGGAGATGCGGTCCGCCGGCGCACCGGCGTCCATCGCCATCTCGACTTCGGCAACGGAAGCGGTGTCGAAGGACGAGCCCATCGCAGCAAGGAGGCGCAGGATTTCCGGCGCCGGGTTTGCTTTCACCGCATAATAGATTTTCGAATCGGGCAACGCCTTCTCGAAGGCGCGGAAATTGTCGCGCACGACATCGAGGTCGACGACGAGGCACGGGCCGTTCGGACGTCGGGTGGCGAGGAAGTCAAGGATGCGCTGGGTAGCCATCGGGGTCTCTCCATCAGCGCCTTGCGGCGCGCAGTAAGGCTGCGGGACGCGGGCCGTCGGCCTCGCGAACACGCGGTGGACAAAGGCGGGACGGAAATCCATGGAACCAGCCGGTGGAGACCCCGGAACCATGAAGCGCCGTCTCGCGGCGGTGAACCTTGGCCTTGCCCGGCCTCGGTTCGCTTTGTCTGCCTTGGCTTGGATGGGAGACCCGTCCGCACTGCCGGCAATGAAGGTGTGCCTCTTCAGTAACCCCGGTCTTTGGACAACCGGCAGAACACCAGAAAGGCCCGCACCGTCGTTGCTTCAAGGTGTCCTCGGTCTGGCGGTTGGCCGCTAAACCGACTGGAGGGGTTAGCTCCAGTTACCTTACCGATTGCCCTCACCATTCGAGGATCGGCGGACACCCACAGGCACGTGCGACTTTGGGCAAGCGCGATATAAGAGCGAAGGGTTTCACAATCAATAAAAATCGTATCCCCTGGTTGTAAAATTTCCGGCACCGAACAATCTACGCATGACCGTATCCGGATATTGAACGATGACAGGCACACACGGCCCGCTCAACGCTTTCCTCGACCTTCGCCAAATGCCGGTGGAGCATGCGCAGTTGGGCCCGCTCGTCGGCCTCAGGCTGGCAGTCAAGGACATCTACGACGTCGCCGGCTACCGCACCGGCTGCGGGAACCCGCGCAAATTCGCCGAGGCCCACGCCGCCTCTCAGACGGCCGAGGCCGTGCAGGTGATTCTCGATGCCGGCGCGCGCTTCATCGGCAAGACCCAGACCGACGAGCTTGCCTTCTCGCTGATGGGCCAGAACGCGCATTTCCCGTTTCCGGTGAACCCGGCCGCGCCCGACCGCGTCACTGGCGGTTCCTCGTCCGGCTCGGCCGCCGCGGTGGCAGGCGGGCTCGCCGATATTGCCGTCGGCTCGGACACCGGCGGCTCCATTCGGGCGCCTGCGAGCTTCTGCGGGCTGATCGGGCTGCGCACCACGCATGGCCGCATCTCACTTGAGGGCGCCATGAAGCTGGCGCCAAGCCTCGACACGTTCGGCTGGTTCGCCGACGACATCGAGACCTACGAGGCGGTCGGCAAACTCCTGCTCGGCCGCGATCCGCATCAGCACGCGCTCAACCGCCCGCTTTCGATCGGCTGGCTGGACGCCTTCGTCGCCGGACCGGCCGAGGCCGCCGAATATGCTGAAATGAAGGCGTGGGCGGCAGCCGTTTTCGGCGAGCCGACGCCGATCGACTACAGCTTCGCCTCTTCCCCCGACGAGCTCTATTGGTGCTTTCGCCGGCTGCAGGCCTACGAGGCCTGGCAGGTGCATGGCGAGTGGATCACGGCTGGAGAGCCTCGCCTTGGTCCCGGCGTCGACGAGCGCTTCGGTTTCGGCCGCGCGGTCGACACCAGAACCGCTGAAGCAGAGACGGCGCGCCGGCTGGTCTTCCGCTCCGAGCTCGCCAGATTGCTTGGCAACCATGGCTTTCTCGTGCTGCCGACGGTTCCCGGCCCGGCACCGCTCGTCAACGGCACGGCCGAGCAGCTCCAGGCCTATCGCGAAAGGGCGCTGCATCTGTTGTGCCTTTCGGGCCTATCCGGTTTTCCGCAGATCACGCTGCCGCTCGGATCGGTGGACGGTGCGCCCTTTGGCCTCTCGCTGCTCGGCCCTTCCGGAAGCGACATTGCCCTGATACGGCTCGGCCGCAAACTTCTCGACGCCGCACGAAAGGCCTGAGCCATGGACACGCTGACCCGCATGCGCGCCTTCATCGACGTGGTCGAGGCCGAAGGCTTTTCGGCGGCCGCGCGCAAGATCGGCCGCTCCAAGGCGCTGCTGTCGAAATATGTGCGCGAACTGGAGGACGAGCTGGGCGCATTGCTGTTGAACCGCACCACGCGGCAGTTCTCGATGACCGAAGCCGGCCATACCTATTACCGGCGCGCCTCGGAGATCGTGCGCGAGGTCGACAGCCTGGCCGATGCGGTGCGCGAATCCTCCGGCGATGTGCGGGGCCGCATCAAGCTTTCGGCGCCGCGCACCTTCGCCGACGCGCCGATCGGCCAATCGCTGATCGACTTTGCCAAACAGCACCCCGACATCGTGCTCGACATCCAGCTCGACGACCGCTTCGTCGACCTGGTCGAGGAGGGCTTCGATCTCGCGGTGCGCATTTCGCGGCTGGAGAATTCCTCGCTCATCGCCAGACGTCTGGCGCCGTTTTCGGTGCGGCTGTGCGCCTCTCCGGAGCTCATCGCCAGGCACGGCATGCCGGCGCGGCCGCAAGACCTTGCCCGAATTCCCTGCATCGTCGACACCAACGGTCGCGGGCTGAACAACTGGCAGTTCAAGGGCGACGGCAGCGACACGGTGAGCGTTTCGGTCTCCGGTCCGGTCGAGGTCAACAGCCCGATGGCAGCACGGGCTGCCGCTGTGTCGGGGCTGGGGTTCACCATACTGCCGGATTTCATCGCCGCGCCCGATCTCGAGAGCGGCCGATTGGTGACCGCGCTGGACGACCGTATCATGTCGGGCGCCGGCATCTTCGCCGTCTATCCGCATCGGCGCTATTTGCCCGCCAAGGTCCGCGTCTTCGTCGATTTCCTGGTGCAATGGTTCAGGGTGCGCGACGCCGCCTGACTGGCCTCGTGCCCGGCGGTCCCAATTTCGCCCCCTTTGTGATAACTCTCGGGTCCACCTCCGAAGTCGATGGAATCGCGACCGAGAATGCAGCTGAAACGGCAGGCAATTTTGATGGCTTCGGCCATGGCGGCGACATTTGCCGCGGTCGAGTCGGCCGCTGCGCACCCCCACGTCTTCGCCGAGGCCCGCCTCGACGTCATCCTCAGCCCAGATCACCAAAGTGTGAAAGCGCTGCGCCATCTCTGGCGCTTCGACGACCTGTTTTCGAGTACGGTGATGATGGAGTTCGACAAGAACTCCGACCTGAAGCTTGACGACAAGGAGCTGAAGGATGTCGCTGACACCGTCCACGCTTCGCTCGCCGAATTCAACTACTTCCAGCTCGTCACCGTCGACGGCAAGGACGTGGCGATGACGCCGCCGCCGCACCTGATGGCCAATTTCGAGAACGATCAATTGATCATCCTGTTCGAGTCCGAGCCGAAGCAGCCGATCAAGCTGTCCGGCAAGATCGACATCGGCGTCTACGACCCGACCTTCTATACGGCAATCGACTTCACCGAGGATTCCAACATCACGGTCGAAGGCCTGCCTTCGACATGCACCAAGAAGGTCGTCCGTCCGGATCCGGACGAGGCCATCGCAGAGAACCAGAAGACCTTGACGGAAGCCTTCTTCAACGATCCGACAGGCACCGACATGAGCAAGATCTTCGCCACCAAGCTCGAACTGAACTGCCCGCCAGAAGGATAGATCCGGTGATGAAACCGTCCCCGCGCCTGGCGCTCGGCCTCGTGGCCGCCGCTCTGCTGATGACGCACTTCCTCGGCTCCGCCCATGCCCAGAGCTCGCTCGGCATCGGCACCAATGACGGCATGGCCCCCACCGCCAGCGGCCCGTTCGCCCACATCCTGATGTGGATCAATCTCAGACAGCAGGAATTCTACCGCGCGCTGGCGACGGCGATGAAAGCGATGCGCCAGGACGGCAGCAAGATGTGGCTGCTGATTGCGCTCTCCTTCGCCTATGGCATTTTCCACGCCGCCGGTCCCGGTCACGGCAAGGCGGTGATCTCGTCCTACATGGTGGCCAACGAAGTGGCGCTGAAGCGCGGAATCCTGCTGTCCTTCGTCTCGGCCCTGCTGCAGGGGTTGACGGCGATCGCCGTCATGCTGCTCGCCTATTTCGTGCTGCGCGGCACCACCGTCTCGATGACCGACGCTGCATGGTTCATGGAGATCATGAGCTTTGTCTTCGTCACCTTGTTCGGTGCCTGGCTGCTGTGGCGCAAGCTCGGTCCCACCGTCCTGCGCCTGTTCGGCGCCGGCCCGGCCTACAGTCTCTCGGCTGCTCACGCCCATTCGCATGGTGGCCATTCCCATGCCGCGCATGCGCATTCGGCGCATTCCCATGCGCGTCACGACCGTGATCATACGGACCATGACCATTCGCATGATCACGACCACGGGGCACATGCCCACGATCATCACGACCACGGCGCGCACGATCACCACGATCATGGCGCGCATGCCCATCACGACCACGCGGCGGGCGAGGTCTGCGAGACCTGCGGCCATTCGCATGCGCCCGATCCGTCACTGCTGTCGGGCGATCGTTTCGACTGGCGCACGGCCTGGTCCGCGGTGGCCGCCGTCGGCATCCGCCCCTGCTCCGGCGCGCTGATCGTGCTGAGCTTCGCGCTGCTTAACGGGCTTTGGCTCGGCGGCCTGCTGTCGGTCCTGGCGATGTCGCTCGGCACGGCGATCACGGTCTCGGCGCTGGCGACGCTTGCCGTCACCGCCAAGAACTGGGCCGTCTATTTCGCCGGTGACGGCCGTATGGGCAACCGCATCCACTCGATCGTCGAGATCGGCGGCGCGGCCTTCGTCTTCCTGTTCGGATTGCTGCTGCTGTCGGCAAGCCTGACTGGCGGGGTATAACGCCCGGGCGCCATCAGGCTTAGTTCGCCACCTTGCCGTCGAGCTCATCCTCGATATGAGCGTGGATGATCTCGTCGAAACTCTTTTCGGCTGTAAAGCCAAGCTCCCTCGAACGCCGCGCCTCGAACCGCGTCGGCCAGCCCTTCACGATCGCCCAGATCATTTCGTCGGGTTGCTCGCGGATCAGCTTCACCGCGCCGGCCCCGGCGACGCGCTCGAGCGCCTCGATCTGCTCGCCGACCGTGACGGCGACGCCGGGCATGGTCAGGTTGCGGCGCGGCCCGACGGCGCTGCCGTCGATCCCGGCGGCATGGATCAGGAAGTTCACCGCCGAGCGCGGGCTGGCATGGGTGTGCACGACCGAGCGCGGCACCGGCAGGATCGCCTCCTGACCGCTCAGCGGCTCGCGGATGATGCCGGAGAAGAACCCGGAGGCAGCCTTGTTCGGCTTTCCGGGCCTGACACAGATCGTCGGGAGCCTGATGCCGATGCCATCGAAAAACCCGCGCCTGGAATAGTCGGCAAGCAGCGCCTCGCCAATCAGCTTCTGCGTGCCGTAGGAGGTCAGCGGCGTCGGATGGAATTCGTCCGGGATGATATCCGGGAACGGCGCGCCGAACACGGCGATCGACGAGGTGAAGACAAGGCGCGGCGCGAACGCCGCCAGCCGCACGGCATCGAACAGCGCACGCGTGCCGTCGAGATTGACGCGGTAGCCGAGATCGAAATTGGCCTCCGCCTCGCCCGACACGATGCCGGCAAGATGAAAGATCACGTCGGGACGCGAAGCCACCAGGCTTGCCGTCGCGCCGGGTGCTGCGAGATCGCCGGTATGGATGGAGGTATCGACGCCGTCGATGACGGGCGCCTGCGGCGGCACGATGTCGTGCAGGTCTAGCGCGGTGATCTTCTGCCCGCGCAGCGTCCGGTCCTTCGCCAGCCGGGCAATGAGCTTGCGGCCGACCATGCCTGCCGCTCCGGTGATCAGAATGCGCATTTGTCAGAGACCCTTCTTGCGTTGGCTGCGGCCGCGCAGCCAGAACACGACGAACAACGCCAGCAGGAAGATGGCGGCGACGACGACTGCGAGAACGGTCGAGACGCTGCCGACCGCCAGCATCACCGTTGGCAGCCAATAGGCGGCGAGGCCGAACAGCAGCATGATCCATGCCGCCGCAATCAGTGCATTGCGCGTATCGCGATCCATCACGCGCGCCCGATGCGGCGGAAAATCATGCTCATTGCCAATGTCATGGGATTCCCTGCGTCAGTGATAGTGACCGTGATGCGGCGCCGTACCATGTGCATGATCATGATCATGGTCGTGATCATGCTCGTCATCGGCGCAATGCCCGAATTCCGGTTCGACAGTGGCATGGTTGATGCCGTGCTCGGCCGCAAGCCGTTTCTTGATGGCGCTGACGGCGGTATGGGCATCGACCCCGTCATTGAGGCAGGCGTGCAGCGTCGCCATGTTGGCTGAGCCATCGAGCGACCAGACATGCATGTGATGCACCTCGCGCACGCCCTTCACCGTCCCCTCGATGTCCTTGGCGATGAGATCGCGATCGAGGCTTGCCGGCACGCCTTCGAGCAGGACATGGGCGGCTTCGCGCATCAGCGACCACGCTGTCGACAGGATCAGCAGCGAGACCAGCACCGACAGGATCGGATCGATGGGCGTCCATCCGGTCGCCAGGATGACCAGGGCCGCAACGATGGCCGCCGCCGAGCCGAGCAGGTCGCCCAGCACATGCAGGATGGCGCCGCGCATGTTGAGGCTGTCGCGATCGCCGCCATGCAGCACGAAGAACGAGCCGATGTTCACCAGCAGGCCGGCGATTGCCACCACCAGCATCGGTCCGCCGAGCACCGGCGCCGGCGTCAGCAGGCGGCCCCAGGCCTCGTAGACGATCCACAGTGCGATGGCGAAGATGGCGATGCCGTTGGTGTAGGCGACCAGCGTCTTGACCCGCCCGAAACCATAGGTGAGCCGGACCGTCGCCGGCCGTCCGGCAAGATGGAAGGCATACCAGGCCAGGCCGAGCGCGATCGAATCGGCAAGCATGTGGCCGGCATCCGCCAGCAGCGCCAGCGACCCCGTCAGCAGGCCGCCAAGCGCCTCCGCCACCATGAAGCCAGCCGTCAGGCAGGCGGCGATCAGCACCCGTTTCTTGTCGGTCGAGCCATGCACATGGCCGGCGCCGTGGCTGTGGGCGTGCCCCTGCGAACCATGATCGTGGCTATGAGCCATACATGAAACTCCTGCTAGAGCCTGATCCATCCCGACAAAATCGGGATGGAAGCTCTATCTTCTTGTTTGACCATGATCTTGTCCGAAAACCGGTTTCCACTTTTCGGGATCATGGTTCAGGCGCCGAACTCGGCGCGAAAGTCCTCGAGCCGCCGCTTCTGCTGGCCTTCAGCATCGAAATTGGCCGGATCGAGCCATGCCTCATAGGCTCTGCGCAGATCAGGCCATTCCTTGTCGATGATCGAGTACCACGCGGTATCGCGGTTTTCACCCTTGACCACAAGATGCTGGCGGAAAATGCCCTCGAACTTGAAGCCGAAACGCTCGGCCGCGCGCTTCGACGGTTCGTTGCGGTTGTTGCATTTCCATTCGTAACGGCGATAGCCGAGCTCGTCGAAGATGTACTTCATGAACAGGAACTGCGCTTCGGTCGCCGCCGGCTTGCGCGAGATGATTGGCCCCCAATAGATGTTGCCGATCTCGATGACGCCATAGGCCGGATCGATGCGCATCAGCGTCTGGCGGCCGGCGACCTTGCCGCTGGCCTTGTCGATGACGGTGAAGAACAAGGGGTCTTCACTCGCTTCAACCTTGTCCAGCCATGGCTGGAAGGCGGCGCGGGTTTCCGGCGGATAATCGGGCAGCCAGGCGAAGCGGCCGCCGACGTCAGGCACAGACGACGCTTCGTAGAGGCCGTCGCCATGCTTTGCGGCGCTCAGCGGCTCGAGCCTGACAGTGCGGCCTTCAAGCACCTTGCGTTCGGGCCGCGGACGCGGCTGCCAATTCTTGAGATTATCCGACACGCAAGGCTCCAATCCGTTTGACTTTTGTGACCGGACGCTCACAAAAACGCACGCTGAGTGAAAGAACCACAGGGACGGGAAAAATGCTCCACACGATTTCGGCCTTCGACCGTCTCGGCGAGGAAAATGCCTTCGCGGTGCTCGCGCGCGCAACGGCACTTGCCCATCAAGGCCGCGACATCGTCAATCTCGGCATCGGCCAGCCCGACTTCAAGACGCCGCAGCACATCGTCGATGCAGCGATCAAGGCGCTGCGCGACGGCCACCATGGCTACACGCCGGCCAATGGCCTCTTGGCGACGCGCGAGGCGGTGGTGCGCCGCACGCTGACCACCACCGGCGTCGAGGTGTCGCCCGAGAGCGTGATGATCCTGCCCGGCGGCAAGCCGACCATGTTCGCGGCGATCCTGATGTTCGGCGAACCGGGGACGGAAATCCTCTATCCCGACCCCGGCTTTCCGATCTATCGCTCGATGATCGAGTTCACCGGCGCGGCCCCCATTCCGGTGCCGATCCGCGAGGAGAACGGCTTTGCCTTCTCGGCCGACGAGACGCTGGCGCTGATCACGCCGAAGACCAGGCTTCTGATCCTCAATTCGCCGGCCAACCCGACCGGGGGCGTGACGCCGCGTACCGAGATCGAGAAGCTGGTCAAGGGCTTGGAAGCCCACCCGCATGTCGCCATCCTCTCCGACGAGATCTACGACGTGATGACCTATGACGGCGAGACGCATTGCTCGCTGCTCACCTTCCCCGGGATCCGCGACCGGCTGATCGTTCTGAACGGCTGGTCGAAGACCTGGGCGATGACCGGCTGGCGCATGGGCTGGTCGATCTGGCCGAACGGCGACAAGGGCGCCCATCTCTACGACAAGGTGCGCAAGCTGGCGGTCAATTGCTGGTCCTGCGTCAACGCGCCGAGCCAGTTCGCCGGCATCGCCGCCATCGACGGGCCGCAGGACGACGTCGACAAGATGATGCGCGCCTTCGACAATCGCAGGAAGGTCGTGGTCGAGGGGCTGAATGCCTTGCCCGGCGTTTCTTGCATCACGCCGAAGGGTGCATTCTACGCCTTCCCCAACGTTTCCAAGACCGGCTGGAAGGCCAAGAAACTCGCTTCGGCGCTGCTTGAGGATGCCGGCGTGGCGCTGATCGGCGGTCCCGATTTCGGCATTCTCGGCGAAGGCTATATCAGGCTCTCCTACGCCAATTCGGAAGAGAACATCCTGCGTGCGCTGGAGCGGATCGAGGCGTTCCTGGCGAAGTAGGACTTCAGCCGCTCACCCACGCCCGACGAACGGCATCTTGGTTGCCATCACCGTCATGAACAGCACGTTGGCGTCGAGCGGCAGGGTCGCCATGTGGACGACGGCATCGGCGACGCGCTCGACATCCATCACCGCTTCGGCGGCGATCGAGCCGTTGGCCTGCGGCACGCCGACCGTCATCGCTTGCGCCATGTCGGTGAGCGCATTGCCGATGTCGATCTGGCCGCAGGCGATGTCATAGGGCCTTCCGTCCAGCGCCAGCGTCTTGGTCAGCCCGGTGATGGCATGCTTGGTCGCGGTGTAAGGCACCGAGCCAGGCCGCGGCGCATAGGCCGACACCGAGCCGTTGTTGATGATGCGGCCACCCATCGGCCGCTGCCGGCGCATGGCGCCGAAGGCGGCGCGCGCGCACAGGAACGAGCCGGTGAGATTGACGCCGACGATATCGGTCCACACCTCGACCGGGATCTCGTCGATCAATGTCGACTTGTAGCCCATGCCGGCATTGTTGAAGAGCAGGTCGACACGGCCGAACGCCTCCAACACCGTCTCGAAGAGATCGTCGACCTGGTCGGCCTTGCTGATGTCGCAGGCAACCGCCAGCGCCTTGGCGTCCGTTTTCCCGGCTTCAGCGATCGCCTCCTCCAGCACCGTCTTGCGGCGGCCGCAGAACACCGTGTTCCAGCCCGCCTTGAGCAATGCCGTGGCGACACTTTTGCCGATGCCGGTGCCGGCGCCGGTGACGATGGCGGTTTTCTCTGTGATGGCTGTCATCGCCGTCCTCCCTGATCATGGCTGGAAGAACATGTGCCATCGCAAATGACGGCTCCCATGGCAAGCCGAACCATTCGTGATCGGTTCAACAAAAAGGGCGGTCATTGGCGACCGCCCCTGATCTGAACCGGGCTTGGGAGGAGGAGAAGCCGGTCCGACTGCTTAGAATGATGCGCTTGCTCGGTTAACGAGGCACTAACGCAATGGCGTCCACCTCGGCGGCCAGCAGTGCTCGCCCGAAGCTACCAGCGCGGATTGGGCGAAGTTCCGGCCGGCACCTTCGCCGCCGACACCGTCGCCTCGACATGATCGACCAGCGCGTCCGGCAGGCCGAGACGTCCGGCGAGCAGGTCGAGATAACCGCGTTCGGCGCGCGTGTCGGGATCGATGGTGAGGCGCGAGGCCGTGTAGAGTTCGAGCTTCTGCGCATCGGTCTTGGCGCCGGCGACCAGCGTATCGAGGTCGAGCGGGCTTTCCAGTTCCGTCATCAGGAATTGCTCCGCTTCCGTGCCGATGCCCGACAGGCTGAGCTTGCCGGCGATCTTCTGGCGTTCTTCGTCGTCGACATGGCCGTCGGCTTTCGCCGCCGAGATCATCGCCCGCACCAGCGTCAGCGTGAATTCGTCCTCGCCTTGCGGCGCCTGTGATGGATGGAAAGCGGTGTCGGCGGGCGGCGGCAGCAATTCCGGCTCGCCGGCGGCAGGCGTTTGCGCCGGCGCGTTGCCGGCCTTGTAATTCTGGTAGGCCTTGTAGGCGAGGCCGCCAATGGCGGCCATTCCGCCGAGCTTCACGGCCGTACCGGTGACCTGCCGGCCGGCGCCGGTTCCAAGCAGCACCGCAGCCAGCGCGCCGGCTGCCAGCGGATTGTCCTTGGCCATCTGCACGGCCTGCCCCGCCTTGTCGCGGACGGTGCCGCTTGTGCCGGGGATTTGCGAGCCCAGCAGATCGTCGAGGAGCTTCTTGGGATCGAACATCAGTGCCTCCAGAATTTGCCCGGCCGAACGGGCAGGTTTCGAACGTCGAAGAGGTAGGGCCCGCACATTGACATTACAATGACGGGCGGGCGCTTTGTCGGAAATGCCGGCGGCGGCGCAAATTGAACCCGGTGTCGAAACCGGCTCCGGCTTCGGCTAGTGTTCCGGCCCTGTCGACGAGGGAGGAGTTTGCCGTGACCGTTGAACCAGACCGCGCGCCGGCGCGGGATCCGCAGGATCTGGAGCGCCTGTTGATCGCCCGCCAATGGGTGGGCGACATCGATGGAATGGTGGCGCTGTTCGAACCCAACGCCGTTGTCGACAGCGGCGAAGGTCAGTTGACGCGTGGCCGGGAGGCAATCCGAACGCTCTTCGCGGAGATCACCGCGGCGGGCCGGAAATTCGCCGCCGGAGAGCAGCGCCCCGCCCTCATCAATGGCGACCTGGCGCTCACCTCAACCAAGCTACCTGACGGGAGCATAACCACCGAGGTCGCCCGCCGGCAGGACGACGGCACATGGCTGTGGGTCATCGATCGCTACTCGGTTGTAGCCTTCTAGGTAAGCGCGGACATCGCCGCCAGCGAGTCCATGTAGTCGCGCCAACCCACAATCTTCCGATCTTCAATCGTGACAACCGAGATGAAGCGGTTTTCGTAGAGCTTGCCGGAGCCGACTGCGTTGCCCTGAACTTCGTACTCGAGGATGACGACGCCGGGAGTCTGGGAAATGTTCACCACGAGCGCGTCCGCGCCATGCAACACCATGCCCTCCCCGTAACCCGCATACAGGGCCATGAGGGCTTCACGGCCCACTAGCTTTGTTGGCCAACCACGAAATCGATAGCGAAACTCGAACACCGCATCGGCAGCGATCGTGTCGAAGTAGTGATCACCGTCGACAAGGCCTGCCAGGCCCTGCCTAACGATGTCAAAGAAAGGATCGAGCGCGGAAAACGCAGCATAGGCAGGGTCACGCATCGCTCTACTCCCATGTTCGTAACCCGAGGCGCGCAGCGTATACGGGGCGCCAATCTACCTCCAGAGACATTTCCGCCAGCTGGCATCGGCGCGGCGACGGCATATGGGCCTCCGGTGGTGTCTCTGCCCGGGCACCAAGTCTCAGATTCTAGCCGCTATCCGCCGATATGCGGACCGTCACCACGCGCTTGCGCGAGTTCGACCTGGCGCTGACGCTCGGCATAGCGGGCGCGATCCTCATCCGAGCGCGCGTCGAAGCAATGCGGGCATGAGATGCCGGCGGCATAGCGCGGCGACAGCAGGTCCTCCGCGACCTGCGGATGCCGGCAGGCGCGGCAGAGCTCAGCCTCGCCCTCGGCGAGGCCATGCGATACCGAGACGCGCTCGTCGAAGACGAAGCATTCGCCTTGCCACAGGCTCTCCTCGGCTGGTACCTCTTCGAGGTATTTCAGGATACCGCCCTTGAGGTGGAACACGTCCTCGAAGCCGAGCGACTTCACATAGGCCGTCGCCTTCTCGCAGCGTATGCCGCCGGTGCAGAACATGGCGACCTTGCGGCCTTCCAGCTCTCCCCGGTGCTTCTCGACCCAGGCCGGGAACTCACGAAAACTCGATGTCGCCGGATCGACGGCGCCCTTGAAGGTGCCGATCGACACTTCGTAGGCATTGCGCGTATCGATGACGACGGTGTCGGCGTTCGAGATCAGCGCGTTCCAGTCGGCCGGCGCGACATAGGTGCCGGCACTCGCTGCCGGGTCTATATCCTCAACGCCCATGGTGACGATCTCACGCTTCAGCCGCACCTTCATGCGGTGGAAAGGCATACTGGCGGAGCTGCTGTATTTGACCTCGAGGCCGGCGAGGCCTTCGATCGATTGCAGATGATCGATCAGCGCGGCGATATCGGCCTCGCTACCGGCAACCGTGCCGTTGATGCCCTCATGCGCAAGCAGCAGCGTGCCCTTGATGCCGCGCCCGCAGCAGAAGGCGGCGAGCGGCGCGCGCAGCGCTTCGAAGCCGTCGAGTCGGGCAAAACGGTAGAGCGCGGCGACGCGAACAGGTTGATTGCGGGTGGACCTTGTCATCGCCAAGCCACTAAACTCTGCTGAAAGCCAATTCAAGGCAGAGCGAACGGCACAGCCTTGGGCGTTGCAAGCGGCCCGGTGCGCGTGACATCGCGACACGCCTCGTTTCGTGGACTCGGAATCTGCCTTCTGCTAATCGGTTGAAATCATCGATACCGGAGAGACAAGCGAATGCCCAGCAAGACCGAAAAGCTCCTGTCGCTCCTCAATGGCCAGCCGGTCATCCCGGTGCTGAAGATCGCCGACGTCAAGGACGCCGTGCCGCTGGCACGTGCACTCACCGCAGGCGGCCTGCCGGCAATCGAGATCACGCTCAGGACCGCCGACGCGCTGGAAGCGATCCGCCGCGTGGCCGGCGAAGTCGAGGGCGCCGTCGTCGGCGCCGGCACCATTCTCGATGCCCGTCAGTTCGACGAAGCGGCCAGCGCCGGTTCGAAATTCATCGTCAGCCCCGGCATCACGAACCAGCTTCTGGCGGCGGCAAAGGACAGTGCCGTGCCGCTGCTGCCCGGAGCCATCACGCCCGGCGAGATCATGGCCGCGCGCGAAGCCGGCTTGCGCTTCCTGAAATTCTTCCCGGCCGAACAGTCCGGCGGCATCGCCTCGCTGAAAGCCTTCGCCTCGCCGCTCGCCGACGTGAAATTCTGCCCGACCGGCGGCATCACCGGCAAGAACGCCGCCGAGTATCTAAGCCTGCCCAACGTCATCTGCGTCGGCGGCTCCTGGGTGGCGCCGGACGAATTGGTCAAGGCCGGCAAGTGGGACGAGATCGAAGTCCTGGCGAGTGCGGCAAGCAAGCTCAACCGATAGCGCTCTTCTCCCGAAGGAATGAAAAAACCCGGCCGGCTTTCGCCGACCGGGCCAGGATTTTGCTGCTTTGAACAGGATCAGTGGCAGACTTTGACCTTTTCAACGACCTTGTGGTGATGCACCCAGTGCGTGACCAGTTTGGTCCTGCAGTGATGCTTGCCGGTCTTGATGATCACCGTTTCGGCCTGCGTGGGAACGACAGCCGCGGAAACAGCAGCCAGAGCCAGAACTGACGCCAATAGAATGTTCTTCATGAATATCCCCAAAGTTGGAACGCACGCATCCTAACCCGGAAAAGAGCGCGCCGTTCCGCCTTCACGAGAAGTTTAGTCCGCCGTGATCTTGCCGGCTCAGACTTCGGTCGGCCTTGGATGATCGCTGTTGCCGGCTGGTTCCCGCTCATGGGCTCGAACCACGATTCACGCCTTCAAAGGGCGCTGTCCTACCATTAGACGAAGCGGGATGAATGGTGCCTGCTGGTTAGCATCCCGGTGCAACGAAAGCCAGCGTGAGGCCGTGACGTTCTCCCTGTTTGCAACAACAGGCCGCACCCCGAAAAAGCAAAAGTCGCGCCGGTTGCCCGGCGCGGCTTTGGTTGGTTTGATCGATCGGCTACTTGGTCTGGAAGCGGGCGACCGAAAGGAACTTGACCGCGTTGCCGGTGAACCGGTTGGGATCCACCGTCTCGCTGTCCGGCTGGAAGCCGGCCGTATAGACCTCGCTCGGCGGCGTGTGCACGATGTTGTAGGCATAGCGCGGCGCGGTCGTCGGGCTGGAAACGGTAGCGACGTATTCGTTGCTGTTCAGCGCCCAGCGCGCCGCCTGCGGCGCGGCTGCAACCACCACCGCCTTCGGGCCGGGCTTCAGATCGCGGGCGGTGGCCCTGGCTTCCTTGCGCGTCGTCTTCACGCCAGCGCCGATCGCCAGTGCGGGATCGGTACCGGCGGGACGGGCAACAATGGCATCGCGCGGCGATGCCGCATCGACACCGGCCGGATCGTTGAATGCCGAGCGCGGCCCAGAGAGCGAGGCGACCTGATAGTCGCCGCCCGCAGCGGCATCGCTCGTTGCACTGACCCGCTCGAGAACCGCTTTGACCTCATCCTGCCCGACCTGATCCGGCTTGACCTCATCCGGACGCGCGGACGGCAAGACCGAGAACGCATCGGTCGCGGTCGTGTTGTGCTGGGCCGTATCGGCCAGCGCCAGCAGAACATTCTTGTCCTGCGGTGCGAGATCGGCCGGCAGGTCCGGACGCCAGGACGGCAGCGGAATGTTGTTGACCGCAACCTGTGCCGGGTCGGCGGCAGTCGCATTGGCATCGGTTGCATTGGCCGGGTCGGTTATGCCGAACGGAACATTGACCGGCGCATGCGCAGTCGCCACCGTCTGCTCGGTGCTGGCGGTGGTTTCCGCCGTGCCGAATGGAACGTTTTCAGGTGTCTGCGCACCAACGGCGGCCTTCGGACGCGGGGCGAAGTCAGGCAGCGGAATCTCTTTGGCCGGCAGCGCCGCGATGATCGTCTCCGGCGTATCCTGCTGCGGCTCGGGTTCGGCTGCGTTCTCGTCGGCAAGCTGCGGGATGTCGGCGCGCTGCGCATCCTTCGGCGACACGATGGCTATGCCAGGCAAATTGCTCGTCTTGGCGCTCGCCGCCGGCTTTGCGGTCTTCGGTTTGGGCGCGGGCGCCGCGCTCGCCACATCGGCACTGTCGTCGGCCTCGTCGTCGCCGCCGCCAAAGAAGGCAGAAAGGAAGCCACCGGATTTCTTGTAGCTGCCGCCGGCGCTGGCCAGTTCGATGGCGGGAGAGCCGGAGCCCTTGCGCGCCTTGTAGGAGGCCAAGGCCTGCTGATAGCCAGGCAGCGGCTTGCCATCGCTCGGCACATGCAGCGTCTTGCCGTTGGGGAACACGCGCACGAGTTCCTGGCGGCTGATGCCCGGCCAGTGACGCACATTGCCGACATCCATGTGCACGAAGGGCGAGCCCGACGACGGATAATAGCCGACGCCGCCGCCTTGCATCCTCAAGCCAATGTCGCGCAGCTTCTTCAGCGGCACGCCTGGAATGTAGAAGTCCATGGCCTTGCCGAGCATGTGCTGGCTTTTCTCGGCAACGCCCCGGCTGCGGCTGCGCAGCATCGAGTTCGTCGACGGCGAGCGATAGCCGCAGACCACCTGGATATAGTCGGTGGCACCGCTCTGCCGATAGGCCTCCCACACCAGATCGAGCAGGCGCGGGTCCATCTTGGTCGGCTCGTTGCGGCGCCAGTCGCGCAGGATGATGTTGATCTTTCGCAAACCCTCCGGAACGTAGCGGCCATTTCGCTTGTAGACGATTTCGGCCTTTTCGTGCGTATGGAGGTGATAAAGCTTCAGCGAGCGTGTATCGGCGCTTGCGCCGGTCGCGGCTGCGGACAGGAACGAAACAGCAAGGATCACCGCTGCCAGCCATCTCGGCCAGACGCTCATGTGATAGTGCCGCCCGTCTTTGTGTCGTTCGACTTTGTTCAAATCAAAAGGCCTTGCAGGCTGCCGTTTGTCCCCGGATTTGCCCAAACGGATGCGTGGTTGATCACATCCGAATATCGATCCTAATGGTTAATCATCGCTTATTGAAGCCGAAATGCGGTAACACCGTGGCGATATCCCGTCAAAAATAATGCACGGGGTTTCTTGGTAAACTGCTGGTTTAGATCATGATTCCGCCTCCGATCGAAACACGATCTGTTACCGCCAGCCTTAATGCGTGAACGCAACCGCCACTATGCCCAGCGCATTGCCCGGTCGAAACCGTCGATCTCGTCACGACAACGAGGTGTGCAAGCTGGTCCGGACCCTGCGGGACAAGGCCTTCCCGTCAGGAAGCGAGCCGTTCGATGCGGCCGCTTTCCGGGTCGATGCCGTATTCCTTGAGCTTCCTGTACAGCGTCGAGCGGCCGATGCCGAGACGGCGCGCGACCTCGCTCATCTGGCCGTTATAGTGATCGATCGCCAGCTTGATCATTTCAAGTTCGACATCGGCCAGCGCGCGCACATTGCCGCGCTCGTCCAGCGCCCTGAGCGTACCGAAACGCGGCTGCAGCCTGGTAGGCGGATCAGCTTCGCCGACCGCAAACCCTTCATCGTCGGCCGCAACACCGTTGGCGCGTGGCGAATCGTCGGAAGCCGGGCCGGGACCGGGCATCGCGAGCTCGGCATCGAGATTGACCGTGCCTTCCAGTTGCGCGCGGATCTGCGGGAATTCCTCTTCCGTCAGCACATCGCCCTCGGCGAGCACCGAGGCCCGGAAGACGGCGTTTTCCAGTTGCCTGATGTTGCCCGGCCAGTCATAGGCCTGCAGCATGGCAAGCGCCGTGGCCGAAATGCCGTGCAGGCGACGGCGCGGATCGGCCGGCGCGACCTTCTCCATGAAGTGCCTGACCAGATAGGGAATGTCGTCGCGGCGGTCGCGCAGCGGCGGCACGAAGATTGGATAGACGTTCAGCCGGTAGAACAGATCCTCGCGGAACTTGCCGTCCTTGACCTGCTGCAAGAGGTTACGGTGCGTCGCCGAGATCAACCTGATGTCGACCCTGACGGTTGAGCGGCCGCCGACCGGATCGACCTCGCCATCCTGGACGGCGCGCAGCAGCTTGACCTGCACGTCGAGCGGCAGGTCGCCGATCTCGTCGAGGAACAGCGTGCCCGAATGCGCCTCGACGAACTTGCCGGTGTGTTTTTCGGTGGCGCCGGTGAACGAGCCCTTCTCATGGCCGAACAGGATCGATTCGACCAGATTGTCGGGGATGGCGCCGCAATTGACGGTGACGAAAGGCTTCGAGCGGCGGTCGCCGCTGCCCTGGATGGCGCGCGCCACCAGTTCCTTGCCGACGCCCGATTCGCCTTCGATCAGGATCGGGATGTTGGACGCCGCCGCCTTCTGGCCGAGGCGGATCACGCGGTCCATCGCCGGGCTGTGGGTGATCATGTCCTTGAAGGTCAGATGGCCGCCGCGCCGCCGCGACGTTCGCTTCATCTCGTCCTCGACCGCCTCGACTTTGAGCGCGTTGCCGATCGCTGTCTGCAGCCTGTCGGGAGAGGCCGGCTTGACCACGAAATCGAACGCGCCATGGCGCATCGCCGAAACGACGGTTTCGATGCCGCCCTGCGCGGTCTGCACGATGACCGGCACATGGATGCCGCGCTCGCGCATCGCCTTGAGCACGCCGATACCGTCGAGGCCCGGCATGACCAGATCGAGGATGACAACCGAGACCTCGCGTGCATTGGGCCCGTCGAGGACGCCGAGACCGGCTTCGCCGCCGTCGGCGACGATCGCGCCGTGGCCGAATTTCGTCACCGCCGCCTCGAGCAGCCTGCGCTGCACGGGATCGTCATCGACTATGAGTATGGAACCTGTCATGACTGTCTTGGATGCCCGCCTGAGAAATTCCCCATGGATCATCTTGGCACAGGGTTCTAAACAAGGTTTCAAAAAACCCGGTGAACGAATTCCTTAGGATTTGACCGGCTTCTCCTTTCCCCTTGATTCCGGAAGGTATTGTTGATGCGCATGATGTTCGATCGGCGGCTTGCGGCGCCAGCAATCGGTCACGGCGCGTCCGAGTTGGGCGATCTGCCGGAATGGAACCTCGCCGATCTCTACTCCGGCATGGAGGCTCCCGAACTGAAGCGCGACATTGCGAGCGCCGCAAGCGATGCCACCGCCTTCGAGAGCCGCTGGAAGGGAACGCTGGCAGCCGAGGCTGAGCGCGGCAGCGCCGGCAGGCTGGGCGAAGCGCTGCGCGCCTATGAGGCACTGGAGGAACTGATCGGCCGCATCGTCTCCTATGCCGGGCTGGTCTATGCCGGCAACACGGCCGATCCGCAGCGCGCCAAGCTCTATGGCGATATCCAGGAGAAGATGACCGACGCCAGCGCGCATCTTCTGTTCTTCGCGCTCGAGCTGAACCTGATCGACGATGCCGTGATCGAGAGCGCGCTCGCAGCCGACGCTGGCTTCGCCCATTACCGGCCCTGGGTGCTCGACCTGCGCAAGGACAAGCCGTTCCAACTCGAGGACCGGGTCGAGCAGCTCTTCCACGAAAAGTCGATCACCGGGCGCGGCGCCTGGAACCGGCTGTTCGACGAGACGATGACGGATCTGCGCTTTGACGTCGGCGGCGAGGAGCTGGCGCTGGAGCCGGCACTGAACCGCCTGCAGGACGCCGACGGCGAGCTGCGGCGCCAGGCTTCCGAAGCGCTGGCCGCCACCTTCCGCAAGAATTTGCGCACCTTCACCTTGATCACCAACACGCTGGCCAAGGACAAGGAGATCTCCGACCGCTGGCGTGGCTTTGAGGACATCGCCGATTCACGCCATCTCGCCAACCGCGTCGAGCGCAGCGTCGTCGACGCGCTGGCCTTGGCCGTACGCGAAGCCTATCCGCGCCTGTCGCACCGCTACTACGCGATGAAAGCGCGCTGGCTGGGCATGGAGGTGATGAACCACTGGGACCGCAACGCGCCCTTGCCCGAGACCCCGCAGGCGGTCATCCGCTGGGACGACGCCAGGGACACGGTGCTGTCGGCCTATCAGCGCTTTTCGCCCGACATGGCCGAAATCGCCCGGACCTTCTTCGACCGCAACTGGATCGACGCACCGGTCAGGCCGGGCAAGTCGCCCGGCGCCTTCGCCCATCCGACCGTGCCGTCGGCGCATCCCTATGTGCTGCTCAACTACATGGGCAAGCCGCGCGATGTGATGACGCTGGCGCATGAGCTTGGCCACGGCGTCCACCAGGTGCTGGCCGGTGGCCAGGGCGCATTGATGGCCTCGACGCCGCTGACGCTCGCCGAGACGGCGTCCGTCTTCGGCGAGATGCTGACCTTCCGTTCGCTGCTCAACCAGACCACCGACAGGCGCGAGCGCAAGGCCATGCTCGCCCAGAAGGTCGAGGACATGATCAACACCGTCGTGCGCCAGATCGCCTTCTACGAATTCGAGCGCAAGGTGCATGCCGAGCGCAAGAACGGCGAACTGACCTCCGACCGGCTCGGCCAGTTCTGGCTGGAGGTGCAGGCCGAAAGCCTCGGACCGGCGATCAAGCTGCGCGATGGCTACGAAGTGTTCTGGACCTACATCCCGCACTTCATCCATTCGCCCTTCTACGTCTATGCCTATGCCTTCGGCGATTGCCTGGTGAACTCGCTCTATGCGGTCTACCAGAATGCCGAGCGCGGCTTTCAGGAGAAGTATTTCGAGATGCTGCGCGCCGGCGGCACCAAGCATCATTCCGAGCTTCTGGCGCCCTTCGGCCTCGACGCCACCGATCCCGCCTTCTGGCAAATCGGGCTCAGCGTGATCGGCGGCCTGATCGACGAACTGGAAGCGCTGGACAAGTGACAGGCGGTCTCGACACTCGGCTTAATCAAAATAGATTAGCCGAAGCGCATGTTGGGACCGTTCTATTCTTGTCCTAAATATCTGTTCTTGAACAACTCTCGGTGGAATTTTTCCGTTAGCTTTCCGCAGGCCGTATGATAGCGTCCCGCCTCAAGCTCAGCCGGACGCACTGCTCAGGCCAGGGACACTCTCGGCCGGTCGTGGCGCCTTGGCGAATGCGATGGCGGCCGTTGGCCATGGGTGTGTAAAACCCGATCGCCGACAGGTCGATGAAGCCGGCAGTTCCGTCAACCGCGGAACCACCTTTGAATGATCCTTGCGCCAAGGTCATCACTCCGGCCACGGCAGACGGATCGGAGTGGAGAGAGACAATGGGCACTTTTTTCTACATGCTCCTGGCGTTCGTTGTAGGTGTGTTGGTTGGCTGGTTCCTCTGGGGTCGCCTGCGCGGCGAGCTCGACAGTTTGCGCGGCGATCTGGACCGCACGCGCAGCGAACGTGACAAGCTTCGTGCCGAGCTGGATGCATGTGGCCGCGCCCGCGCCGATCTCGAGCGCCAGCTGCGCGAAGCGCCCGCCGCATCCGGCACCGCGAAGGCCGCCGGGCAGGCACCGGCCGCGCTGATGTCGACACCCGCAACGGCTCCGGCCAAACCCGCCGCCGCCAAGCCCGCTGCCAAGCCAGCCTCCGCCAAGCCAGCCGCTGCGGCTAAGAAACCCTCCGCTGCCAAGACCGCGGCCGTGCCAAAGCCGGCAGCGAAAGCCGCCGCCCCCAAGGCTGCTGCGTCCAAACCGGCCGCGGCGAAGAAAGCAGTACCGGCTTCGGCCAAGGCGGCAGCTGGCAAGCCCGACAATCTGCGCCGCTTGATCGGCATCGGCCCGGTCAACGAAAAGCTACTCAAGGGCCTGGGGGTCACCTCCTACGCCCAGATCGCCGCCTGGACGGAAGCCGACGTCAAGCGGATCGAGGACGTGCTGAATTTCGACGGCCGTATCGCGCGAGAGCAATGGATCGACCAGGCGAAGCTTTTGGCCGCCGGCGACGAAAATGGATTCGCCCGACGCTTCCCGACCGCGGGAACCGCCAACAACACCTGAGCGTATTCAGCCTGCGGGCCACAATGGCGGCGCCCCGTGCCGCCATTGTTTTTGTAGCCGTGCAACCTTTGCGTCCTTGGACGCCGCTCCCTCGATTGCACGCGGGCGAGCCCCCATATAGAGCGATCGCTGGCGTCACAGACCGCAGCATCCGAGCCCCAATGTCCCTGCCCTCCGCCATCTTCCGCAATGATGCGAGCGCGCGTCAGCTCGTCTTCGACCATCCGGCCGAAATCATCACGGCGCATGAAGCGCGCGATTTCCTGCCGGCGCTGGAAGCCGCGCAGGCGGCGAGCGACGCAGGCAAATGGCTGGCCGGCTATTTCTCCTACGAGGCGGGTTACCTGCTCGAGCCGAAACTGGTGCCGCTGCTGCCCGAGGGCCGGCGCGCGCCGCTGGTCTGCCTCGGCGTTTTCGATGCCCCGCTCGAGCAGGCCTTGCCGCAAAACACTGCGCCGGCCACCAATGGTCCGATCTTCGACGCCAGGGCCGCTTGGTCCGCCGAAGATTACGCCAGACGCTTCGCACGGCTGCATGACCACATCCGCAAGGGCGACTGCTATCAGGGCAACCTGACCTTTCCAGTCAACGCGCAATGGTCGGGCGATCCGCTCGCCGCCTTCAATGCGTTGACCGAGCGCCAGCCGGTGAAGTACGGCGCGCTGGTTGCGCTCGGCGATCCGATCGTGCTGTCGCGCTCGCCCGAACTGTTCTTCGAGATCTACGCCGACGGCATGATCGAGACGCATCCGATGAAGGGCACGGCGCCGCGCGGCGCGACCAAGGCCGAGGACGCCAAGTTGAAGGCGTTCCTGCGCAACGACGAGAAGAACCAGGCCGAGAACCGGATGATCGTCGACCTCCTGCGCAACGACATTTCGCTGATCAGCGAGGTCGGCACGCTTGAGGTGCCCGAACTGTTCCGCATCGAGACCTATCCGACGGTGCACCAGATGGTGAGCCGTGTGCGGGCGAAGCTCCTGCCGGATGTCAGCATCCGCCAGATCCTGGCTGCGCTGTTTCCCTGCGGCTCGATCACCGGCGCGCCGAAAATACGCGCCATGGAGATACTGCACGAATTGGAAGGCGTGCCGCGCGACGTCTATTGCGGCGCCATCGGCTGGATCGCGCCCGGCGGCACGATGCGCTTTTCCGTGGCGATCCGCACCATCTCGCTCTTTTCCAGCGGCGAGGCCGTCTACAATGTCGGCGGTGGCGTCGTCTTCGATTCCACGGCCGAGGAGGAGTATCGGGAGTGTCTGCTGAAAGCACGCTTCGCGACGGGAACGCCGCCGAATTCGAGCTGATCGAGACCATGCGCTGGGAACCCGGCGCGGGGTTCCTGCGCTTCGATCGCCATCTCGCACGGCTTTATGGCTCGGCTGCGGAGCTGGGCTTTGCATGCGATCCGCAACGGGTCGGCGAAGCGCTCATGAATACGGTTGGCCGACAGGAGACGGCATTGCGCACCCGCCTTGTCCTGGCGCGCAATGGCGAGGCGACGGCCTCGGTGCAGCCTTACGAACCGCTGGCAGCCGACAAGGTCTGGAGGTTGCAATTGGCGCGGGTGCGGCTCGATTCCAGCGATACGCTGCTGCGCCACAAGACCAGTCGGCGACAGACCTACATCCATGCCCGCGCCGAATATCTCATCACCCAGGCCGACGAGGTGCTTTTAGCCAACGAGCGCGGTGAACTCTGCGAGGGCACGATCACCAATCTCTTCGCCGACTTCGGCGACGGCGTGCTGATGACGCCCCGCCTCGATTGCGGCCTGTTGCCTGGCGTATTGCGCGGCGAGTTCCTGGACGAAGGCCGCGCCGCCGAAGCGATCTACAGCTTTGACGATCTGAAATCGGCCAGGGCGATCTACGTCGGCAATTCGCTGCGCGGGCTGATCCCGGCCAGATTGGCCTGACGCAGGCGGGAGATAGCGATGTTCGTCGTTTCGCTGAACTACAAGGTGCCGCTCGCCGAGATCGACCGGCTGGCGCCGGCGCATGTCGAATGGCTGAAGGCCTGCTACGTCGAAGGTATCTTTGTCGCGTCCGGACCGAAGAACCCAAGGACTGGCGGCGTCATCATCGCGCGCGGTCCGCGCGATGTGCTGGATGCCAGGCTGGCAGCCGACCCGTTCGCCAAGGCGGGTGCCGCCGACTACGACGTCACCGAATTCACCGCGAGGATGACCGCCGCCGGGTTGGACGCCTTCAACGAAGCATGACCTCTCGCCAGCCCACCCATACGCCCTATGACGGCTCGTCCAAACTCTTCACCATCGGGCTGAAGCCGCTCGACCCTGACCGGTGGATCGAGGTCGACGAACATCTGCTGCCGCATCTCGCCGAGAAACGCCGGCTCTATGCGGAAATCCCCGAAAGGGTCTTTGTCGAGGAAGACGGTACTCGCGACGCGCAGCGCGAAGTGCTCGACCTGCTCGGCGAGCATCTGCTGACGAAGCATCCTGACATCTATCGGCGCTCCGGCGACGGGATCGAGGTGGTTGGCGCCGGGAAATTTGGCGGGCCTGATGCAGGCTTACGATACGCGCCGCTCATCGCGGCGTCGCTGCTGGTCCAGGATGACCTGATCCTGATGCGGCGGGACGAAAGCGGCTGGCGCCTCGTCGCCGGCTCGCTTTGCTTTCCCTCGTCATGGTCGCTCACCGAAAAATTCGGCAAGCCGCTGCAGCAGATCCACGCGCCGGTGCCAGGTTTCGGGCCGGGCACGCGACCGGCCGATCTCATCAACCGTATGTTCGACGGCCTTCAGGGCCAGGCGGTCAAGCGCTACAACTGGTCGATCCAGGCAGGCGACGCGCTCTACCATCCCCTCTCCAACGTCGAGCGCATCGACCGCGCCAGCAACCGCCCGACGCGATTCCCTGATGGCGACGTCGACGCCCACGCCTTCATCCGCGTCGAGCGGCAGACGCTCAGGAAGCTGACCGTCTCGCGCGACGTGCTGTTCACCATCCGCATCCATCTCGATCCGCTCAAGGTGCTGGCCAGCCATCCCGACAGGCAAGCGCTGGCTGTGTCTTTCGCCGCGCAGCTTCAGGAGCTTGACCAGGCCCAGCTCGACTACAAGGGGCTGACCGCCGACCGCAACCGGTTGGTCGCCTTCCTCGACGACATGGCCAAGGCGGCTTAACCAAATGCGCAAGCCGGCCTGGCCGGCGGTTGGCGCTTTTCACTGGTTTATGACAATGATCTGTGGTGTAGCGCTTGGCCGTCCGGCGCAAATGCCCGGCTTTTCCCCCCGCGTGCTGAAGGAGTGTTCGATAAAATGGCGAATGAAAACTGGCCCGTTTACGGTGAAATCACCGGCCCGGTCGTGATGGTCGGCTTCGGCTCGATCGGACGGGGAACGCTGCCGCTGATCGAGCGCCATTTCAAGTTCGACAAGTCGCGCATGACGGTCATCGACCCGCGCGACACCGACCGCAGGCTGCTCGACGAGCGCGGCATCGCTTTCGTCCAGGAGGCGGTGACCGAGAAGAACTACAAGAAGCTCTTGACGCCGCTTCTGACCAATGGCGGTGGCAAGGGCTTTTGCGTCAACCTGTCGGTCGACACCGGCTCGGTGGACCTGATGCGGCTCTGCCGCAAGCTCGGCGTGCTCTACATCGACACGGTCGTGGAGCCGTGGCTCGGTTTCTATTTCGATGCCAAGGCCGACAATGCCAGCCGCACCAACTATGCGCTGCGCGAAGCGATGATCAAGGAAAAGCATGAGAAGCCCGGCGGTGCGACGGCGATTTCGACCTGCGGCGCCAATCCCGGCATGGTCTCCTGGTTCGTCAAGCAGGCGCTGCTGAACCTCGCCACCGATCTCGGCCTCGAGTTTCCCGAGCCGGCGCAGGACGACCGTGACGGCTGGGCCAGGCTGATGAAGAAGGCCGGCGTCAAGGGCATCCACATCGCCGAGCGCGACACCCAGCGCACCAAAAAGCCTAAGCCGATGAACGTGTTCTGGAACACCTGGTCGGTCGAGGGCTTCATCTCCGAGGGCCTGCAGCCGGCCGAGCTCGGCTGGGGCACGCATGAGAAATGGATGCCGAAGAACGGCAAGAAGCACAAGCATGGCTCCAAGGCGGCGATCTATCTGGAACAGCCCGGCGCCAACACCCGCGTGCGCTCGTGGTGCCCGACGCCCGGCCCGCAATACGGTTTCCTGGTGACGCATAACGAGGCGATCTCGATCGCCGATTTCTTCACCGTGCGCGGCAAGAAGGGCAAGGTGCAGTACCGCCCGACCTGCCACTATGCCTATCATCCCTGCAATGACGCCCTACTGTCGCTGCACGAGATGTTCGGCGCCGCCGGCAAGTCGCAACCCGTGCATCACGTGCTTGACGAGAACGAGCTGGTCGACGGCGTCGACGAGCTTGGCGTCCTGCTCTACGGCCACGACAAGAACGCCTACTGGTATGGCTCGCAGCTGTCGCTGGCCGAGGCGCGCAAGCTGGCGCCCTATCAGAACGCCACCGGCATGCAGGTCACGTCGGCGGTGCTCGCCGGCATGGTCTGGGCGCTGGAAAACCCTGAAGTCGGCATCGTCGAGGCCGATGAGATGGACTACAAGCGCTGCCTGGAAGTGCAGTCGCCCTATCTCGGGCCGGTCAAGGGCTACTACACCGACTGGACGCCGCTCGATAACCGCCCGGGGCTTTTCCCCGAGGATCTCGACCACAACGACCCGTGGCAATTCCGCAACATCCTGGTGCGATAGCGGTTCCACCAGCATGTCCGACTGCCTTGCAATCGCCCGGAAATCGGGCGATTGAAGGGATGCGGCCTAGAGCGACGTGCCTCCATTTGGAAAGTACGCTCTAGCACTTTGGATGCACGCATCGTGCTTTCCGAAAATCGCATCGATTTTCGGGCCGATGCTTGAGGAGAGGGTTTTTAGAAATGACGATTGCGCGCAAAGTTCTTTCTATGGGCGCCGCGGGCGCCCTGGCGACGATGCTTGCCGGCTGCATGACGGGCGGCCCCGAGGCGCCGCCGATGGCGTCTGGACCGAAAGGCGTCGAAGGCTCCTGGATCGATGCCAAAGGCACCGGCCTGTCGACCTTCGCGGCCGGCAGCTTCGCCACCGTCGCGACCGATACCGGCCAGAAGCTCGCCGAAGGCAGCTACACCATGACCGGCGCCACCTCGGTCGAGATCCACGGCACCTCGCTCATCCGCCAGACGCCGGTCAGCTTCAACTGCCTGATGGTCTCCACCAGCCAGCTCAACTGCACCAGCGCGGCCGGGCAGAATTTCGTGCTGACGCGCCGGGCCTAAAGCATTTTGCAGCCCAGGTGTATTCACTTGGCATCCTATGAAATGCGGCTGAAATAGCCTGGTACGACATCGATCCATCCAAAAGACGGCGGCGCGAGCCGCCTTCTTTTTTATGCCGGCAAACATCGTCCTGATTTCCACTTGCATCGATGAAAACGCGATGTGAACATGACGCAAAAGCTGGCTGTTATGCCCCCAGTCAAGCAAGGGCGTTAAATGCCTCTGGTCAGGTTCATCCGGGAGACGAATATGAAGAAGTTTGCCGCCATTGCCGCCCTGTCGGCATCCACGCTTGGCCTGTCGGCCGGCGCATCCTTTGCCGACTACACACTGAACATCCTGCATATCAACGACTGGCACAGCCGCATCGAGGGCAACAACAAATACGAGTCGACCTGTTCGGCCGAAGAGGAGACCAAGGGCGAATGCATCGGCGGCGCCGGCCGCCTGATCACCGCGATCGCGCAGGAGCGCAAGAAGCTGGAAGGCCAGAATGTGCTGCTGCTCAGCGCCGGCGACAATTTCCAGGGCTCGCTGTTCTACACCACCTACAAGGGCAAGGTCGAAGGCGAGTTCCTCAACGAGATGAAATTCGACGCCATGGCGCTCGGCAATCACGAGTTCGACGACGGCGAGACCGCACTTGCTCCGTTCCTCGACATGATCAAGTTCCCCGTGCTGGGCGCCAATGTGAAGGCCAACGCGCAATCCAAGCTAGGCGACCGCGTCAAGCCATCGATCGTGGTCGAAGTCGGCGGCCAGAAGATCGGCATCATCGGCGCCGTCACCAACGACACGCCGGAACTGGCTACGCCTGGCCCCAACATCACCATCGAGGACGACGTCAAGTCGATCACATCAGAGGTCGAGAAGCTGAAGGGCGAAGGCGTCAACAAGATCATCGCGGTGACCCATATCGGCTACAACCGCGAGCGCGACGTCATCGCCAAGATCCCCGGCATCGACGTGGTGGTCGGCGGCCACAGCCATACGCTTTTGTCGAACACCGATCCGAAGGCGGCGGGCCCCTATCCGACGATGGTCGACAACCCCGACGGCTATAAGGTGCCGGTCGTGCAGGCGGCGTCCTATTCGAAATATCTCGGCGAGTTCAAGGTCGTGTTCGACGACAATGGCGTCGTCAAGGAAGCCAGCGGCGATCCGATCTTTCTCGACAAGTCGATCACGCCCGATCCCGCCGTGCTTGCCCGCATCAAGGAACTCGGCGCGCCGATCGAGGAACTGAAGAACAAGGAGGTGGCCGAGACCACCAAGCCGATCGACGGCAGCCGAGAGAATTGCCGCACCCGCGAATGCGAGATGGGCAATCTCGTCTCCGACGCGATCCTCGACCGCGTCAAGGGCCAGGGCGTCGAGATCGTCATCTCGAACGGCGGCGGACTGCGCGCCTCGATCGACCAGGGCACCGTGACCATGGGCGAAGTGCTGACCGTGCTGCCGTTCCAGAACACGCTGGCGACATTCAAGATCTCGGGCAAGGATCTGGTGGCCGGGCTGGAAAGTGGCCTCAGCCAGATCGAGGACGGCGCCGGGCGCTTCCCGCAGGTCGCCGGCCTGAAATATTCCTTCGACAAGTCGGTCGCGCCCAATGCCGGACGCGTCAAGTCGGTCGAAGTCATGGAGGGTGGCGCCTGGACACCACTCAATCCGGACAAGGACTATCTGGTCGCCACCAACAACTATGTCCGCCAGGGCGGTGACGGCTACAAGGTCTTCGCCGAAAAGGCCCAGAATGCCTATGACTACGGTCCGGGCCTCGAACAGGTGGTCGCCGACTATCTCGGCGCGCACCGGCCCTATACGCCGAAGCTCGACGGCCGCATCACCGAAATAGCCGCAACCGTCGCGGCGGCTCCCGCGGCCGAGCCGGCCAAACCAGCCGAGCCGGCGATGCCAGCCTTGCCGGACAACTCTGGCGACATCGCCACGACCCCGCCGACCGTCCCGGCCGAAACCGCTCCTGCGGCGCCCGCACCGGCGGAGCCGGCCAAACCCGCAGAAGCAGCACCGGCCCCTGCCCCGGCCGCGGAACCCGCCAAGCCGGCAGAGGCTGCCCCGGCCGCGCCAGCCGAAGCCAGCCATGTCATCGTCGCCGGCGACACGTTCTGGGATCTGGCCAAGAACGCCTATGGCGACGGCACCAAGTGGAAGGCGATTTCCGAAGCCAACAAGGGCTACGAGCCGCGCCGTCTGCCGCTCGGCGCGACCCTGACGATTCCGCCTGCGGCGAAGTAGTCCTTTCGCAGAAACTCACAACACCCGTCTGGGAAACCAGGCGGGTGTTCTGCGTTCGGGTAAGGTGCGGCCAGACGCAGCATTGAAAACCGGCGCCGCATCGCTAGTTTCGCTGCGTCACCGGTGGTTCACGGTGCCCGGAGACCCGCATGACGCTTTCCAGTCCCGTCGACCCCAAAGCCGCGAAGGCGACTGCCCCGGCGGGTCATGCGCCGGTCAAGGCGGGCAAGATCGGCGTCATGCTGATCAATCTCGGCACGCCCGATGGCACCGACTTCACGCCGATGTGGCGCTATTTGAGGGAATTCCTCTCAGATCCGCGTGTGATCGAGTTGAATAAGGCGATCTGGTATCCGATCCTCTATGCTTTGGTCCTCACCACCAGGCCGAAAAAATCGGGCGCCAACTACGCCAGGATCTGGAACCGGGAGAAGAACGAGTCGCCGCTGCGCACCTACACCCGCGCCCAAAGCGAGAAGCTTGGCCAGGCGCTCGGTGACCTGCCCGAAGTCGTCGTCGACTGGGCGATGCGCTACGGCAACCCCTCGACGGCGAGCGTCGCCCAAAGACTGGTCGAGCAAGGCTGCGACCACATCCTGTCTTTCCCGCTCTATCCGCAGTACTCGGCAACGACGACGGCGACCGCCAACGACCAGCTGTTTCGCGCGCTGATGAAGATGCGGGCGGCACCAGCCATCCGCAGCGTGCCGCCTTACTATGCCGAGCCTGTCTACATCGATGCACTCGCCCGCTCGATCGAGCGGCACCTTGCAAGCCTCGACTTCGAGCCGGAGGTGGTCATTACCTCCTATCACGGCATTCCGAAGCCTTATTCAGACAAGGGCGATCCCTATCAGGCCCATTGCCTGGAGACGACACGGCTGCTGCGCCAAAAGCTCGGCTGGAGCGACGAAAGGCTGATCACCACCTTCCAGTCGCGCTTCGGCGCGCAGGATTGGCTGCAGCCCTATACCGACAAGACGGTGGAGAAACTCGGGCATGACGGCGTGAAGTCGATCGCCGTCGTCAATCCCGGCTTCTCCGTCGATTGCATCGAGACGCTGGACGAGATCGGCCGCGAGGCCGCCGAAACCTTCCATCACGCCGGCGGCGAGCAATTCGCCCACATCCCTTGCCTCAACGACAGCGCCGAGGGCATGGCCGTCATCGAGGCGATGGTGCGGCGCGAGCTGGCGGGCTGGGTCTGACGGGCTTCGGCGGCACGAAAGCGGTGCGCAAAAGCCTTCGCTAACCAATATTCGTGATCACCTGATTGTAACGTTGCGGAAACACACTTAAGTGATTCCGTGAAGTCGGCGCCTATTGAGGGAGAAACGAAATGGGCTTCAGCGGTTTCGATATCGCGATTATGGTTCTTGTTGCACTTGTCGTACTGGTGCTTTTCAAGGGTATCCGGACAATCCCGCAAGGCTACAATTATACGGTTGAGCGTTTCGGCCGCTATACCAAGACATTGTCCCCCGGCCTCAACCTCATCGTGCCGTTCGTCGACCGTGTCGGCGCCAAGATGAATATGATGGAACAGGTGCTCGACGTACCGAGCCAGGAGATCATCACCCGCGACAACGCCATCGTCGGCGTCGACGGCATCGCCTTCTTCCAGATCCTCAATGCGGCGCAGGCGGCCTACCAGGTCTCCGGCCTGCAGAACGCCATCCTCAACCTGACGATGACCAACATCCGCACCGTCATGGGCTCGATGGACCTCGACGAATTGCTGTCGAACCGCGACGCCATCAACGAACGCCTGCTGCGCGTCGTCGACGAAGCCGCGCACCCGTGGGGCATCAAGATCACCCGCGTCGAGATCAAGGATATCAACCCGCCGGCCAATCTGATCGAATCGATGGGTCGGCAGATGACGGCAGAGCGCAACAAGCGCGCGCAAATCCTCGCCGCCGAAGGTCTCAAGCAGTCGCAGATCCTCGAGGCTGAGGGCCGGAAGGAAGCTGCCTTCCGCGACGCCGAGGCTCGCGAACGCTCGGCCGAAGCCGAAGCCCGTGCCACGCAGGTCGTCTCCGACGCCATCTCCCAGGGCGATGTACAGGCGCTCAACTACTTCGTCGCGCTGAAATACACCGAGGCACTGACCAAGATCGGTTCGGCCACCAACAGCAAGGTCGTGCTGATGCCGATGGAGGCCTCGTCGCTGATCGGCACGCTCGGCGGCATTGGCGAGATCGCCAAGGAAGTCTTTCGCAGCGAAGGCACGACCGGCGCGCAGCGGCAGGCCGCCCGCCCGCCGGTGGTCCGCCCGAGCGAGAATTGAGATCGTAGGAGCGCACTCCCATGCTCGATCGCATCATTTCCGAACTCGGTCCGTGGAACTGGATGGTTCTCGGCTTCGTCCTGCTGGTGATGGAAGTCATCGCGCCCGGTATTTTCATGCTGTGGATCGGCATCGCCGCGCTCATCATCGGCGCCGTGTCGCTGCTGATCTGGGATGCAGGTTTCTGGACCTGGCAAATCCAGGTGCTCGCCTTCCTCGCTCTGTCGCTGGTTTCCGCCTATTTCGGCAAGAAGCTGGTGGGCGGTCGCAATGATCCAACCGACCAGCCGCTGCTCAACCGCCGCGGCGCGCAGATGGTCGGCAAGATGGCGACACTTGCCGAGCCGATCAAGGACGGCCGCGGCCGCATCAAGCTCGGCGACACGCTGTGGCGTGTTTCCGGCCCGGATTTGCCGGTCGGCACGCAGGTGCGGGTGACGGGTGCTGCCGACACCGATCTGGAACTGACCGTCGAAGCTGTATGAGTCGACGGTTTAGGGTGTGTTGAGATTCAGGTCAGGCCGGCATCACCTGAAGATCGACAAGCCTAGGCTGCGCCGATGCGCAGCAGGTCATGCAGGTGGACGAGCCCGACCGGGCGTCCGCCCTCGACCACCATCAGGCTGGTGATGGCCGAAGTGTTGATGGTCTGCAGCGCCGTCGCCACCAGGGTGTCCGGGCTCGCCGTCTTCGGCTTCCTGGTCATCACCTGATCGACGCTCATTGCCAAGAGATCGTTGGCGATATGACGGCGGATATCGCCGTCGGTGATGATGCCTATCAGAGCGCCGTCCACGGCCGTAATCGCCACGCAGCCAAACCCCTTGCGCGACAATTCGAGGATCGCGTCCTGCATTCCGGTCCCCGTCGGCACCAGAGGAAGCCTGTCGCCGACATGCATGATCTCGCGGATCTGCGTCAGATTGGCGCCGAGCTGGCCGCCGGGATGGAAGGTGCGGAAATGATCCGGCGTGAAGCCGCGCGCCTCGAGCAGTGCGATGGCCAGCGCATCGCCCATGATCAGCTGAAGCAGCGTCGACGTCGTCGGCGCTAGCCCATGCGGACAGGCTTCAGGCGCCGGCGGCAAGAGCAGCACCACGTCGGCCGCGCGCGCCAGCGCCGATGTCGCGCCGGATGTGACCGCGATCAGCGGGATCGAAAAGCGCCGGGAATAGGCGACGATCCCCATCAATTCCTTGCTCTCGCCGGACCATGACATGGCGATGATGGCATCGTCCTTGGCAATCATGCCGAGATCGCCGTGATTGGCCTCGGCCGGATGGACGAAGAAGGCGGGCGTGCCGGTCGAGGCAAGCGTCGCGGCGATCTTCGAACCGATATGGCCGCTCTTGCCGACGCCGGTGACGATGACGCGGCCATCGGCCCGCGAGACGATGGCGACGGCCCGCGCGAACGGCTCGGCCAGTCCGTCTTCGAGCGCCGCGGCAAGTGCCGCGACACCGGCCTGCTCGGTCGCCACCGTTCTCAGCGCCGAATCGATCGCGGCCTGCCTGTCCGGCTGCTTCTTTTCTGGGGACCCCGCATGCATGCCGATGCGATTAGCGCTTTGCCCCACGCCTGTCCAACAGAAATGGCTGTTAGCGTTCCGATCTCGAACCGCGCGGACTTCGAAATCGTGCCACCAGACCGTGCTGGACGCCACCGCCTCAACCCTCCGTTAACCATCCCCATTTACGGTTCGGTAAGTATGGCGCGCATGCGCAGCGCAAGCAGTGGTGACGATGTCGCGGGCCCAGCCTGGAACGAGAAGAGGTCTAAGGGACACGACCGTCAGCACTCTGCTGCTGGCGGCCAGCGTCCTGGCTTTGCTGCGTCCGATACCGCTCCACGCCCAGGAAACCGAGCTGCGCGGCGAGGTTTCGGAATCGGCGATCCTGGCCGACCAGCAGCGCAAGGCCAGGCAACTGAGCATGGCCAGTTCCCAGGACCAGCAGGCACAAGCGAACGCAGCCGCAACGGACGACGCGCCGGCGGACACCTACCAGCCGGCCAGCCCCGGCGCGGTGCCTGACGACACCAACGCGACAGGCGCGGCCAACAGCATTTTCGATCAGCCCGCTGCCACCGACGACACATCGACCGACGAGGCGGCTCCGGTTAAGCCCCGCCGGCTCTCGACCGCAAGACAGCGTGCCGCCGACCAGGACAAGACCAAGGACGACAAGGCCAAGGCCGCCGACAAGAAGAAGACGAAAAAGACCACTGACGCAACAGCAAGCACAGCCGCCACGGATGACAACGAGACCACCGACGCCGAGCAGGACACCGCCAATCGCCGCGCCCTTACGGTCGACAGCGCCGACAGGCAAAAACTTGACCCTGGCGCCGAACGCACCGGCTCCATCGAAGGGCAGGACAAGAAACCCGAGGACGACCCCTTCGCCGCGACCGGCATCAAGGTCGGCTCCTTCCTCATCAGGCCAACGCTGGAGCAAGGCCTGACGTCGTCGTCCAATGCCGATTCCAGCAGCGGCGGCGCACCGGCGCTGCTTTCCGAAACGGCGCTGCGTTTTTCCGCCGCCTCCGACTGGCACGAGAATTCGGCGCTCATCAACGGCTACGGCAGCTTCCGCAAGACCGTATCCGGCGACGAGGTCTCCGACGCGCAAGGGCGGATCGAGGGAACGCTCAACGTCGATCTCGACAACGAGCTGCGCACCATCGCCAAGCTCGGTTACGAAGCCGTGCCGGAATCGGCCTCCTCGCCGGATGCCATTGCCGGGGTCTCCTCGCAGCCGCTGCGGCAGACCGTCAACGGCAGTCTCGGCATCGAGAAGGATGTCGGCAAGATGCGCTACACGCTGACCGGCGCGGTGACGCACGATTTCTATGGCGACGCCAAGCTTTCAGACGGCACCTCGCTGTCGCAGAAGGACCGCGACTCCACCCTCTACACCGCGACCTTGCGCACCGGTTACGAAATCTCTCCAGCCCTCGTCCCGTTCACCGAGGTCGAGGTCGGGCGCAGGGACTATGATCTGCGCTCAGACAGCAATGGGTTCGAACGCTCCTCGACGCGGCTTGGCGCGCGCGCCGGCCTTGAGCTCGACATGGGCGACAAGCTCTCCGGCGAATTCTCCGCCGGCTGGCTGCGGGAGGCGATCGACGACAATAGCCTGGAAGCGATTTCAGGCCCGACGGTGGATGCCGATCTCAAATGGTCGCCCGAGCGCGGCACCACGATCGGACTGACCGGCCAGACCACCATCGAGGACACCACCACCGCCGCCCAAAGCGGCGACATCCTCTATTCCGGCCGGCTCACCGGCGAACGGCAGATCCGCGCCAATCTGACGGCGAACGCGGCACTCGGCGTCGACTGGCGCGACTATGTCGGCATCGATGGTCATGATTTGGTGCTGAGTGCCGAGAGCAGCCTGACTTGGTGGCTGAACCGCTACGCCGGCCTCACCACCCGGGTCAGGACCGAGAAACTGACCAGCAACCTGCCCGGCCGCGACTACACCGCAAACAGCATCTTCCTTGGCGTGAAGGTGCAGCGGTAACTTAGAGGGCGGCGCCGCGCCGCTCCGACGGCTTCATCTCATCGAGCAAGGTGCGGATGACACCGCGCATGTTCTCATTCATGTCGTTGCGCCACAGGGCGAAGGCGACATTGGCCTCGACGAAGCCTTCCGGCGAACCGCAATCGAAGGTGCGGCCCTGATAGTGGTAGCCGTAGAAGGGTTGCTGCTTTTCCAGCTTCAGCATCGCGTCGGTAAGCTGGATCTCGTTGCCGGCGCCGCGTTCCTGGCCTTCGAGAATGCCGAAAATCTCCGGCTGCAGAATATAGCGGCCGTTGATGAACAGGTTGGACGGCGCGGTGCCCGTCTTCGGCTTCTCGACCATGCCGGTGATGCGGAAGCCGTGATGCGTATCCTCGCCGCGGCCGACGATGCCGTATTTATGCGCCTCGGCCGGATCGCATTCCTGCACCGCGATGATGTTGTTGCCGGTCTCGGCGTAGAGCTCGACCATGTCCTTCATGCAGCTCTTTTCCGACTGCATGATCATGTCGGGCAAAAGCAGCGCGAATGGCTCGTCGCCGACAAGCTCGCGCGCGCACCAGACGGCATGGCCAAGCCCCATCGGCACCTGCTGGCGGGTGAAGCTGGTCTGGCCCGGCGCCGGCTGCAGCCGTTGCAGGCGAGCAAGCTGGTCGTCCTTGCCGCGTTGCGCAAGCGTGTCGTAGAGCTCGAACTGGACGTCGAAGTGGTCCTCGATGACCGCCTTGTTGCGGCCGGTGACGAAGATGAAGTGCTCGATCCCCGCATCGCGCGCCTCGTCGACCACGTATTGGATGACCGGCCGATCGACGACAGTCAGCATTTCCTTCGGGATGGCCTTGGTGGCCGGGAGGAACCGCGTGCCGAGGCCGGCGACCGGGAAGACTGCCTTGCGAACTCTCTTCATGCTGTCAATTATCCGTTTGAGGGCCTGCTCCGCAATCCCGTTCTGACATTTTCGCGCCGGAATCGAGACGCATACAAGAGCAGGACCAAATATTGCATTGCGTAAAGCATCGAGGCGTCTTTTCGTTCCCGACCCCACCTATGGTAAACTAAATGCTAACCGGGTTCGGCGATGAATGATCTTCCTGATATGACGAAGGAGGAAAAGATGTCCGTTCGCAGCACCGCAAAGCGCCTGGCAAGCGCCGTGACGGCGGCCAGCCTCTCGCTTGCCCTGCTGATGCCCGCTGGGCCCGCTTTCGCCGATGCCGGGTTTCGGCAATGGGTTGCCAGCTTCCGCGCCACGGCGGTGCAGAGCGGCGTTTCCGGGGCGCTTTACGACCAGGCCTTCAAGAACATCAACGATATCGACCCGGTGGTGCTGGAGAAGGCCCGTACCCAGCCCGAATTCACCGCTCCTGCCTGGGACTATTTCGACAACCGCGTCCATGACCAGTCAGTTGCCGTCGGCCAGCAGATGGCCAGGAAATGGAAGCCGTGGCTGGACAGGATCGAGGCCAGATTCGGCGTCGACCGCAACATTTTGCTCGCCATCTGGTCGATGGAATCGAATTATGGCGAGATCCTCAAGCGCGACGACATCATGCGCAATGTCATCCGCTCGCTGGCGACGCTCGGCTATGCCGATCCCAGGCGATCGAAATTCGCCCGCACCCAGCTGATCGCGGCGCTGAAGATCCTGCAGAGGGGCGATATCGACGAAAGCCATCTCAGCGGCTCCTGGGCCGGCGCGATGGGTCACACCCAGTTCATACCGACCAGCTATCAGGCCTATGCGGTCGACATGGACGGCAACGGCAAGCGCGACATCTGGAATTCGATTCCAGACGCCCTGGCGACCGCCGCCAACCTGCTCAGGAAGAATGGCTGGCAGGCCGGCAAGACCTGGGGCTATGAGGTCACCTTGCCGGCCGGCAAACTCCCCGGCGGCTCCAAGACGCTGGCGCAATGGCAGGCGCTCGGCGTTGTCAGGGCCAGCGGCAAGCCATTCAAGAACGGCGCCGACAAGGCGACGCTGAAGGTGCCGGACGGTCGCGGCGGGCCGGCCTTCCTGATGGTCAAGAATTTCTCGGTTATCAAAGCCTACAACAACGCCGACAAATACGCGCTCGCCGTCGGCCTTCTTGCCGACGAAATCGCCGGCTATGGCGGTCTGGTGCAGGACTGGAAACGGCCTTTCACCAAGCTCACCTTCGAGGAAAGGCAGGAGCTTCAGCAGCGGCTTTCCGAGCATGGCTACTATGACGGCAAGTTCGACGGCAAGATCGGTGACGGATCGAAAGCCGCCATCCTGGCCTTCCAGGCAAAGACCGGCTTGACCCAGGACGGCTATCCAAGCATGGAAGTGCTCAAATGGCTCCGGCAAAAGTAGAGCTGACTTAGAAACGGGGGAATACTTGGTTTCGGTTGCGCGTATCCGGGTGATCCTTCGCCGCATGCCGATCCTGCTTCTGGCGATCGCCGTCCTGGCTGTCGCTGCAGCCAGCGCCTTTCACACGCCGGCCCTGGCGCAAGAGCAGCAAAATCGCGGCTGGTCGCTACGCGATCTCTTGTTTCCGCGCCGCAGCGAGCGGGTCGAACCACCGCTCGACATCCAGAAGGCGAGGCCGAAGTCCAAGACGAAAAAAAGTCGGCCCCGCCTCCCGGTCGAACCAGTGACGCCTGTCGTGGAAAAGACGCCGGATGCCCGCGTCGTCCTGGTGGTCGGTGATTTCATGGCGAGCGGCCTCGCCGAAGGCCTGGACACCGCCTTTGCCGAGAGCCCCGGCGTCAGGATCGTCGCGCGCAGCAACGGCTCATCCGGTTTCGTGCGCGACGATTTCTACAATTGGCCGGAACAGATCAAATCGCTGATCGAGACCGAAAAACCGGCGGCCGTGGTCGTCATGCTCGGCTCCAACGACCGCCAGCAGATGAAGGTCGGCGACGTGCGCGAGCAGCCGCGATCGGAGAACTGGACCAAGGAATATGAACGCCGGACAGATGCGTTCGGCAGCGCCATCGCCGCCGCCAAGGTGCCGTTCCTGTGGGTCGGCATGCCCGCGTTCCGGGTCTCGAAAATGACCTCCGACATGCTGGCCTTCAACGACATCTACCACTCGGCGGCACAAAAGCATGGCGGTGAATTCGTCGATGTCTGGGACGGTTTCGTCGACGAGAACGGCGCCTTCGTCACCAGCGGCCCCGACATTAACGGCCAGCCGGTGCGCCTGCGCTCCGACGACGGCATCAACGTGTCGAAGGCCGGCAAGCGCAAGCTTGCCTTCTATACTGAAAAGCCTCTGATGAAGATCCTTGGCATCACCGCGCCGGGAGGCGCGGTGACAGCCTCCGCCCCCGCTGGCGCCCCGGTCGAAGCGCCGGCGCCGGCCGCCGCTCCGATCGTGGTCGACCGCACCCCGCCAATGCTGCTTGGCGATCCGGCGCTCGATGGCGGCTCTGAGCTTCTCGGCGCCGCGCCGCCGGTAAAGGGCAACCCGAACTTGCCCGGCGAAAAACTTGTCATCGAAGGCAAGGCGCCCGACGCCTCGCCCGGCCGCGCCGACGATTTCTCCTCGCCACCGAAAATCCAGCCCGCCACGGCTGCCGTCGTGACCGACAAGACGACGGCAATCACTCCTTAGCGGGGCAGAACGCTCGATCCCATGAGCGCCTCGTCGATCGAACGCGCCGCCTGGCGGCCTTCGCGAATAGCCCAGACCACCAGCGACTGGCCGCGGCGCACATCGCCCGCTGCGTAGAGCCTGTCGACGCTGGTCCTGTAATCGAGGTCATTGGCCTCGACATTCCTGGAACGCCGGCTGTCGGTGGCGATCTTCATCTGCCCGTCGAGTTCCGTGACCACGCCAGCGGCTGCAGGCCCGGCAAAGCCGATGGCGATGAAGGCGAGGTCGGCACGGATGACGAATTCGGTGCCGGCGATCGGCTTGCGCTTGTCGTCGACCTCGCAGCACCTGACGCCGGTCAGCTGGCCCTCTTCGCCGATGAATTCGAGTGTCGCCACCTGGAATTCGCGCTCCGCACCCTCGGCCTGGGACGACGAGGTCCGCATCTTGGTCGCCCAATAGGGCCAGACCGCGAGCTTGTCTTCCTTCTCCGGCGGCTGCGGCCGTATGTCGAGCTGGGTGACGCGGACCGCGCCCTGCCGAAAAGCGGTGCCGACGCAGTCGGAGGCGGTGTCGCCGCCGCCGACGACGACGACATGCTGGCCGCTGGCGATGATCGGATGCGAAGGCCAGGCCACCGACTGGATCGGCTCGCCGCCGACGCGCTTGTTCTGCTGCACCAGGTAGGGCATCGCATCGTAGACGCCGCCGAGATCGTCACCGGGGATGCTGGCGGCGCGCGGCGTTTCCGAACCGCCGCAATAGAGTACCGCATCGTACTCGGCGAGCAGTTCGGCCACAGGCTTGTCGACGCCGACATTGACGCCGCAATAGAAGGTCACGCCCTCGCCCTGCATCTGCTCGATGCGGCGGTCGATATAGTGCTTCTCGATCTTGAAGTCGGGAATGCCGTAGCGCATCAGCCCGCCCGGGCGGCTTTCGCGCTCATAGACATGCACGTCGTGACCGGCGCGACCGAGCTGCTGCGCGGCCGCCATGCCAGCCGGCCCCGAGCCGATGACGGCGACGTGCTTGCCGGTCTTCTTCTCCGGCGGATAGGGCCGGATATGACCGGTCTCGTAGGCCTTGTCGGCGATCGCCTGCTCGACGGTCTTGATGGCGACCGGAATGTCCTCGAGGTTCAGCGTGCAGGCTTCCTCGCAGGGTGCCGGACAGATGCGGCCGGTGAACTCCGGGAAATTGTTGGTCGAATGCAGGTTGCGGATCGCATTGTCCCAGTCGCCATTGTAGACGAGGTCGTTCCAGTCCGGGATCTGGTTGTGGATCGGACAGCCGGTCGGCCCGTGGCAGAACGGAATGCCGCAATCCATGCAGCGCGCGGCCTGTTTCTCGACCTCCTTGTCCGACATCGGCAGCGTGAATTCGCGGAAATGCCGGATGCGGTCGGAGGCCGGCTGGTACTTGTGCACCTGCCGGTCGATCTCGAGAAAGCCTGTTACCTTGCCCATAGTCCAGTCCCTGCTGTCCGAAGGCACGCTCGTCGGCGCACCCGTTAACCTCATAAGGCAGCCATGGCAACCTTCAGTCCGAGGTCAGGATTGTTGATGAGGTGTCGGCCGGGAAGCCTTGCTCCCCGGCAACGCCCAAAGCCTATTCCGCCGCCACGCTCATGCGCATGCGCTCCATCTCGATCAGCGCGCGGCGATACTCGACCGGCATGATTTTCCGGAATTTCGGCCGGAAAGCCGTCCAGTTGTCGAGGATTTCGCGACCGCGCACCGAACCCGTAAAGTGGACGTGGTTCGAGATCAGCTGATAGAGCCGCTCTTCGTCGTGGCTGGTCATGTCGCCGGAGACGTCGACGCGGCCCTTGTGGTCGAGGTCGCCGCCATGATGGAGCAGCTTCTCCATCAGATCGTCTTCCTCCGGCACCGGCTCAAGCTCGACCATCGCCATGTTGCAGCGCTCGGCGAAGTCGCCTTCCTCGTCCAGCACATAGGCGACGCCGCCCGACATGCCGGCGGCGAAGTTGCGGCCGGTTTTGCCGATGACGACGACGATGCCGCCGGTCATGTATTCGCAGCCATGGTCGCCGACGCCCTCGACGACGGCGGCAACGCCCGAATTGCGCACGGCAAACCGCTCGCCGGCGACGCCGGCGAAATAGGCCTCGCCCTCGGTCGCGCCGTAGAGCACGGTGTTGCCGACGATGATGGACTCAGCCGCGACAATCTTGGCCTCATCCGGCGGACGGATGACGATGCGGCCGCCCGACAGGCCCTTGCCGACATAGTCGTTGCCGGCGCCGACCAGCTCGAACGAGATGCCGCGCGCCAGGAAGGCGCCGAAGGACTGGCCGGCGGTGCCGGTGAGCTTGACCGAGATCGTGTCCTCGCGCAGGCCCTTGTGCTTGAAGCGCTTGGCCACTTCGCCCGACAGCATCGCGCCCGCCGAACGGTCGACATTGCGGATCGGCAGCTCGATGGTCACCGGCTGCTTGGCTTCCAGCGCCGGCTTCGCCAGCTCGATCAGCTTGCGGTCGAGCACGTCGTCGATCGGGTGCTTTTGCCGCTCGGTCCAGTGCACGGCCTCATGCGGGGCGTCCGGCTTGAAGAACATCTTGCCGAAATCGAGCCCCCGCGCCTTCCAGTGCTGGACCACGTCGCGCTTCTCCAGGAGATCGGTATCGCCGATGATCTGGTCGAGATGGGTGAAGCCCATTTCGGCGAGCAGCCCGCGCACCTCTTCCGCAACATAGAAGAAGAAGTTGATGACGTGCTCGGGCGTGCCCTTGAAGCGCTTGCGCAGCACCGGGTCCTGCGTTGCCACGCCGACCGGGCAGGTGTTGAGGTGGCACTTGCGCATCATGATGCAGCCGGCCGCGATCAGCGGCGCGGTCGAGAAGCCGAACTCGTCGGCGCCGAGCAGCGCGCCGATGATGACGTCGCGCCCCGTGCGCAAACCACCATCGACCTGCAGCGCAACGCGTGAACGCAGGCCGTTGAGCACCAGCGTCTGGTGCGTCTCGGCGAGGCCCATTTCCCACGGGCTGCCGGCATGCTTGAGCGAGGTCAGCGGCGACGCACCGGTGCCGCCGTCATAGCCCGATATGGTAATGTGGTCGGCGCGCGCCTTGGCAACGCCGGCCGCAACCGTACCGACGCCGACTTCCGAGACCAGCTTGACCGAGACGTCGGCCGCCGGGTTGACGTTCTTCAGATCGTAGATCAGCTGCGCCAGATCCTCGATCGAATAGATGTCATGGTGCGGCGGCGGCGAGATCAGGCCGACGCCCGGTGTCGAGTGCCGGACCTTTGCGATGGTCGCGTCGACCTTGTGGCCGGGCAGCTGGCCGCCCTCGCCGGGCTTGGCGCCCTGCGCGACCTTGATCTGCATGACGTCGGAGTTGACCAGATATTCCGCCGTGACGCCGAACCGCCCGGAAGCGACCTGCTTGATCGCCGAGCGTTCCGGGTTCTTGCCGCCGCCGGGCAGCGGCAGATAGCGATCGGCCTCTTCGCCGCCCTCGCCAGTGTTCGACTTGCCGCCAATCTGGTTCATGGCGCGCGCCAGCGTGGTGTGCGCCTCACGCGAGATCGAGCCGAACGACATGGCCCCGGTCGAGAAGCGCTTGACGATATCAGCCGCCGACATCACGTCCTCGAGCGCGACCTTCTTGCGACCGCTCTCTTCCGCCAGCTTGATCTTGAACAGGCCGCGGATGGCTTGCGCCCGCGCGGTCTCGCTGTCGATCTGCGCCGAATACTCCTTGAACGTCTCCCACGAGCCCTGGCGCACGGCATGCTGCAAGGTGGCGACCGCGTCGGGTGACCACATGTGGGCCTCGCCGCGCATGCGGAAGAGATATTCGCCGCCAACCTCCAGATTGTTGCGCAGCACCGGATCGTTGCCGAACCCGTCCGTGTGACGGCTGACAGTCTCGCCAGCAACCTCGTCCAGCCCGACGCCTTCGATCAGCGTCGCCGTGCCGGTGAAATACTTCTCGACGAAGTCAGACTTCAGCCCGATGGCGTCAAAGATCTGCGCGCCGCAATAGGACTGGTAGGTCGAGATGCCCATCTTGGACATCACCTTGAGGATGCCTTTGCCGATCGACTTGATGTAGCGCGAGACGACTTCGTAGGCGTCGACCTCGGCCGGCAGCTCGCCGCGCTTGTGCATGTCGAGCAGCGTGTCGAAGGCGAGATAGGGATTGATCGCCTCGGCGCCATAGCCGGCGAGGCAGCAGAAATGATGCACCTCGCGCGGCTCGCCGGATTCAACAACGAGACCGACCGAAGTGCGCAATCCCTTGCGGATCAGGTGGTGGTGAACCGCGGCCGTGGCGAGAAGCGCCGGGATGGCGATGCGGTCCGGCCCAAGCTGGCGGTCGGACAGGATGATGATGTTGTAGCCGCCGGCAACAGCAGCTTCGGCCCGCTCGCAGAGACGCTCGACAGCGCCCTGCATGCCGGCAGCGCCCTCGCTCGAGCCGTAGGTGATGTCGATCGTCTTGGTGTCGAAACGGTCCTCGGTGTGGCCGATGGAGCGGATCTTTTCGAGATCGCCATTGGTCAGGATCGGCTGGCGCACTTCGAGCCGCTTGCGGCGCGAATTGCCGACCAGGTCGAAGATGTTCGGCCGCGGCCCGATGAAGGAGACCAGGCTCATCACCAGCTCTTCGCGGATCGGATCGATCGGCGGGTTGGTGACCTGGGCGAAGTTCTGCTTGAAATAGGTGTAGAGCAGCTTCGACTTGTCCGACATCGCCGATATCGGCGTGTCGGTGCCCATCGAACCGACCGCTTCCTGGCCGGTGGTGGCCATCGGCGACATCAAAAGCTTGGTGTCTTCCTGGCTGTAGCCGAACGCCTGCTGGCGATCGAGCAGGCTGACATCCTTGCGCAGCGCGCGCGGCTCGACCGGCTTCAAATCTTCCAGGATGAGCTGCGTGTTGGCGAGCCAGCTCTTGTAGGGGTGTTTGGTCGCGATCTCCGACTTGATCTCCTCGTCGGAGATGATGCGGCCCTTTTCCAGGTCAATCAAAAGCATGCGACCCGGCTGCAGCCGCCACTTCTTGACGATCCGCTCCTCCGGCACCGGCAGCACGCCGGCTTCGGAAGCCATGATGACGCGGTCGTCATCGGTGACGATGTAGCGCGCCGGGCGCAAGCCATTGCGGTCGAGCGTGGCGCCGATCTGGCGGCCATCGGTGAACACGACCGCCGCCGGTCCGTCCCACGGCTCCATCAGCGCGGCATGGTATTCGTAGAAGGCCTTGCGGTCTTGATCCATCAGCTTGTTGCCGGCCCAGGCTTCCGGGATCAGCATCATCATGGCGTGGCTGAGGCTGTAGCCGCCCTGGAACAGGAATTCGAGCGCGTTGTCGAAGCACGCGGTGTCGGACTGGCCTTCGTACGAGATCGGCCAAAGCTTCGAGATGTTGTTACCGAACAATTCGGAATCGACCGACGCCTGCCGCGCCGCCATCCAGTTGTTGTTGCCGCGTACGGTGTTGATCTCGCCATTATGCGCGACCATGCGGTAGGGATGCGCCAGCTTCCACGACGGAAAGGTGTTGGTCGAGAATCGCTGGTGGACGAGGATCAGCGCGGTCTCAAAACGCGGATCGATCAGATCCTTGTAATAGGCCCCGACCTGATAGGCCAGGAACATGCCCTTGTAGACGATGGTGCGCGCCGACAGCGACACGCAGTAGGAACCGATGTCCTTGTTGTCGTTCTCCGCGTAGATGCGGCCCGATATGACCTTGCGCAGCAGATAGAGCCGGGCCTCATACTCCTCGTCGTCGGTAATGTCTGCCGTGCGGCCGATGAAGACCTGCCGATGGAACGGCTCGGATGCCACGATGTTAGGAGCCTTCGACAGGGACGAGTTGTCGACGGGCACGTCACGGAACCCGATCAGCGGCAGCCCCTCGGACTGCGCCGATTCGGCGATGATGTCCTCGATATGGGCGCGCAATGCTGCGTCGTGCGGCATGAACCAGTGTCCGACGCCGTACTGACCCGCCGGCGGCAGGTCGATGCCCTGCGCGGCCATCTCCTCGCGGAAGAAACGATCTGGAATCTGCACCAGAACGCCGGCGCCGTCGCCCACCAGCGGATCGGCACCGACGGCGCCGCGATGCGTCAGGTTTTCGAGCATGGCCAGCCCGTCCTTGACGATCTGGTACGACTTCACGCCCTTCATGTTGACGATGAAGCCGACGCCACAGGCGTCGTGCTCGTTGCGCGGATCGTAAAGACCCTGGGCGGCGAAGCCGTTGGCGGTGCGCCCTACGTTGGTCAGGGACGTATTTTTGACGGTAGCCGCTTTCGTCTGCGCGGCCTGGCCGTTGATCGCAGATAGCGTCAATTCCGTCATCGTCCTGTCCTCCGTTCCCAGCCCTTCAGGCGCTGGTTTGCCTCGGGAAGCGCATAGCTTCCCCTTCATCCTTGCTGCACGTCTTGCGAAATCCTTGCCGAACCATGCGGCTTACCGCCCGGTTCGTATCCGGTATCGTACAGGCCAGAGCCGAGCCGTCTACCCGTCGCTCGCGGCAGGAGAGGCCCAAATGATACGCCAATCCAGCCTGATTTGTGCGACAAAATAAGACAGCACTACTGTCCTAAATTTTTATGACAGAAATCGCAGGCGTGCACAAGACCGATTCACAAAAATCTCGAGCCCTTCACGACAGAAAATTACGCGTGAGAGGGTAGAAACGTAACCTTCAGTCGCCACCCGCACCGCCTGGCTTGGCTGGCTTTACTGCTTTTCCAGCGCTTGGCCCTTGCGCGTCAAACCCCAAAGCAGCCATGGTCCCGCCCGTTTTTCAAACCAGATACGGACCTCTCAATGTTCTTTGCATCCGACAACTGGGCGGGCGTCCATCCCGACATCTCGGCCAATCTGTCCCGGCACGCTGCGGGCATCGCGACCGCCTATGGCGACGGCGAACTCGACCGCGCCGTCTACCGGCGCTTCAGCGAGATTTTCGAACGGGAGGTCGCGGTGTTCTTCGTCGCCACCGGCACGGTGGCCAACGCGCTCTCCATGGCGACATGCAATCGTATCGGCGGCGTCGCCTTCTGCCAATCCGAGGCGCATATGAACGTCGATGAATTCGGTGCCGCGGGCTTCTATACCGGCGGAGCGCGCATGTCGCCGGTCCCTGGGCCATTGGGGCGCATCAATCCGCAGGCTCTCGACCGCGCCATCACACGCTATTCGCAGGACCTCGCCCCCGCCGGCCAGCCGATGGCGGTGACGATCACCCAGGCGACCGAGGTCGGCACGGTCTACACCGTCGACGATGTCAAAGCCGTGTCTGAGGTCGCTCGCCGCCACAAGCTGCCCCTGCACATGGACGGCGCGCGCTTCGCCAACGCCGTTGCCGCGACCGACATTTCGCCTGCGGAAATGACCTGGAAGAGCGGCGTCGACATCATCTCCTTCGGTGGGACCAAGAACGGCTGCTGGATGGCCGACGCGGTCGTGGTCCTCAACCCCGACATCGGGCATGATCTGCGCCTGCTGCGCCAGCGCGCCGGACAGACCTTCTCGAAGGCGCGCTTCATCTCGGCCCAGTTCGAAGCCTATTTCACCGACGATCTCTGGCTGAGGATGGCGCGCCACGCCAACGCCATGGCCGCGCGACTGGCCGAGACGATCGAAGACGCTCCAGCAGGCAGGCTCGCCTGGCTGCCGCAGGCCAACGAGGTATTCGCCATCCTCGACCGCGCCAGTGCCGAAAAGCTGCAGGCGGCCGGCGCCAAATTCTACGAATGGGGCGTACCCCAAGGCTTCGACGGCCACCTCGGCGACAATGAAGCGATCTACCGTTTCGTCGCCAGCTTCGCGACGACAACAGAGGAGGTCGACCACATCGGTCATTTGCTTATCGGGCAAGGAAATGGCTAGGCCAGAAATGGCCGTGCCAGCAGTTCCAGGCCGAGCAGGATCAGGAAGATCAGGAACCAGCGCCGGAAGGTCTCCGGGCTGATCCTCTGCCCGAGCAGTTGGCCGAGCCACATGCCGAGCAAGGCCGGCGCGACGGCCAGCGCTGACATCGCGATATGCTCGACCTCGAATGCGCCATGCGAGGCGAGGCCGACTGCCAGCGCAATGGTCGACACCGTGAAGGAAAGACCCAGCGCCTGGATCAGGTCGTCCCGGCTCAGCCCCAGCGCCTGGATATAGGGCACCGCAGGCACGACGAACACGCCAGTGCCGCCGGTGACAAGGCCGGTGAGGAAGCCTATGGCCGGCGACCACCAGCGCTCTGCCTTGGTCGGAATGCTGAGCTGCCGTGCCAGCAGCGTGTAGGCGGCGTAGAGCACCAGCGCGGCACAAGGCCAGCGGTCGTCCATTTGACGTTGTCGCTGGCCAGCAGCCTTGCCCCGGCAACTGTGCCGATAAGGATGCCGGCCATCATCAACCACAGCCGGCGCAGGATCGATGCAAAGCTCGGGCCCGCGAAGAGCTGCCAGACATTGGTGACGAAGGACGGGACGATCAGCAGCGACGCGGCCGTGACCGGCGGCATGACGGTGCCGAGAAGCCCCATTGCCAGCGTCGGCAGGCCCATGCCGGTGACACCCTTGACGATGCCGGCGAGCAGGAAGGTGATGGCGATTGTGCCCGTCAGCGCCAGGGAAAAATCAGACATGCCCTCGATCCGTTCGCAGGACGAAAACCTCGTTCAGCGAGGCTTGCCGCGAAAGGGCCAGTATCCTTGGTTGGGGATGGCACAGACATCGAGGCAAACAAAAAGCGGCGCCTTTCGGCGCCGCTTTCGTCTCGGGAGGAGACGGTTTGTAGTCAGCCTGCATTACGCAGCGGTCTTGGTCTCGATCTGCTTGGCCTTGGCCGAAGTCGCGGTGATCGCGATCTTGCGCGGCTTCAGCTCCTCGGGGATGTTGCGCTTGAGGTCGACGAAGAGCAGGCCGTTCTTCAGCGTGGCGCCGACGACATCGACGTGGTCCGCAAGCTGGAAGCGGCGCTCGAAAGCCCTCGAGGCGATACCGCGATAGAGCAGTTCGGAACCTTCGCCATTGCCCTCCTCCTTGCGCTCACCTTTCACGGTCAGCACATTGCGGTGGGCCTCGATGGAGATCTCGTCTTCCGAGAAACCGGCAACCGCCATCGAGATGCGATAGGCGTCCTCGCCGGTGCGCTCGATGTTGTAGGGCGGGTAGGTCTGCGCGCTCTCAGGCTGGGCAAGCGAATCCAGCATGGTGAAGAGACGATCGAAGCCGACGGTGGAGCGATAAAGCGGGGAAAAATCAACGTGACGCATGAGGTGTTCTCCTGTTGAGCAACATGGTTTGCGTTTGGCCGGTGCGAAACCCGAGACGGCGTTCCGGATAGGCCAGCGGTCCCGACATTGGCGACCGCATCAGACATTTGGGGAGCGCAAAAGCGCATTTCAAGATTTTTGCCGGCCGGCGAATTCGCGCTTCGATGAACGGCAGATGAACCGCTGCTTTGGCGCCCGTTCAGCCAGGCAGCGCTAGAGTGCGGCCAGGATCAAAAACAAGCGGCACTGGAAAGCGCCGCGACGAGGCCGAACCGGGTGTAACGTCCCTTCCTCCCGGATCGACAGAGGCCGGAAGCACGCCGCAGGCTGCTTCCGGCCTCATTCGTTGCCGGAAGTTGCTGCCTTTCCCTTCCAACCGGAAGCCCTTTGCTTTTGCCGCGTTGGCGTCTATCACCGGGCCTGCGCCTCGCAGGGCTAGGGCGCGACACGAAAAACGAAACGCCGAATGACGGACCTCTTCCACGAATTTCCTGGCAATCCGTCACCGGTAAACGCGGCAGGCGGTTACTTCACCACCCACGACCGCAAGCTGATCCGCTACGGCCTTTTTGGCGCCGTAACCCGCCCGATCAAGGGCACGGTGGTGGTGCTGACCGGCCGCAACGAGTGCACCGAGAAATATTTCGAGACCATCCGCAACCTTACCGAAAGAGGCTTTGGCGTTGCCACCTTCGACTGGCGTGGCCAGGGTGGCTCCGACCGGCTGATCCGCGACCGGCAGCGCGGCTATGTCCGCAGTTTTCGCGACTACGCCAGCGACCTGGAACAATTCTTCGAAGAGATCGTGCTGCCCGATTGCCGCGGGCCTTATTATATCCTGGCCCATTCAGCCGGTGCGGTGGTCGCCCTGCTTGCCTCGCCCTCGATGGTCAACCGGGTACGTCGCATGGTGCTGATCGCCCCTTTCCTGACCTTGCCCGACCTTCCGGTCTCGATCACGACCGTTCGCCGCGTCTGCACACTTTTTTGCCTTCTGGGTCTCGGCCGGCTTTATGCCGCATGGGGACCGCGGCCGAAGCAGACCACCCCCTTCGCCGTCAACAAGGTGACATCGGATCCGGAGCGCTACCGCCGCAACACGGGGATCTACGAAGCCTATCCGCAATTGGCGCTTGGCGGCCCGACGATCCGCTGGCTGAAAGCCGCCGCCGAAGCTTCCGAAGCCGTAAGCGATCCGGACTTTGTCGCCGCGATCCAGGTCCCCATGCTGGTGATCGCCGCTGGCGCCGACAAAGTCGTTTCGACCAAGGCGGTGGAGGCCTATGCCAGGCGTCTGCGCGTCGGCTCGCTGCTGATGATCGACGGCGCGCACCATGAAATCCTGCATGAGGCAGACATGTATCGCGAGCAATTCCTCGCCGCCTTCGATGCCTTCATCCCAGGCACCGGCGACGACACCTGAGTGACAGCAATCCGCAGGCGCGGACCCTCGGAGATCAGGCCTGACGGGCGAATTCCATGATCCAGTTGGTTTCCCAGGTCTTGCCGCCATCCGGCGAAAAGGCCTGCTCCCAGCGCGCAGACTTTTCGGTGATCCCCGACCAGAGGAAGCGGACCCGGATCGGACGGCCTTCGAAGACGTCGTCGCACAGGAACGTGCCGATGCCGCCCTCGAACGACCCGCGCATCGGCACGTCGATGGTCAGTGGATTGCGGCCGTCGATCCACCAGATCGACCACTGCTTCGTCGCCGGATCGAAGGTCCGTACCGTGGCGGCGCGATAGGCGCCGCCGGGCAATTCAATCACATTGTCGTCGACATTGCCGAGCCCGCCGAGGATCGGGCGCACGTCACACGTTCCGCCAAACATGTCCCAGTTGGTATCATCAGCCAGCCGCGTGCGCAGCCGTCGATGGCTGACCGACCAGCGTCCGTGGAAGAAATCGAAATCGTTGCGGCCGTCCGCGGGATCTTTGTCGGAACGGCCGGCTTTTGACTGCGTCTGCATGTGCGATCCTCCCTCAGGTGAAATCCTTCTATAGCGGAAGGATACTGACACCTGCCTGTCAGGAGGGTTGGGCAGGCATGGCGAAAAGACGGGGCCTTGCCCGGCTCAGCCGCGCAGCGCCGCCATCGCGGCAGCGTGCAACTCGGGTGTTGCAGCCGCCAGGATATCTCCACCTTTCTCGGCCGGACCGCCGTCGAAGGTGGTGACGACGCCGCCGGCCTTTTCGATGATCGGGATCAGCGCCACGATGTCGTAGGGCTTCAGCCCGGGATCGGCGACGACGTCGACGCTTCCCGCCGCGACCATGGCGAAGGCATAGCAATCGGTGCCGTAGCGGGCGAGTTGGACCTGCTTTTCGAACTGGTCGTAGCGGGTGCGCGCCTCGCCCTTGAACAGTGCCGGCGTGGTGGTGAACAGCGTCGCTTTGCTGAGCTCCGTCGTCTTGCGCGTCGCAAGCTTGCGCGGCCCGCCCGGCCCCTCATAGTGGGACCCGGAGGCGTTGGCGTAGAACAGCTCGCCGGTGAAGGGCTGCGACATCAGACCGGCGACGGCATCGCCGTCGACCGTGAACCCGACCAGCGTTCCCCAGACCGGCAGGCCGGAAATGAAGGCACGCGTGCCATCGATCGGATCGATCACCCAGACATGCCTGCTGGATATGTTCTCACTGCCATGCTCCTCGCCCAAAATGCCGTGATCGGGATATTCCGCCGATATCAGCGCCCGGATCACCCGCTCGGCCTCGCGGTCTGCCTCGGTGACCGGATCGAAGCCGCCCGCCTCCTTGTTGGCGACGGCGCCCTGGCTGCGGAAGCGCGGCAAGGTCTCGGCAGCGGCGGCATGTGCGATGCGCCGCATGAAATCGATGCTGATATCCAACTGATTCTCCCGCGTTGCAGCATGTCATTGCCGGTGATTTCGCGCCGGAGCAAGGGCTTGGAGCCCTCCAGCGCCACGACCCACTGTTGCCTGAATGTCACGCAAGCGCCGTCGAAACGCAATTTCCACTTCATAGTGAATTAAAAAAACCTGAAGTCGGTTGACATTTGTGCAGCGCACAATACTTTTGTTCTCGGACAGGTCTTCCTGTCCATGCCCTCCTTGGGCGTTTCCTCCCTAGACTTCGACCGTGTCGTGCAAACGATGCGGTCTTTTTTTCGCCGCGACACTGGCGCGGGCGCTGACCTGTGCGGCCTGTCGCCAAACCTATTCGGCGGCGAGCGGCAGGTCGATGAAATGGTGATCGGGCATCGCCATCAGGTCGGCCGAGAACCGTGCCAGATCGTCGGCAAGCGCATCGAAGCCGGCGGATTTCTGGAACGTCCGCTCATTCATGTAAAGCCCGCGATTGACCTCGATCTGCAGCGCGTGGAGATGGCGCGCAGGCCGGCCGTAATGCTCGGTGATGAAGCCGCCGGCATAGGGCTTGTTGTGGGCGACGGTATAGCCCATGCCGGTGAGCAGGCCGATCGCCGTCTCGGTCAGGGCCGCCGTGGCGGAGATGCCGAACCGGTCGCCGATGATGAAGTCCGGTCGCACCCCATTGTCGCCGACCCTGATGCTGGCAGGCATCGAATGGCAGTCGATCAGCACGGCATAGCCGAACCGCGCATGGGTCCTGGTCAGAAGCCGCTTCAGCGTCTCGTGATAGGGCTTGTAGACGGTCTCGATACGCGCCACGGCCTCGGCCAGCGGCAGGCGGCCGGAATAGATGTCGAGTCCCTCGCCCACCAGCTTCGGCACGGTGCCAAGTCCGCCCGCCACCCGCGCCGAGCGGATGTTGCAGAAGGACGGCACCGGTTCGGCGAACATGCGCGGGTCGAGCTCCCAGGGCTCGCGATTGACGTCGAGATAGGCGCGCGGGAAATTCGCCGCCAGCATCGGCGCGCCAAGGGTGACGGCGCCGCCGAACAGTTCCTCGACATAGCAATCCTCGGACCGGCGGATGGCATTGCGGTCGAGCCGCGCCATGGCCAGGAAGCGGTCGGGATAGTAGCGGCCGCTATGCGGTGAGTTGAAGAGAAAGGGAACGCGCTGCTCGGCGCCCGATCGGATTTCGAAGGGTGGAACGACCGAAAAATCCTCGGCTGCCGTCTTCAATTTGAGCGAACCCGGAAACAGCACTGCATCATGATTTGAAACTGCCATCTCGCCGGCCGCATGTCCAGCATTTCAGCACCCTCACAGCTCAGCCAAAGTCAGGATAATGCCGCCATCGTTCACTTGATGTTTACCGTCACCTCCTCATATACAGGATGGTTAACGGGCATGCCCGGCGCCAATGTCGGGGCGGGTGATTCGGACGGGATATGATGGCACGCATTCTGCTGGCGGAAGACGATGACGATATGCGCCGGTTCCTCGTCAAGGCGCTGGAGCGCGCCGGCTACCAGGTGAGCGATTTCGACAATGGCGCCAGCGCCTATGAGCGACTGCGCGAGGAGCCTTTCTCGCTGCTGCTGACCGACATCGTCATGCCCGAGATGGACGGCATCGAGCTTGCCCGCCGCGCCACCGAGATCGATCCCGACCTCAAGGTCATGTTCATCACCGGTTTCGCCGCCGTTGCGCTCAATCCGGATTCAAAGGCCCCGAAGGACGCCAAGGTCCTGTCGAAGCCGTTCCACCTGCGCGACCTCGTCAACGAGGTCGAAAAGATGCTGCAGGCCGCCTGAGGCGCTTCCGGCTCGATCCCGGCGCGTCCTCGGCGGCGCGACAAAACGAGCCTTTCTTTCCCTTTCCGACCTATTGACGCGCTGGATCAAAAGTGGTGTATGCGCGGCTTCGGATGGGCGTGTAGCTCAGCGGGAGAGCACTGCATTGACATTGCAGGGGTCACAGGTTCAATCCCTGTCACGCCCACCATCCAGACAAGCCGTATCGCATCTCGCCACACCTGAGGCCCGTCCCGGTGGGGAGTAAGGCAATAGGGCCGTAGGGCAATTGGTGCCGCTCGTCCTATTCCCCTACTCCCAGATCGCCCTACTTCACTGCGGCCGTGGATCGGGCCTGTTGTCGTGCTTGTCACCGTTCCTGCCTTCCTTGCACGGCGCGTCGCCGATGCCGCAGCATTTGGCGTTGTGGGTGACACCCGGCTTTGTCTTGTCGCAATCTCTTGGCGCCGTCGTCTGGCAGCCTGCCAGCACGGAAACGGCGATGGCGGCAAGCAAGACGTTTCTTGATCGAATAAACATAGATGCTCTCCTTGATAACCGCGTTTGTTACGCAGCGCTTGGTCGCGCGCCGCGAGCGATTGGTTCAAAGGAACGAAAAAATAGTCTGCGGAACTTTTCTCGATGCCCGAACAGGCAAGTGCACCGATAGCGCCCGAGGTCGAATTGAGCCGTGACGCACGACGTGCAAAAGGCTAGGAGACGACTGAAGGTTTGCAGGAGAGAAGCAGGAGATGGCGGCAATCGGATGGTCCATGATGACATGCGATCCCGATCGTCCCCGCATGCTCCCTGGCGGGCAGCCATGACCCCAGTTCCAGCCGAGCGACGGTCCACCTGGCAACGAATACTCCTCGAGCTCAAGCGGTCGAGGAGGTATCTCAAGTCGCCGCTCACGAGTCTTGGCAATGCGCTGGTTTCGGCAAAACGCAAGCTCGAACACCGGCATGTCGTGAGGCTGCGCATAAAGGCGGCGCGTGACGGCTACGCGGCCTCGCCGATTTCGCGCGTGAAGGACAGCTTCATGCTTGTCCGCATCATCGGCAATGACCTCGAGCCGCGACACCGCAAGGGCCAGTCATACGACAACGCCCTGTTCATCCTGGACAACGAACCCGCCTTCCCGGACTGCGAGAAATTCTGGATCGTCAACCGGATAACGGACCCCGAGGAAGAGGCCCGCATCATCGGCCTGCTGGAAAGCTGGAACCAGAACTTCCACAGGATCCCTTTCGACCTCGATGCCTATCGGCAAATTCCCTGGAACATGGACGAACTGGCCACGGGCCTGTTCAGGTCTTCGGACAGCGTCCGATCGGCCGAGCCGAATGCCGCGCGTTATGAAACGCACATCCGGCGCGGCAAGAACCTCTATGTGATGAACAACAACGGCGCGCGCAACACGGCTCTTGAGATCGCCCGCGGGCGGGCGAAGTGGCTGATGCCGTGGGACGGCAACAGCTACCTGACGCTGTCGGCCTACCAGCAGATCCGGGCGGCAACCCGAGAAAACCCGCATTTCCGCTATGTCGTGGTGCCGATGGCGCGCATCGTCGACAACGCAATTCTGCTCGACACGGCCTTCAAACCGCGGGCTAACGAAGAGCCGCAAATCATATTTCGAACCGATACGACCGAACTGTTCGACGAAAACTATCCCTATGGACGCCGGCCGAAGGTCGAAATGCTGTGGCGGCTTGGCGTTCCCGGGCAGTGGGACCGGTTCCGCGACGACCGGTGGGATTTCCCGCGTCGACCCCTCTCGCCCACCGCCGGGCTTTTCCAGAATGCCGGCTGGGTCGCGCGCCTGGATTCAGGGCGCTCGCATCTTGAAATCGGCAAGGCGGGCTTCCTCGCCCGCTGGACCAGCCGCGACGAGGCGATCGTCGACATGCTCGACCGCTGTGACGCCAGGGCGGTCTCTGCCAGGCTCGATCCGTCGCGCCTGGCCTTCTACGACGAAGACGCGCTCGCCGCCGCCTCCAGAAACAAGGACGCCGATCTTCAGCGGCATCTGCGCAACTGCGCCGACCAGGCGCTGACCCGCGGTCCGTTCAGTGTGACGGACAAGACAGGCGTGGCGCCGAGCGGCAACCCGCACGACTACTTCCAGCCGGCGCCCTATTGGTGGCCCGATCCCGACAAGCCTGACGGACTTCCCTTTGTCGGGCGCGACGGCGAGCGCGCGCCCGGCACCAGATTGTATGAAACAGGCAGCGAAGCCTACGATCGTACGCGCCTGCAGCGATTGCTGGACGATACCACCGTGCTTGCACTGGCGGCGACCGTGCTTGGCGAACAGCACTATGCCGGCCACGCCGGCGGGCTCATCCGCACATGGTTCATCGATCCCGCGACAAGAATGAACCCGCATATGCGCTACGCGCAGGTGCGGTTCGGTCACGACGACAACGAAGGGAACGGGCAAGGTATCATCGAGCTCAAGGATCTCTATTTCTTCCTCGACGCGGTTCGTCTGATCGAACGTGCCGGCGTGTTGGACGCAAGCGAAGGGGAAGCATTCAGATCCTGGCTTGGTTCATACCGCCAATGGCTGGACACGGCGCCGGCCGCGGTGGCGGCGTCCAAGCGCCTCAACAACCACGGTGTGTTCTTTGACCTGCTGCGGGCGTCGATCGCCGCATTTCTGGGGGAAAGCGCAATGCTGGCCGAGATCGGCCGTCGCGCCAGGGAGAGACTGGTGGATCAGATCGCGCCCGACGGCTCGCTGCCAAGGGAATTGTCGCGCACCCGGCCCAGACACTACACACTGTATACCTTGCAGGGCTGGACGACGCTGGCGCGCATCCTGTCCTCGGTCGGCGACGATCTTTGGCAGCATCGTGCTGGCGAAGGACAGGGGCTGGTCCGAACCCTGCGCTGGCTGGCGGCGAATATCGACAGCCATGACACCACGCCGATGGATGCGGTCGATCCGCACCGGCTTTGGCCGCTATTGCTCGATCTTGCGCGCCACGATCCCGAAGCAACGATCCGCAACGCCGAGGCGCAGACCGTCATGCCCGTCTTCCACCCGGACGAAGGCATCGCTCCGTTCTGGATGTGGAGAAGGCCCTAAGCAATTCCAGGAAAAGTGCGTAGCGGTTCCGTCCGGAATTGCGCAAAAACAAACAGTCAGATTCTCAGACCTGCTTACCAGAGCCGCGACCGCAGCTTCGACAGGGGACGGCCGCCCAGACCGTCATCTCTCATGGCGGCAATCAGCGTCGATCGAGGTTCAGACCGCGCCGAGGCGGACATCACCTTTCTCAATATGCTGGAGAAACCACGCATAGGTCTGTTCCAATCCACTGCGAAGCGGGTAGCCCGGACGCCAGCCCGTGGCCAACAGGCGCGACACATCCAACAGCTTGCGCGGCGTGCCATCAGGCTTCGTCGGATCGAACGTGATCGCTGCCTCCACGCCGACGACGGATACGATGGTGCGGGCCAGATCCGCAATGCTGACCTCCTGCCCCGAACCGACATTGACATGGCTGTCTCCGGCATAATTTTTCAGCAGCCAGACCAGGGCGTCGGCGGCGTCGTCGACATGCAGGAACTCGCGCATCGGCGTGCCCGATCCCCAGACCTCCAGGGTCTTGCCGCCGATGCGCTTGGCCTCATGAGCCTTGCGCATCAATGCCGGCACGACATGGCTGGTGGAAAGGTCGAAATTGTCGCCCGGACCATAAAGATTGGTCGGCATCGCTGAAATGTAATCGACGCTATACTGGCGACGGTAGGCCTGGGCGAGTTTCAGCCCGGCGATCTTGGCAACCGCATACCATTCATTGGTCGTCTCGAGCGGGCCGGTCAGCAGCGCGTCTTCGGGGATCGGCTGCGGCGCGAGCTTCGGATAGATGCAGGACGAGCCGAGAAACAGGAGTTTCTCCACTCCATTGCGAAAGGCGGCCTCGATGACGTTGGTCTGCAGGACGAGATTTTCATGCAGGAAATCGACCGGGAACCTGTCATTGGCGAGGATGCCGCCGACCTTGGCCGCCGCCATCACCACCGCGTCCGGCCTGTGGTCGGCCATCCAGCGCCGCACGCCGGCCTGGTCGAGAAGATCTAGCTGCTGACGCGGCACGGTCAGGACCTCGCAATCCTCGGCCGCCAGCCGGCGCACGATTGCCGAACCGACCATGCCGCGATGCCCGGCGACAAAGACCCGCTTGCCCAGGAGCTCGAAAGTCATCGCGGCGTCCTATGACTGGTGGCCGTTGCGCCGGATGTCGTCGACGGAGCGCACCAGGTCGGCCTGCACCATTTCCGCGACCAACTCCTTGAAGCCAATCGTGTGCGACCAGCCAAGCCTGGCTCGCGCCTTGGATGCGTCGCCGACAAGGATCTCGACCTCCGTCGGCCTGAAGTAGCGCGGGTCGATGCGCACCCGCACGGCGTCCGAACCGGCATCCATACCGACTTCATCGACGCCTTGGCCTTGCCAGCGAATGGTCCGTCCGGTCTCGGCGAAGGCCAGTTCGACGAACTCGCGCACGGAGTGCATCTCGCCCGTCGCCAGCACGAAATCATCCGCCTCGCTATGCTGCAGAATGCGCCACATGCCTTCGACATAGTCGCGCGCATGGCCCCAGTCGCGCCTGGCGTCGATATTGCCGAGATAGAGCGTGTCCTGCAGCCCGCGATGGATCGCGGCGACGGCGCGCGTGATCTTGCGGGTGACGAAGGTTTCGCCGCGTGTTGGGCTCTCATGGTTGAACAGGATGCCGTTTGCGGCAAACATGCCATAGGCCTCGCGGTAGTTGACCGTGATCCAGTAGGCGTAGAGCTTGGCCACCGCATAGGGCGAGCGCGGATAGAAGGGCGTGGTCTCGCTTTGCGGGGTTTCAGCAACCTTGCCGTAAAGCTCCGATGTCGACGCCTGATAGAAACGCACCGACTTTTCGAGGCCAAGGATGCGGATCGCCTCCAGCAGCCTGAGCGTGCCGAGCGCATCGGCATTGCCCGTGTATTCCGGTGTCTCGAAACTTACCTGGACATGGCTCTGGGCGCCGAGATTGTAGATTTCACCCGGCTTCGTCTCCTGCACCAGGCGGATCAGGTTGGTCGAGTCGGTCAGATCGCCATAGTGCAGGAAGAAACGGGCGCCATGCTCATGCGGATCGACATAGATGTCGTCGACGCGCTCTGTATTGAAGGAAGAAGAACGGCGTTTGACGCCATGCACGACATAGCCCTTCTGCAGCAGCAACTGTGCCAGATAGGCGCCGTCCTGGCCCGTCACCCCGGTGATCAAAGCTACTTTGTCGGTCATGCCCTGCTCGTCCCTCCCCATGGGCCATACCGAATACAGATTTGCCCAAGCAAGGCAAATCCGAACATCGGCCCGAGGCGGAGACGAAGCCTGCCTGCTCAGACGCCGGCGACCGCGCAGAGGTGTTTCATCCTGGCGACGGCAAGTTCCGGGTCGGCCAGCAACCCGGCTTGATCGGCGAGCCGGAAGACATCGGCATAGTGGCGGACGCCGCGCGCCGACTGCATGCCGCCGACCATCGAGAAATGGTCCTGATGGCCATTGAGCCAGGCCATGAAGACGATGCCGGCCTTGTAATATTCGGTCGGCGCCTCGAAGATTTTTCGCGACAGCGGCACGGTCGGCGCCATCAGAGCGTCATAACCGACACGATCACCTTCGGCGAGCTTCGCCAGTGCTGCATTGGCGACCGGCGCGATGGCGTCGAAGATGCCGAGCAGCGCGTGTGAATGTCTCCTGCCGTCGCCGGCGATCAGCTCTGGATAGTTGAAATCGTCGCCGGTGAACATCACGACGCCTTCCGGCAGCCGGTCGCGCAGCAACACCTCCTTGCCGGCATCGAGCAGCGATATTTTTATGCCCTCGACCTTGCCGGCATGCCGCTCGATGATGGCGACGACCGTGTCGAGCGCCGCCTCAAAATCGTTGCTGCCCCAATAGCCTTTCAGCGCCGGGTCGAACATGTCGCCCAGCCAGTGCAGGATGACCCTGCCGGAGGCCTGTGAGAGGATGCGGTCGTAGACGCGGGCATAGTCGTCCGGTCCGTTGGCGACGGCCGCCAGCGCGCGGCTGGCCATCATGATGGCCTTGCCGCCCTCGCCTTCGATGAAGGCGAACTGCTCCTCATAGGCGCGGATTACATCGTCGAGCGTCTTTGCGGTTGCAGGTGCCAGATGGTCGGTGCCGGCGCCCGAAGCGAGGTCGGCACTCGGCACCGTGCGCGCCTCGGCGATCGAACGCCGGATCAATTCCTTCGCGCTTGCCCAGTCGAAACCCATGCCGCGCTGCGAGGTGTCCATCGCCTCGGCAATGCGGAAGCCAAGCGCCCACAGATGATGGCGGAACGCCATCGTCCTGTCCCAGTCAACCGCCGGCGTGGACCACGGATCGGTCATGGCCAGGGGATCTGCCACGACATGGGCGGCGGCATAGGCGATGCGCGAAAACCGCGCGCCGGCCACCGGCTGCACAGGCTGGCCGACCAACCGGTAGCTGGCGCGACGACCGCCCTCTTCGGGCAAGGTGATGTCCATGAAACTCTCCCTTTGTCGCGCCTATAAATGGAACGTTCCAATAAATCAAGAACCTTTATGATTCGCCAGCCCAGCGCGACCGGATGCTGCATCGCAACACAGGAACCCTTGTCAGGAAAGATTTTTCAGCGAGGTCAATCAATTTTTCGCAGCAGGGAAAAATCCGGATTGACTCCCATTCTCGGCAGTGATTAGAACGTTCCAATAAATTCGACCAAAAATACCGGGAGGACGTATCTGGATGGCCAGCCGGGCCAAGGCGACGATACTCGACATTGCCCGCGAGGCGGGCGTGTCCAAATCGACGGTATCGCTCGTGCTCCAGGGCAGCGGGCTGATCCGGCCTGAAACCGCGGTCAAGGTGCGCAAGGCGATCGAGGATGTCGGCTATGTCTACAACCGCGGCGCCGCCAATCTGCGCAAGGCCCACTCCAATGTCATCGGCATGGTCATCAACGATCTCACCAACCCCTTCTTCGCCGAACTGGCAGTCGGCATGGAGCGTGTCTTCCAGTCGGCCGGCATCGTGCCGTTCATCGCCAACACGGCGGAGAACCCGGTGCGCCAGGAGGAAGTGCTGAAGTCGCTGATGGAACAGGGCGTCGCCGGGCTGATCGTGTCGCCGGCGCGCGGCACCACGCCGGGCGCGTTCCGCCGCCTGGAGACGGCAGGCCTGCCGGTCGTCTTCGCGATGCGCCGCTTGCCTGAAAGCCGCATCCCGGTAATCGCACCCGACAATCATCGCGGAGCGTTTCTGGCCACGCAGCATCTGATCGGCAAGGGCCATCGCCGGCTGGCCTTCTTCGGCGGCTCCTCCGATCTGGTGGTCTATCACGAACGATTGGGCGGTTTCCGCGAGGCCTGTGAAACGCTGGGCATCGCCGCTGGTGACAGGCTGATCTTCGAAGGCGAGACCAGTCGCAAGGGCGGCATCGCCTGCATGGAAACCGCCCTTGCGATGGCCGCGCCGCCGACGGCGGCACTCTGCTTCAACGACGCGGTCGCCTTCGGCGCCATGCTGGCGCTGCGCAAGCGCGGGCTTGAGCCGGGTGCGGATTTTGCCGTCGTCGGCTTCGACGACGTGGCCGAGGCCGAGCATTACATGCCGGCGCTAACCAGCGTCGCGGTCGACTCGGCGGGCCTCGGCGAGCGCGCCGCCCATGTCATGCTGAAGATGATCCAGTCGCGCACCACACGTGCCGAGGATCATATCGGCGCGGTCAATCTGGTGATCAGGGACAGCTGCGGTCCCGATCGCCGCGCAGGAATGGGAGACGCGGCATGAGCGTCAGATGGGGTCTGATCGGCGCCAGCACGATCGCCAGGCAATTCATGATCAATGCCATCCGAGCGCAGGCCGATGGCGATATCACCGCGGTGATGAGCTCCAACCGGGAGCGCGGCACTTCTTACGCCCAGGAAAACAACATCCCGCTCGCTGTCTCAACGCTCGATGCCTTGCTCAACTCAGACATCGACGCCGTCTACATCTCGACCACCAATGAATTGCACCTCGAACAGGCGCTGGCAGCGATCAAGGCGGGCAAGCATGTGCTGTGCGAGAAGCCGCTGGCGCTGAGCAGCGCCGATGCGCGCAAGATGGTCGCCGCCGCCAAGGCGGCGGGCGTCGTACTCGGCACCAACCACCATCTGCGCAATGCCGGCTCCCATAGGGCCATGCGCGAGGCAATCGCAACTGGGCGCATCGGCAAGCCGGTCGCCGCACGTGTCTTTCACTCGGTCTATCTGCCCGAGAACCTGCAGGGATGGCGCATCACCAAGCCGGAGGCGGGCGGCGGCGTGGTGCTCGATATCACCGTGCACGACGCCGACACGCTGCGCTTCGTGCTCGGCGACGATCCGGTCGAGATTTCCGCCTTTACGCAATCGGCAGGCATGGCCAATGGCGGGCTGGAGGACGGCGCCATGTGCATCTGGCGCTTCAAGTCGGGCGTCATTGCCCAGTCGCATGAGGGCTTCACGACCAAATTCGCCGGCACCGGCTTCGAGGTGCATGGCTCGGATGGCTCACTTTTCGCCAGCAACGTCATGACCCAGAAGCCGGTCGGCTCGGTGCTGCTGCGCACCGCAAAAGGCGAGGAAGAATTGAACTTCGACCGCGAGGATCTCTACACGAGGTCGCTGCGCCAGTTCCATGCCGCCATCCACGGCGACGACCAGCCATCCGCGACGGGTGAAGACGGCGTCTGGTCGCTGACGTCGGCCGAGGCAGCGTTGCAGTCCGCGAAATCAGGCAAGGCGGTCGCAATCGACCCGAAACTTGGGAGCACCGCGTGAGCAAGGTCGTTTCCGCCGCGCAGGCCGCCAGCCTGATCAAGGACGGCATGGTCGTTTCCGTCTCGTCATCGAGCGGCCTTGGCTGCCCGGACGCGGTGCTTGCCGCGATCGGCGAGCGCTTCGACACTGAGGGCCATCCGCAGAACATCACCACGCTGCACCCGATCGCCGCCGGCGACATGTACGGCATCAAGGGCATCGACCATCTGGCCAAGCCCGGCCTGCTGAAGCGCACCTTGTGCGGTTCCTATCCGTCCGGCCCCTCGTCGTCCGAACCGCCACAGATCTGGAAGATGATCGGCGACAACTCGGTCGCCGCCTACAACGTTCCGTCAGGCATATTGTTCGACATGCACCGCGAGGCCGCCGCCAAGCGCCCGGGCGTGCTCACCAAGGTCGGTCTCGACACCTTCGCCGACCCGCGCCATCAGGGCTGCGCCATGAACGCAGCCGCCAGCGAGTCGATCGTTTCGGTCGAGCAATTCGACGGCGAGGAATGGCTCTATTTCCGCTCGATCGTCCCTAACATCTCGATCATTCGCGCCACCACCGCCGACGAGCGCGGCAACCTCACCTACGAGCATGAGGGCGCCTATCTCGGCGGCCTCGAGCAGGCGCTCGCCGCACGCAACAATGGCGGCGTCGTCATTGCGCAGGTCAAGCGCGTCGTCGAGAACGGCACGCTGAAGCCGCATGACGTGCGCGTGCCCGGCGTGCTTGTCGACCATATCGTCGTTGCGCCCGACCAGTTGCAGACGACGCTGACACCTTACGACCCTGCGATCTCGGGCGAGATCTTCCGGCCGCTATCGACCTTCCGCAATGCAGAGATGAACGTCCAGAAGGTCATCGCGCGCCGTGTCGCCATGGAGTTGCGCGACGGCATGGCCGTCAACATCGGCTTCGGCATTTCGGCCAATGTGCCGCGCATCCTCCTGGAGGAGGGTCAGCATGGCAAGGTCACCTGGGTGATCGAACAGGGCGCGGTCGGCGGCGTGCCGCTGCTCGACTTCAAGTTCGGCTGCGCCTCCAATGCCGAGGCGATTATGCCCTCGCCGCACCAGTTCATTTATTTCCAGGCCGGTGGTTTCGATGCCTCGCTGCTGTCCTTCCTGCAGATCGACCGCCACGGCTCGGTCAACGTCTCAAAACTTTCGGCAAGGCCGCATGTCACCGCCGGCGCCGGCGGTTTTGTGGACATTACTGCCCGCGCGAAAAAGATCGTCTTCTCCGGCTTCTTCAATGCCGGGGCCAAACTCTCGCTGGCCGATGGCGGCATCCGCATCGACCAGGAGGGTAAAGTCAAGAAGGTGGTCGACGAGGTCGAGCATATCTCGTTCTCGGGAAAGCGCGCGGTCGCGCAGGGACAGGACATCACCTATGTCACCGAGCGCTGCGTGATGAAGCTGACGCCGGACGGGTTGATGGTGACGGAACTTGCACCCGGCATCGACCTGGAACGCGATGTGCTGGCGCAGGCCGAGATCCCGCTCGGCATCGCCAACGACCTCAAGGTGACACCGTCCGCACTCTATCAGGATCGGCCGATCGGCCTGTCGCTCAATGGCGGCGCCTCGCTCGGAGGCACGCATGGCTGAGCATCTTGTCACCTTCGAGCAGGACGGCGCCATCGGCATCGTCACGCTGCGTCGGCCGGAGAAATTCAACGCACTCGATATCCCGATGCTGCGGGCGCTGGAAATGGCGATCGACGAGGCGGAGATGGCCGACGGCGTTCGCGTCGTGTTGCTGCGTGGCGAAGGCAAGGGCTTCTGTGCCGGCGGCGATGTCGAGGCCTGGGCACAGATGAGCGCCGCCGATTTCCAGGTGCAATGGGTCCGCTACGGCCACCGCGTCTTCGACCGGCTGGCGCGGCTCAGGCAGCCGACCATCGCGGTTCTGTCCGGCCATGCGCTGGGCGGTGGGCTGGAACTGGCGGTCGCCTGCGACTTCCGCGTAGCGGAAACGCAGGTGAAGCTTGGCTTCCCTGAGACTTCGATCGGCGTCGTTCCCGGCTGGTCCGGCACGCAGCGCGCCGTGCGCCGCTTCGGCGCGCAGGCGGTGCGGCGCATGGCGCTCGGCGGCGAGGTTTTTCTCGCCTCTGACGCACTCGCTTTGGGCATTGTCGATAAGGTTGTCGAGACTGGCAAGGCGTTCGATGAGGCCAAGGCCTGGGGAGAAAAAATCGCCGAGCGCGGGCCGCTGGCAACCGAAGCCGCCAAGCTGATGATTGCGGTCGCCGAAGGTGAGGAAAGCGCTGCCGCGACCGAAGCGCTGGCCAGCGGTTTCATCGCGCTGACCAGCGACCTCAAGGCAGGCGTCGGCGCCTTCAAAACCAAGCAGAAGCCAGCCTTTTCCCGATGCTAGATAAGAGTGGAAATCCTATGAACGCGCCCCTCAACATCGCCATGCCCGCCGAGGCATCCGCCGCGCCGAAGAGCTACCGGCTGCTGATCGACGGCAAGCATGTCGAAGCTCGCGACGGCCGCACGCTTGAGCGCAACAGCCCCGGCCACGGCTTCATTGTTTCGCGCTATGCGCAGGCCGGCGAGGCGGAAGTCGAGGCGGCGGTCCAGGCCGCGCACAAGGCATTCGAGACCGGCCCATGGCCGCGCATGAAAGCTTCCGAGCGCGCCGCGATCCTGCTCAAGGCCGCCGACCTGATCGAGGCCCAACTGGAAGACATCGCCCGGCTCGATGCGCTGGAATCCGGCAAGCCGATCGCCCAGGCGCGCGGCGAGATCGGTGGCGCCGTCGACATCTGGCGCTATGCCGCCGCGCTTGCCCGCACGCTGCACGGCGAGAGCTACGCCAATCTCGGCGATACCATGCTGGGCGTCGTGCTGCGCGAGCCGATCGGCGTCGTCTCGATCATCACGCCGTGGAATTTCCCCTTCCTGATCGTCAGCCAGAAATTGCCTTTCGCGCTTGCCGCCGGCTGCACGGCCGTGGTCAAGCCGAGCGAGATGACCTCGGCCTCGACCTTCGTCCTCGGCGATATCCTGATGCAGGCGGGCCTGCCAAATGGTGTCGTCAACATCCTCGCTGGCCTGGGCGGCGATGTCGGCGCGCCGATGGTCAGCCATCCATTGGTCGAAATGGTGTCGTTCACCGGCTCCACCCGCGTCGGCAAGACGACCATGGCCTCGGCCGCCAACTCGCTGAAGAAAGTATCGATGGAACTCGGCGGCAAGAACGGCCAGATCGTCTTCCCGGATGCCGACCTCGATGCGGCCGCCGACGCAGCCGTATTCGGCGGCTTCTTCAACGCCGGGGAATGCTGCAACGCCGGCAGCCGGTTGATCGTCCATGAAGCGATCGCCGACGACTTCCTCTTGGCGGTCAAGGCGCTCACCGCCAAGGTGACCGTCGGCGATCCGCTCGATGACCGCACCAAGGTCGGCGCCATGATCTCGTCCGACCATCTCACCAAGGTAGCCGGCTATGTAACGGCGGCGGCAAGCGACGGCAGCAGCGTCTACAGCGGCGGTAAGCAGCTGGCGTCCAATGCTGGCCAATACCTTGACCCAACCATCATTCGCGGCGTGACCGAGGACATGGCGATCGCGCGCGAAGAGGTGTTCGGCCCGGTGCTTTCCGTGCTGACTTTTGAATCGATTGAAAAGGCGTTGCACATCGCCAACAACACGCCCTATGGTTTGTCGGCAGGCGTGTGGAGTGCCAGCATCGACACCTGCATGTCGGTGGCGCGGAATGTGCGTTCGGGGACCGTTTGGGTGAACACGTTCATGGAAGGTTATCCCGAACTGCCTTTCGGCGGCTACAAGCAGTCCGGTCTCGGACGCGAACTCGGCAAGCGCGCCGTCGAGGACTATACCGAGGAAAAGACAATCCAGTTTCATCGCGGCCAGCGCACCGGATGGTGGGTCGGCTGAGTTGGGAGACCCCGGCGGACATCCGCCGGTTATGTGCATGCAACAAGGGAGGAAGTACATGTTGCGCAAACTGCTTATCGGAACGGCTCTTGCGTCGAGCTTTGTGTTCTCGGCGCATGCCGAGGACGTCAAGGAAGTGCAGATGCTGCATTGGTGGACGTCGGGCGGCGAAGCGGCTGCTCTGAACGTCCTCAAGGAGGATCTGTCCAAGGAAGGCTTTGCCTGGAAGGACGTGCCGGTGGCCGGTGGTGGCGGCGACGCTGCCATGACCGCGCTGAAGGCCATGGTCGCGGCCGGCAATTACCCGACCGCCTCGCAGATGCTCGGCTACACCGTGCTCGACTATGCTGCCGCCGGCGTCATGGGCGACCTGACCGAGACCGCGAAGAAAGAAGGCTGGGACAAGTCCGTTCCGGCGGCCCTGCAGAAATTCTCGGTCTATGACGGCAAATGGGTCGCGGCTCCGGTCAACGTCCATTCGGTCAACTGGCTGTGGATCAACAAGGCGGTGATGGACAAGATCGGCGGCACCGAGCCGAAGACCTTCGACGACTTCGTTGCGCTACTCGACAAGGCCAAGGCAGGCGGCGTCATCCCGCTCGCTCTCGGCGGCCAGAACTGGCAGGAAGCCACCATGTTCGACTCGGTCGTACTGTCGACCGGCGGACCGGAGTTCTACAAGAAGGCCTTCAACGACCTCGATGAGGAATCGCTGAAGTCCGACACGATGAAGAAGTCGTTCGACAACCTCGCCAAGCTGGTCACCTATGTCGACCCGAACTTCTCGGGCCGTGACTGGAACCTCGCCACCGCCATGGTCATCAAGGGCGATGCGCTGGTTCAGGTCATGGGCGACTGGGCCAAGGGCGAGTTCAACGCCGCCAAAAAGACCCCGGGCACCGACTTCCTGTGCTATCGCTTCCCGGGCACCGACGGCAGCGTGATCTACAACTCCGACATGTTCGGCATGTTCAACGTTCCGGACGACCGCAAGGCCGCCCAGGTCGCGTTGGCCACCGCCACGCTGTCCAAGAGCTTCCAGTCGGCCTTCAACGTCGTCAAGGGTTCGGTTCCGGCCCGTACCGACGTGCCGGACACCGACTTCGACGCTTGCGGCAAGAAGGGCATGGCCGACCTGAAGGCCGCCAATGATGGCGGCACGCTGTTCGGCTCGCTGGCCCAGGGCTATGGCGCACCACCGGCCGTCGCCAATGCCTACAAGGATGTCGTCTCGAAGTTCGTCCACGGTCAGATCAAGACCTCGGACGAGGCCGTGACCGAGCTGGTCAAGGCAATCGACGACGCCAAGTAAGGCTTTCGCCACCTGAAAGGGCCTTCCCCGCGCAGGCGGGGAAGGCCCCCGATGCAGGGTTTGAGGCTGCTTTGATCGGTGCATTCGTGCGCCGGCGAGCCTCCGCACGAACCGGTACTGGATGAGCCAATGAGCACGGTTGCCGAAACCAAGATCAAGCTGACGCCGGAGCACAATGCGCGCCCAGGCGCCTCCGTCCGCTCGCGGCTGCAGGACGCTTTGCCGAAGATCGTGCTGGCGCCCAGTTTCGCCGCCACCGTCATCTTCGTCTACGGCTTCATCCTGTGGACGATCTATCTGTCCTTCACCAATTCCAAGACCTTCCCGTCCTACGCCATCACCGGACCACGCGCCTATCAGCGGCTGTGGCGCTGGACCTTCGAGAGCGACCCGCCGTCGAGCTGGTACACCTCGATTACCAATATGGGTATTTTCGGTTTCCTCTACATCTTCATCTGCCTGGCGCTCGGCCTGTTCCTGGCCATCCTGCTCGACCAGAAGATCCGCGGCGAAGGCGTACTGAGGCCGATCTACCTCTATCCGATGGCGCTGTCCTTCATCGTCACCGGCGTCGCCTGGAAATGGTTCCTCGATCCCGGCCTCGGCCTCGAGCAGACGCTGCACCAGTGGGGCTGGACGAGCTTCCATTTCGACTGGATCAAGAACAAGGATTTCGTCATCTACACGGTGGTCATCGCCGGCGTCTGGCAGGCCTCCGGCTTCATCATGGCGATGTTCCTGGCCGGCCTGCGCGGCATCGACGGCGAGATCATGAAGGCAGCGCAGATCGACGGCGCCACCACCTTCCAGCTCTATCGCCGCATCGTCATTCCGCTGCTCAGGCCGGTGTTCCTGTCGGCCTTCATCGTGCTCGCGCACCTCGCCATCAAGTCCTATGACCTTGTGGTGGCGCTGACCAGCGGCGGGCCGGGCGGCTCGGCCTGGCTGCCGTCCAACTTCATGTATGAGTTCACCTTCAAGCGCAACGAGATGGCGGTCGGTTCGGCCAGCGCCGTGATCATGCTGATGACCATCACCGCGATCATCGTGCCCTATCTCTATTCCGAACTCAGGGAGAGACCGCGATGAGCGCCGTCACCTCACCTGCCCGCGAGGCCAGCACCGGCATCAGCGCCAGGACCGTCAACCGCATCGTCATCTACGGGCTGCTGGCGCTGTTCGCACTGTTCTACCTGATGCCGCTCTTCGTCATGCTGGTCACCTCGTTCAAGACCATGGACGAGATCCAGAACGGCAACATGCTGGCGCTGCCGCAGTCGCCGACCCTCGAACCGTGGTTCAAGGCCTGGGGAGAGACCTGCGTCGGCCTGACCTGCGCCGGCATCAAGGGCTATTTCTGGAACTCCATCAAGATGGTAGTCCCGGCGGTTCTGATCTCGACCCTGCTCGGCGCGCTCAACGGCTATGTGCTGACCAAGTGGCGCTTTCGCGGCCACACGCTGGTCTTCGGACTGATGCTGTTCGCCTGCTTCATCCCGTTCCAGTCGGTGCTGTTGCCGATGGCGACCATTCTCGGCAGCCTCGGCCGTTTCGGCGTGACGCTGCAGAATTCGACCGGGTTCTCCTTCGGCCTGGGCAATCCGACCGTCAACCTCGTCTTCGTCCACGTCGTCTACGGTCTCGGCTTCACCACTTTGTTCTTCCGCAACTACTACGAGGCCTTCCCAACCGAACTGATCAAGGCGGCGCAGGTCGACGGCGCCTCCTTCTTCCAGATCTTCCGGCGCATCATGCTGCCGAACTCGATGCCGATCTTCGTCGTCACCGTCATTTATCAGTTCACCAACATCTGGAACGACTTCCTGTTCGCCTCCGCCTATGCCGGTACCGGTGACGCGATGCCGATGACGGTGGCTCTGAACAACGTCGTCAACACCTCGACCGGTGTCGTCGAATACAACGTCAACATGGCGGCAGCGATGATCGCCGCCCTTCCCACCCTTCTCGTCTACGTCGTCGCCGGCCGCTATTTCGTGCGCGGGCTGATGGCCGGCGCGGTCAAAGGATAATCTGATGGCTTTTCTGGAAATTGATGGGCTGAGGAAGCGTTTCGGGACGGTCGAGATCCTGAAGGGCATCGATGTCGAGCTCGAAAAAGGCGGCTTCCTGGTGCTGGTCGGCCCGTCGGGCTGCGGCAAGTCCACGCTGCTCAACACCATCGCCGGGCTGGAGACCATCACCGAGGGCGAGATCCGCGTCGACGGCCGGGCGATCAACGATCTCCACCCGTCCAAGCGCGACATCGCCATGGTGTTCCAAAGCTATGCGCTCTATCCGAACATGACCGTGGCCGGAAACATCTCCTTCGGCATGGAGATGCGCGGCGTGCCGGCCGACGAGCGCCAGAAGGCGATCGACAAGGTGGCCAAGGTGCTGCAGATCGGCCACCTGCTGCAGCGCAAGCCGAGCCAGCTTTCCGGCGGCCAGCGCCAGCGCGTCGCCATGGGCCGGGCGCTGGTGCGCGATCCGAAACTGTTCCTGTTCGACGAGCCGCTCTCGAACCTCGACGCCAAGCTACGCGTCGACATGCGCATCGAGATCAAGCGTCTGCATGCCACTACCGGGACCACCATCGTCTACGTCACCCACGACCAAATCGAGGCGATGACGCTGGCGACCAAGATCGCTGTGATGCGCGACGGCGAGGTGCAGCAGTTCGGCACGCCGGCCGAGATCTACAACAACCCGACCAACATCTTCGTCGCCGACTTCATGGGCTCGCCGGCGATGAATCTGGTGCCGGCGACGATCGGCGGCAATGGCTCTGCCTTGTCGGTGGTGCTGCAACGCGACGGGCGTGAGCCGATCTCGCTGCCGCTCGCCGGTGCGCCGACAGGCCTGTCGGCGTTCAAGGACAAGCCGATCATCTTCGGCGTCCGCCCGGAAGCGCTGACCGATCCGGAAGGCGCCGAGCGCAATGCGTCGAACATAGCCACCGCCGATTGCCACATCGAAGTGATCGAGCCGGCCGGTTCCGACACGTTTGCGGTCACCAATCTCGGCGGCAAGGCCGTGGTGGCGCGGCTGCGCGCCGATGCCAAGATCCAGCCGGGCACCATCACGCCGCTCGCCTTCAACCTGACCAAGGCAGTGTTCTTCGACCCGGCGACCGAGAAGCGCATTCTCTGACGGCCATGGCAAACCCCGATATCGTCATCATCGGCTCCGGCATCGGCGGCGCCACGATCGCCTCCGGCCTTGCCGGCAGCGGTGCTTCGATCCTGATGCTGGAGCGCGGCGAGAAGCTGCCGGCGACGCCCGAGACGCGCGACACCCGCGCCATCTTCGTCGACGGCCATTATCGGCCGAAGGAGATGTGGCGCGAGGCCGGCGGTGCTGCCTTCAATCCGGGCAACTACTACTATGTCGGCGGCAATTCGAAATTCTATGGCGCGGTGCTGATCCGCTACCGCAAGGAAGACTTTTCAGCCATGGAGCATTTCGGCGGCATCTCGCCGGCCTGGCCGTTTTCTTATGACGAGCTCGAGCCCTGGTATTCGAAAGCCGAGCAGCTGTTTCGCGTCCGCGGCACACTTGGCGAGGACCCGACCGAGCCCTTCCACTCGATCCCTTATGCCTTCAAGCCGGTACCCGATGAGGCGCCGATCGCGCGAGCACGCGCCGAACTGAAGGGACTCGGCCTGCATCCCGCTTCGCTGCCCCTCGGCGTCGACATCGACGCCTGGCTGAAGGACGGCAAGACGGGCTGGGATGCTTTCCCCAACACCGGCCAGGGCAAGATCGATGCGCAGTCCGGCCCGCTGACGGCGGCGCTGACGGACGAGAACATCCGGCTCGAGACCGGCGCCTACGTCGAGCATCTCGAAGCCTCGGCCGACAGCAAAACCATCGCCGCCGTCCATTACCGCCAGAACGGCGCGCTGAAGAAAATCTCGCCGAAGCTGGTCATCCTCTCAGCAGGAGCGGTCAATTCCGCCGTGATCCTGCTGCGCTCGCCCTCCCCCAATGGCAAGGGCCTCGCGAACTCTTCCGATCAGGTCGGCCGCAACTTCATGAACCACAATTCGAGCGCCATGCTGGCGATCGATCCACGCCGAAGGAACGACGCTGTCTACCAGAAGACGCTGATGCTCAACGACTACTATCTGTCGGACGGCAAGGGCGGCAAGCCGCTGGGCAACGTCCAGCTTCTCGGCAAGATCGACGGCAACATGCTCAGGGCGAACGTGAAACTGGCGCCGAAATTCGCGCTCGACTTCATGGCCGGCCACGCCGTCGACTGGTATCTGATGTGCGAGGACCTGCCCGATCCCGAAAGCCGCATCATGGTCGACGGCAAGGACATCGTCATGCAGTGGCGGCGCTCCAACATGCAGTCGCTAGAAGGCCTGACCAAGGTAATGCGCGAAAACTTCCGCGCCTGCGGCTATCCGATCGTGCTGTCGCGCCCTTTCGACAAGCGCACGCCGTCGCACCAGTGCGGCACCGTGAAGATGGGCAACGATCCGGCGACGTCGCCGCTCGACCCGTTCTGCCGCGCTTTCGACCACCAGAACCTGTTCGTCGTCGACGGCGGTTTCCTGCCCAACTCGGCGGCCGTCAACCCGGCATTGTCGATCGCCGCCCAGGCACTGCGCGTCGCCGATCATATCCGCAAGACGGAGCTTGCCGCATGACCCGCCCGGCAGTCATTGTCACCGGCGGCGCGCGCGGCATTGGACTGGCCTGCGCCGAAGCGCTGGCCGATGCCGGCTTCGATATTCTTGTCGCCGACCTCGCCGAAAAGGCCGACGAAGGACTTGCTGCCAACATCACCGCGCGTGGCGCGGCATTCGCCTATCATCGCTGCGACATCGCCAATCTCGACGGCCACGCCGCATTGGTCGACGCTGCAACGAACGCCTTCGGCCGCATCGACTGCCTGGTCAACAATGCCGGCGTCGGCGCCGTGGTGCGTGGCGACCTGCTGGACCTGAAGCCGGAGAATTTCGACCGCACGCTCGACATCAATCTGCGCGGCACGGTCTTCCTCAGCCAAGCCGTCGCCAAGGCAATGCTGGCAGCACCTGGCGGCCATCCGAAATCGATCATCACCGTCACCTCGGTCAGCGCCGAAATGGCCTCGCCGGAACGCTCCGACTACTGCATTTCCAAGGCGGGGCTGTCGATGTGGGTGAAGAATCTGGCGCTAAGGCTCGCCGCCGAGAACATCGGCGTGTTCGAGCTGCGGCCGGGCATCATCCGCACCGACATGACGGCAGGCGTCGCCGCCAAATACGACAAGCTGATCGACGGCGGTCTGGTGCCGGCCAAGCGCTGGGGCGAAGCAGGCGATATCGGCGCCGTGGTGGCCGCCCTTGCCGGCGGCAAGTTCGGCTTTTCCACCGGCTCGATCATCAATGTCGACGGCGCGCTTTCGGTGCCGAGGCTCTGAACGGATGAGACCATGACCGACTACATAATCGTTGGCGCCGGCCCGGCCGGTTGCGTTCTCGCCAACCGGCTGAGCGAGGATCCCTCGAATTCGGTTCTGCTGCTCGAGGCAGGTGGCAAGGACTGGCACCCGCTGATCCACATGCCGGCGGGCTTCGCCAAAATGACCAAGGGCATCGCCTCCTGGGGCTGGTCGACCGTGCCGCAGAAAAACATGAAGGACCGCGTCTTCTGGTATACGCAGGCCAAGGTGGTCGGCGGCGGCTCCTCCATCAACGCCCAGATCTACACGCGCGGCAACGCCCGCGACTACGACGCCTGGGAGAAGGAGGAAGGCCTTGCAGGCTGGGGCTATCGCGACGTGCTGCCCTATTTCAAGCGCGCCGAGAACAACCAGCGCTATGCCAACGACTTTCATGGCGATCAGGGTCCGCTCGGCGTCTCCAACCCGATTTCGCCGCTGCCGATCTGTGAGGCCTATTTCCGCGCCGGCCAGGAGATGGGCATTCCTTTCAATCCCGACTTCAACGGCGCCAGCCAGGAAGGCGTCGGCTATTATCAGCTCACCCAGAAGGACGCGCGACGATCTTCCGCCTCGGTCGCCTATCTGAAGCCGATCCGCGCCCGCAAGAACCTCACCGTCAGGACGGACGTGCTGGTCACCCGCATCGTCGTCGAGAAGGGCCGCGCCATCGGCGTCGAGATCGTCGATAAGCCCGGCGGCGAGACAAAAATCCTGCGCGCCGAGCGCGAGGTGATCGTCTCTTCCGGTGCCATCGGCTCGCCCAAGCTTCTCATGCAGTCGGGCATCGGCCCGGCCGATCATCTGAAAGCGGTCGGCGTGACGCCGGTGCACGACCTGCCCGGCGTCGGCTCCAACATGCAGGACCATCTCGACCTGTTCGTCATCGCCGAATGCACCGGCGACCACACCTATGACAACTACGCCAAGCTGCACCGCACGGCATGGGCCGGCCTGCAATATCTGCTATTGAAGAAAGGCCCGGTGGCCTCCAGCCTGTTCGAGACCGGCGGCTTCTGGTACGCCGACCCGACCGCCGCCTCACCCGACATCCAGTTCCATCTCGGCCTCGGCTCCGGCATCGAGGCCGGCGTCGAGAAGCTTAGGAATCCGGGCGTGACGCTGAACTCGGCCTTCCTGCGCCCACGCTCGCGTGGCACGGTGCGGCTGAAGAGCGCCGACCCGGCCGACCACCCGATGATCGACCCGAACTACTGGTCCGATCCCTATGACCGCGACATGTCGATCAAGGGACTCCGGCTGGCGCGCGAGATCATGCGCCAGAAGGCGCTGCAACCCTATGTCCTGCGCGAAGTGCTGCCCGGCCCTACCCTGCAGAGCGACGACGAACTGTTCGACTATGCCTGCCGCAGTTCCAAGACCGATCATCATCCGGTCGGCACCTGCCGCATGGGCCATGACGAGATGGCCGTGGTGACACCCGACCTCAGGCTGCGCGGCATCGACGGCCTGCGCGTCTGCGATGCTTCGGTAATGCCGCGCGTCCCCTCCTCCAACACCAACGCGCCGACCATCATGGTCGGCGAAAAGGGCGCCGACCTGATCCTTGGCCGCGAGCCGCTGCCGCCGGCTGTTTTCTCTGGAAACCGCGCAGCGTAATCGGAGGGACAAAAATATGATCAGGCACTGTGTCTTCGTCCGCTTCCGCAGCGATGTCGCCGACGCCGAACGCGCGGCGATCCACGCCGATCTCGAAGCGCTGCGCTGGGCGATCGATGGCATGGATGTGGTAAAATTCAGCGCCAATGTCAGCCCCGAACCGTTTGCGCGCGGCTTCTAGCACGGCTTCACCATCGACTTCCGTGACGCCGCCTGCCGCGACGCCTATCTGGTGCACGAAGCGCATCAGCGCGCCGGCGCTCGCCTGGTCGCGGCGCTTGAAGGTGACACCGACGGGCTGATGGTCTTCGATCTGGAAATCTAGAACCAATCCTCGAGCTGCGTCCCGGACCTGTCATTCCAGGCGGCGTTCGATCACATGAGCCGCGCGAAAAAGTGACCACCGGCCTTACGCAAACTGGCCGATAGTTCCTCGCATCCGTGAAGATGGAAGGAGGAACAATTTGCCCCTTAATTCGCAGCAGAAGAAAACCGTACTGGCGTCATTTCTGGGCTGGACCCTGGACGCCTTTGATTTCTTCCTTCTGACATTCCTGCTCACGGATATTGCAACTGAATTCCATGCTGACGTGCCGGCCGTCTCCAAGGCGCTGTTCCTGACACTGGCGACGCGCTTCATCGGCGCATTCTTCTTCGGCATGCTCGCCGACAAATACGGCCGCAAGCCGATCCTGATGCTCAACATCGTCAGCTATTCGGTGATCGGCGCACTGGCCGCCTTCTCGCCCAATCTCGGCATCTTCCTGGCGTTGCGCGCCTTGTTCGGCATCGCCATGGGCGGCGAATGGGGGCTCGGGAGTTCGCTCGCCATGGAGTCCATCCCGCCCAGCGCACGCGGCATGGTCTCGGGCATCCTGCAGTGCGGCTATCCGGCCGGCTACCTGCTGGCGGCAGTGGTCTATGGCTTGCTCTATCAGCAAACGATCGGCGGCTATACGATCGGCTGGCGGGCCATGTTCCTGCTCAGCTTCCTGCCGGCACTGATCGTCCTGTTCATCCGCTCCCATGTGCCGGAATCACCGGCCTTCGTCGACGCACAGAAAACGGCCAGGCCGGGGCTCCTGGAAACGCTGCAAAAGCACTGGGGCGTCGCGCTCTATGCGGTGGTGCTGATGATGTTCTTCAACTTCTTCAGCCATGGCACCCAGGACCTCTACCCGACCTTCCTGAAGAAGCAGCATGGCTTCGACCCGCATACGGTGAGCTGGATCACCATCGTCGCCAACATCGGCGCCATCGTCGGTGGCCTGGCGTTCGGCGCGCTGTCCGAGAAGATCGGCCGCGTCAATGCAATCACCATCGCCTGTTTGATCGCCTTGCCGTCGATTCCGCTGTGGGCCTACTCGACCACGCCCTTCATGCTGGCCATCGGCGCCTTCATCATGCAGGTCGCGGTCCAGGGCGCCTGGGGCGTCATTCCGGTGCACCTCAACGAGCTTTCGCCCGGCGCCGTGCGCGCGACCTTGCCCGGCTTCATCTACCAGGCCGGCAATCTCGCGGCCTCCTATGGCGGTCCTTACCAGGCAGGCATCGCTGAGGCTCCGGGCGGCAGCTACGGCTACGCGCTGGCGCTTTTCGCGGGCGTGGTCGCGGTCTGCATCATCGTCGTCATCCGCTTCAGTCCGGAACGGCGCGGCCAGGTGATGACGGTGCTTGGCTAACCCAGCCTGAGCGCCACGACGCCGGCGACGATGCTGAGCGCGGCGGCACCCCGCCAGCCCGTCATCTTTTCGCCCAGCGCGAAGACCGAGATCAACATGGCGAACAGGATGGAGGTCTCGCGCAGCGAGGCGACCGAGGCGATCGGCGCCTTGGTCATCGCCCACATGACGATCCAGTAGGCGGCACCGCTGAGCACGCCGGTGAACAGACCCGCCTTCCAGTCGCGCGCCAGCACCGGCAGCGCTTGGCGTCCACGGAAGATGAGGCACAGTACCAGCGCCCCGATGGCATCGCAGATGAACAGCCAGGCGGCATAGCTCTGTGCGGTAGCGGCGAGCCGCGCGCCGCTGCCGTCGGACAGCGTATAGCTGGCGATGAAGATCGAGGTGCCGAGCGCAAAACCGACCGCGCGCAGATTGAGCCGCTCCAGATGCGCGCCGCCGCGAAACGACATCACCACAGTGCCGGCCGACAACAGCAGAATGCCGAGGATGGCAAGCGGTGCCGGCACCTCCTTGACCACCACCATGCCGCCGAGTGCGGCGAGCAGCGGCGCCGTGCCGCGCGCCAGCGGATAGGTCTGGGCGAAATCGCCGGCCCTGTAAGCGCCGATGAGGAAGGTTCGGTAGCCCATGTGGAAGATCACCGAAGCGATGATGTAGGGCCACACTTCGGCCTTCGGCACCTCGACGAAAGGCAGCACCACCAGTCCTGCCGCGCCCATGCCGAGCGTCATCAGCGTAATCGACAGGAAGCGATCGAGATGCACCTTGACCAGCGCGTTCCAGATCGCGTGCATGGCGGCGGCGGCAAGGACCGCGAAGAAGACGAACAAGGTCATTGCTGCCTCATCCGCCTCCGGCTGTCGCAGCGGCGAGCGGCGTCTCCAGGTCGATGTCGACACGCAGCGGAAAATGGTCCGAGGCGATCTCGCCGATGTCGGCCCTGACCGAACGCACGCGATCCGCAAAAGTGCCGCCGACGAAGCAATGGTCGAGCCGGCGCTTGGTCACTTTGCCGTCGATCGTCTTCACATGCGTATGGAAATCCGCCACTGGCTCGGCGGCAACGGCGGTGGCATCGACAAAGCCGTCGAGATACGCGGCACCCCGATGATACGGCGTGCTGCCGACGATGCGCCGGTATTCGGCGCTCCCGGGCTCCATATTGAAATCACCCAGCCAGATCGCGGCGAGCGGGTTCTCCGGCTCGGGCTCGCCATTGCTCCAGTTGCGCTCGGGCTCATCGTCGGCGCCGCTCCAGGGACCGCCATCGGACGGCGCCCGGCGATGTTCGTTGAGCAGATAGTCGATCTGCTCCAGCCGCTCCTCAGCGGCGATGTGGGCGAGATGCAGCGAGAGGAACCGAACCGGCCCGGCTGGGGTACGGATCATGCATTCGAGTGCCGCATTGCGGGTGTTGAGCGGCCGCAGCGTGCGGCGCAGCGGCAGCGTGTGCAGGCGCGACCAGACGATCGGCAGCCTGGACAGCAGCATGGTGCCGAACTGCCGGCGACGGGTGACCATGCGGCCATCGCGTTCCTGGCTCGCATCCATGTCGAAGGCCGGGCCATAGACCCAGTGATAGCCGGGCAGCAACCGGGAAAGAAGTTCCGGCTGATCGTCCTCGTTTGTGCGCTGCCAGTGCCGCTCCACCTCCTGCAAGGCGATGATGTCGGCGCCGGCAACGATCTTGGCACAGCGCGCGAGGTCGTAGCGGCCATCGCCGCCGAAGCCGTACTGGATGTTGTAGCTGACGAGCTTCATTGCTTATCCGGCTCAATTTCGTGATGGCAGTAGCGGTTCGGCGAAGGCCTTGCAATGGACCGCACCAACGCCGGGGCTGGGCCAGATGTGACCAGTGTTCGGCTTTCTCTTTCCCGATCTAGGTTGTCAGCGGTTGGAACCGCCCGGCTGGAGAGGCCGCCAGTTCGGACCAGTCGATCTCCTCCTCCAGACGGTGATAGGCCTCGTCGCCTATCGTGCCGTTGCGGCGCAATTCTTCGAGAGCGTCGCGCTGACTGTTGATGGCATAGAGACGCAGCCGGTCATACTCCGTCGCCGCCTGCGCGTTTTCCGGGTTTTCCGCGATCGTCCGCTGGGCCGTATATTGCTCGCGCACCGCGGCAGCCGCATTCGATGTCTTGCCGCTCAATACACTAAGCGCCGCCTCCATGATGGCCACGCGTGCCTGCGCCACCTCGCGATCGACCGTACTGTCCGGATCGAGGTCAAGCCAGCGCAGCAGCGGCTTCAGGGTGATGCCTTGCAGCACCAGCGTGCCGAGAACAACCGCGAAAGCGGCGAGCACGATCGGATCGCGGCCGGGAAAATCGGCCGGCAAGGCGAACGCCGCCACCAATGTCACCAGCCCACGCATGCCGCACCAGCCGATAAGCACGCCGCCGCGAACAGTTGGCGCTTCCCTTCGCCGCTCGGCACTGCCGAAGCGAGCGAGCCATCTGATGATCACACCATAGCTCATAACCCAGACGAGACGCGATACGATGACCACGGCCAGCACCGTTGCGGCGAAGACGAATGCTTCGGCCTGCCCTTCCCCGGCCAACCGGCCGACGATCGACCGTGCCTGCAGGCCCATCAGCACGAAGGCCAGCACGTTGAGCACGAACACCGCCGACTCCCAGACCGAATAGGTGCTGACGCGTCTCCTCGCCGACATCAGGCGCGGTGCGGTGCGTGCGATGGTCATGGCGTAGACGACGATGGTGATGATGGCGGAAAGCCCCAGCCTGTCTGCCAGGATCCAGACGCCGAATGTCCCGGCGAATTGCACCACCGTGCTGCTCGCCGCGTCTTCGATGCGGGTAAGCGTGAGCAGCGAGAAGCGGCCAAGCACATAACCCGCGACCAGGCTGCCGATCGTCGACAGCAGGATCGTCGGAATGGCGTTGCTCAGCATGATCGAGCCGAGCGTTGCCGATACCGCCAGCCGGTAGATCAGGAGCGCGGTGGCATCGTTGAGCAGGCTCTCGCCCTGCAGGATGGCCGTGATCCGATGCGGCACCTTGAATTGCCCGAGCACGGCGCTCGCCGCCACCGCGTCCGGCGGTGCGACGATGGCGCCAAGCGCTATCGCCGCGGCTATCGGCAGCCCGGCCATTTTCCAGCCGACGAAGGCAACGGCTGCGGTGGTGAAGATGACGGCGCCGAGCGCCAGCGCCACGAGTGGCAGCCGGTAGCGGTTGAGATCGCGCAGCGACGTGTCATAGGCCGCATCGAGCAGCACCGGCGCGATGAACAGCGCAAGCGCCAGTTCCGGGTCGATCTCGATCGTCGGCGCCCCGGGCACGAACGCAATCCCGGCGCCTGCCAGAGCCAGCAGGGATGGATAGGGTATCTCCAGACGCCGCGACACCGCAGTCAGCGCAACAGCGATCAGGAGCAGGACGAGGGTCAGTTCGAAAAGCGCCATATCCCCATCGTAGCGGCGAAGCGGGGTAGTTGGCAGTGGCAATGCGGCAAGATGCTGTTGATTGTCCCTAGGTCCGGACTCACAACCAATAGCTGACGGTTACGCCGATGGAGACGGCGAAGAAATTCTGCGCGAGAGGATCGCAACGGTGGCGATGCGCCGCAGAACGTGCGCTCGATGGCGTTGCGATCCCGGTAGAGGTAAGGTGAAAGCAATCGTTGCATTTTCTCTTCGCCTTGGGCGGGATTTTGGCGAAAGCGCCTGTATCCGTTACTTGGTTAAAGGGGGCACATTTCGTATTCTATAGTTCTCGTTCAGACTTCTAAATTGACAAAACGCTCCGCAACGTAAAGAATGAGTCCTTTCGATGGGAGGAAAACGATGCAACGCTTGATTATTATTTCTAGTTTCGTCTTCGCGTTAGTGCCGAACGCTTTCGCGGAAACGATGACCGCCAAGCAAATCGAGGAGGAATTGATTGGAAGGACACTGTGCATAACCGCGAAAGCGGGAGTTGTCTGCGCCCGTCATAAGGCGGGCGGAACGTCAGAAATCGTCTCCGGGCTAGAGAAGCAAAAGGGCACTTGGAAGCTCAAGGGTAACAAACTCTGTGTCACATGGGAGAAGATTCGGGCGGGGAAGGAAGGCTGTGCGGGCTACGACAAAACCAAGAACGCATTTAGTAGTCCGTCGTTTGGAAAGATCACTGTGAAGTAAGGTGACGACGCGAGAGGCGCGGAAGCGACCGCAGCCACAATAGCAGCACAAACGCGGCCGTCGCGATGGAGCCAAGCAAAAACGGCCTGACCGTGGAGGCAAAATGAAGGCTGGCCAAGCGGGCCGTCAGGCCCAGATTTTCAGGGGCGATCATAACGTCGATGACGGTTAAGGCGATGCCGATGACCCAGACGATCTGCCGGTTGATGGCAGCTTCTGTTTTTGCCGTAATGACTTCCAGGTCTGTCGGGGACGCTATGCCCTTGTCTGCTTCATCATAGGCTTCGCCAGAGGCAGTCGTGATTGCCGTAGCATTCTCCGCTGCTATTCATCGCGTCGGCTTGCAGCCTCGACCTTTCGGAACACCGCCGCTGTTTGTCTAGTGCAGCACCAGCATATCGCCCGACGAGAACGAAATCTCGGCCTTTTCGCCGACGGCGGGCGGCGGTGTTGCCGGGCTGTTGAACGTGTCGAGCGAGACCGTGCTGCCGCCGATGCCGACGCGAACCCGGATGACCGAGCCGAGGAAATGCACCTCGGCGATTTCGCCCGAAAGGCTGGAATCGCGACCGGGCTGGCGGCCGAGCGAAATCGCCTCGGGCCGCAGCGCCAGCGACAGCGTGTCGCCGGACTTGGAACCGTTGAGCTTGCCTTTGAGCGCGACCTCTTGCGAATTGACGCGCACCGTGCCCGAAGCGGCGTCGGTCACCGTGCCTTCGAGCACATTCAGCGTGCCGACGAAGTTGGCGACGAACTTGGTTGCCGGCCGGTTGTAGATCTCGAACGGCGTGCCGACCTGCTCGGCCTTGCCACCATACATGACGGCGATGCGGTCCGAGATCGACAGCGCCTCTTCCTGGTCGTGGGTGACGAAGATGGTGGTGATGCCGAGCTTCTTCTGGATCGAGCGGATTTCCTCGCGCAGCGACACGCGCACCTTGGCGTCGAGCGCCGACAGCGGCTCGTCGAGCAGCAAGAGCTTCGGCTTCGGCGCGATCGCGCGCGCCAGCGCGATGCGCTGCTGCTGGCCGCCGGAGAGCTGGTAGGGATAGCGATCGCCCATCTGCGGCAGCTTGATGAGGTCCAGCATCTCGGCGACGCGCCTGTCGGCATCGGCCCTCGGCATGCCGGCGACCTTCAGCCCGAAGGCGATGTTCTGCGCGACCGTCAGGTTGGGGAACAGCGCATAGGCCTGGAACACCATGCCGACATTGCGCTGGTTGGGCTTGAGCCTTGTGATGTCCTTGCCGGCCGCGACGATCTTGCCGGCGCTCGGCTCCTCGAAGCCGGCGACCATGCGCAGCACCGTCGTCTTGCCGCAGCCCGATGGCCCGAGGAAGGAGACGAATTCGCCCGGCTGCACGTCGAGATTGAAATCCTGCACCACGGTGGTGGCGCCGAAGGACTTTTGGACATGCTGGATTGAGAGGAATGGCTCGGCCATGGCATTTTCTTTCGATCAGTTCGGACGGTTCGCCGATTTCGGCGCAAAACGCGACAGGATCTGGATCAGCGACATGCACCCCCAGGTAATGGCAAACGAAATGATCGCCAGTGCTGACGGCTCATAGGCACTGTTGGCGCCGATGTTCTGCAGGTAGGGGCCGAAGGCCGGGCGATTCAACAGCGAGGCCATGGTGAATTCGCCAATGACGATGGCAAAACTCAGGAACGCGCCGGACAAGACGGCGATCAGTACGTTCGGCAGGATGATGCGGGCGATAATGGTGGTCCAGCCGGCGCCGAGGATTTGTGCGGCTTCGGTGAGCGTTCTGACGTCGATGGTCCGGAGACCGGTATCGACCGCCCTGTACATATAAGGCAGTGCCAGCACCGCATAGCCGATGACCAGCAGAACATCGGTGCCGCGCGCTGTCGCCAGAAAAGGCAACGCCGAATTCGAACCGAACATTCTGATATAGCCGAAGACGATGACGATAGCGGGAATAACCAGCGGCAGCAGAGTGATGAACTCTACAACCGGCCGCAGGTTCGGTAGCCGTAGCCGAATCCAGTAGGCCGTCGGGACAACGAGAAGCACGCCCAAAAGAATGGTGAAGACCGCCACCACCACGGAGTAGGTAAATGTCGTCTGGAAATTCGGATCTCCGAAGACTGAGCGGTAGGCGTCAAAGGAGTATTCCCCGCGCCGCTTGCGCAAGGAGAATTCAAAGGTCGCCAAAAGCGGCAGGATAAAATAGGTGATTCCCACGCCAAAAACGAGCCAAGCCCAAAAGCGACTGCCTTGCTTCATTTCAGCCACCGTTCGGCTCGCCGTTGGAACAAGATATAGAAGAGGTTGGCCAGGCCGGTGATGACGATCATGCCGAATGCAAGCGCGTAGCCTAGATTGGGATTGTAAAGCACGTCGCCGCGTATCTGCGCGAACAGCTGGATTGGCACGATGTTGAGTGACGGTCCCGTCAGTGCATAGGCCGTCGCGACCGCTCCGAACGCGTTGGCAAAGAGGAGGACCGTCGTACCGAGAAAACTCGGCCACAAGACCGGGATGACCACCATGCGCCAATATTGCCAATTGGTTGCGCCGAGCGTGGCGGCGGCTTCGCCCCATTCCTTCTTCAGCCCATCGACCGCCGGCGTGATGATGACGATCATCAATGGAATCTGGAAATAGAGGTAGGTGAGGATAAGGCCCCAGAACGAAAAGATACTGAAGCCGAGCGAATAGATGTTAATGCCGAAAATGTCTCGCAACAGGATCGTCGCCACTCCGAGCCGACCTAGCGTCGCGATGAACGAGAATGCCAGCGGTACGCCGGCGAAATTCGAGGCGACGCCAGAGAAGGTCAAGGTCGCCGAGCGTAACCACGACGGCAAGCCTCCGCGAACGACTGCCACTGCCATTGCCAGGCCGATCAAGGCCCCAAGCACCGCGGAAACAAAGCTGATCTGAATGGAAACCAGATAGGCCGCGGCGAGCTTGGGCTGCGACAACGCTATGATGTTGTCGAACGTATAGTCGCCGGCTGCATTTTTGAACGCACCCGCGATCAGCCCTACCGTCGGCAAGATCAGAAAGAGCAGCGCGAAAACGAAGAACGGAGCTACGCCTAACCAATACAGTGGCAGCCGAAGGCGGCTGATCTCCGGCGCACGCGGACTGACGCTGGCTGTCTGGGGCATTGTCGAGTCTGCCATGGAATTCCCGAAATTTGGCATAGGGCGCCGGGCAGCGAACCGGCCGGCGCCCTATGCATTACTTCACGACGGCGCCAACGATGGCGTCCCAGTTCGTGCTAATTTCCTTCTTGGCAGCGTTCTGTTCCTCCAAGGTAGGGAAGACCGCCTTTTCGTAGTTCTCGGCCGCCGGTAGCTTGTCCAGCATTTCCTTCGGGATCGCGTTCTTCTTGGCGAGGTCATTGAAGCGGATCGGGTGGCAGTAGCCCTTCAGCCAGCCGAGCTGGCCTTCGTCGGAATACAGATACTCCATCCACAGCTTGGCTGCGTTCGGATGCGGCGCATAGGCACTGATCGCCTGTACGTAGACGCCTGCGACCACCGCTCCCTTTGGCACGACGATTTCGATTTCCGGATTACCAGCCATCTTGTCGCGCATGGCAAGCAGGTTGTAGTCCCAGTTCATCACGATCGGGGTCGTGCCCTGGGCGACAGCCGCCGCTTCACCGTCGACCGGCACGAAGTTGCCGGCGTCGTTGAGCTTCTTGAAGAACTGCAGCCCCTTGGCGGCGGCGTCCTGGCCGGCGGTGCCGCCAGTCGCGAGGCCCGCAGCGTAGACCGACATGACGGCGTTGTTCGACGTGCGCGGATCACCAGCGAGCGCCACCGAGTTGGCATATTCCGACTTCTCCAGGTCAGCCCAGTCCTGTGGTGCGTTCTGGACGACGGCCTTGTTCACGCCGAAGGCGAGCACGCCGTAGTAATCGCCGTACCAGTAGCCTTCAGGGTCCTTGGCACTGTCGGGGATCGAGTCCCAGGTCGACACCTTGTAGGGCTGGATCAGGCCGTCAGCCTTGGCGGACGGGCCGAAGGACAGGCCGACATCGATGACGTCGGGCGCCTGCGGACCCTTGTTGTCCTTGTTGGCCTTGATCGCTTCGATCTCGTCGCCGGAGCCGGCGTCGGGATTGAGCTCATTGATGGTGATTCCCGGATACTTCGCCTTGAAGCCGGCGATGACGTCGCCGTAGCCGCACCAGCTGTGCGGCAGCGCGATGGTCGTGAGCTGGCCCTCGGCCTTGGCGGCCTTGACGAGATCGTCCAGCGCATCCGCGGACGAAATCACCGTCGACGCGAAAAGCGCCGCGGCCGAAAGGGAAAGCACTTTCCCCGTGAATTTGAACATGTGTTCTCTCCGTTGAACTGACGCCGTTGGACGCCTGCGATGCGGTATCGTTTTCGTGTGACAGCCAGATGAAAGCTTTGTGAAACCGGCACCCCGCAGTACGAAAAAGTAAACTCTTTTTAACCGGCTGTAGCAATCGCTTCGCGACTATTTTTCCGGCTAACTAGTTTTTGCCCTGCCTGTAGCCCTTTCCCCTTTCCTTTCCCCTCGTTTTCCAGATCACTTCCGACGCGAAATCCGCCTCAGACGGCGCCGGCGATGGCGTTTTCGAGCAGCGTCAGCGCCGCCTTCTTGGTCAGCTTGACCGGGTTGCCGCCGGCGGTCGGATCGACCACCGCCATGTCGGCAATCAGCCCCTTGCGCTTCTTGTCCATGTCGAGCCCCTTGATCAGGCCCGGCAGCGCATGCGGCACCTTGAGCTCCTTGCGCAGCTTGATGATCGCCCTGGCGAAACCATCGAAGCCGCCCTTGATGCCGCAATAGGCGGCGACCCTGGCGATGCGCTCATCGATCGCGTCGCGATTGAAGGCCAGCACATAGGGCATGAACACGGCGTTGGTCATGCCGTGATGGGTGTCGTAGAGCGCACCGATCGGATGCGACAGCGAGTGGATGGCCCCTAACCCCTTCTGGAAGGCGGCGGCGCCCATGGCCGCCGCGCTCATCATATGGGCGCGGGCGACGAGATCCTTGCCGTTGGCATAGGCCTTCGGCAGGTTCTCGAAGACCAGCCGAATGCCTTCCACTGCGATGCCGTCGGCCATCGGGTGATAGCCCGGCGCGCAATAGGCCTCGAGGCAGTGGGCCAGCGCATCCATGCCGGTGCCGGCGGTGATGAAGCCCGGCATGCCGACCGACAGTTCCGGATCGGCAATGACGATGGCCGGCAAAAGTTTCGGATGGAAGATGACCTTCTTGGTGTGCGTCGCCTCATTGGTGATGACGCCGGCGCGGCCGACTTCGGAGCCCGTGCCGGCGGTGGTCGGCACGGCGATGATCGGCGCGATCGCATCGGAATCGGCTCTGGTCCACCAGTCGCCGACATCCTCGAAATCCCAGACCGGGCGCGTCTGGCCGGCCTGGAAAGCGATCAGCTTGCCAAGATCGAGTGCCGAGCCGCCGCCGAAGGCGATGACGCCGTCATGCTTGCCCTTTTTGAAGACGGCGATGCCGGCAATCAGGTTCGAATCCACCGGGTTCGGCTTCACCTCGGAAAACACGCCATAGGGCACCTTGGCATCGTCGAGGATCTTCAAGGTCGAGGCGACGACCGGCAGCTGGGCCAGCCCCGGGTCGGTGACGAAGAGCGGCCGCTTGATGCCGGTGGCCGCGAGTACATCGGGCAGTTCCTTGATGCGCCCGGCGCCGAAGCGAACGGTGGTGGGGTAGTTCCATTTGGAGATGAGCTTGGACATTTTTGTCTTTCGAAATTCAGATGGCTTCACGCAGATGATAGGATTTCGGCCGGGTCAGATTGTCGTAGCCGATGGCCGAAAGGGCCGCGCCCTTGCCGGTGTCCTTGACCCCGGTCCAGACCAGCGCCGGATCGAGATAGTCGCAGCGGTTCATGAACACCGTGCCGGTCTCGACGCGGTCGCCGATCGCCACCGCATGCTCGATGTCACCGGTCCAGATCGAGGCGGTCAGCCCATAGGGGCTGTCGTTCATGAGCGCGATCGCCTCCTCGTCGTTGCGCACCTTCATGATGCCGACGATCGGGCCAAAGCTTTCCTCGCGCATGACGCTCATCTGGTGGTCAACCCCGGTCAGCACTTCCGGCGCCAGATAGGGCGAGCCGGCTCTGTCGTCGGCCACCTTCATGTCGATGTGCGCTGCAGCACCCTTGCGCAGCGCCTCGGCCTTCTGCTCGCGGATCAGGTCGGCGAACCGCGCCTGCGCCATCGGCCCCATCGTCGTCGCCTGTTCCAGCGGATTGCCGACGACATAGTTCTTCGTCTCGGCGATGAAGCCTTCGACGAATTCGTCATAGACCCTCTCATGCACATAGACGCGTTCGATGCCGCAGCAGCACTGGCCGGAATTGTAGAAGGCACCGTCGACCAGGTTGGCGACGGCGTGGTCCATCTTGGCATCCGGCAGCACATAGGCCGGATCCTTGCCGCCGAGTTCGAGGCCGAGCGTCATGAAGGTGCCGGCCGCCGCCTTCTCGATGGCGCGGCCGCCGCCGACCGAACCGGTGAAGTTGACATGATCGATCTTGCCGGAGCCGAGCAGCTTCTCGGTCTGGGCGTGGTTCAGCACGACGTTCTGGAACAGGCCCTTGGGAAGCCCCGCCTTGTCGAAGGCCTGTTGGAAACGCTCGCCGACCAGCAGCGTCTGCGCCGCGTGCTTGAGGATGACCGCGCTGCCCGCCATCAGCGCCGGCACGATGGTGTTGACGGCGGTCAGATAGGGATAGTTCCACGGCGCGATCACCATGACGACGCCGAGTGGAACCTTCTTCACATAGCGGCGGAAACCATCTTTCGGGTTGGAGGCCATGACCGGCTTCAGCGCCGATTCGGCGATCTCGACCATGTAGTTGGTGCGGTCCTTGACGCCGCCGAACTCGCCGCCATAGCGCACCGGGCGCCCCATCTGCCAAGCGATCTCCGGCACGATCTCGTCGCTCATGGCGACCAGCGCTTCCAGCATGGCAAGCATGTACTTGCCGCGCTCGACGATCGGCGTCTCAGCCCATTTTTCCTGCGCCGCCTTGGCGCGTTCGACCGCGGCGTTGATGGCCTGGTCCGTGGCGATCGGACGCTCGGCATAGATCGAACCATCGACGGGTGATTTGAGTTTGACCGTTTCGGTCATTTTCTAAGTCCTCGCACGTTCTAACAATCGAAATCATATGGCTTGGTGTGCCCCTCATCCGCCTGCCGGCACCTTCTCCCCCGTATAGTGATGGGGAGAAGGAAGAAGCTCCGGCGCTGACGCCGTCCGCCCATTGTTCACGGGGTTAGGGTGAGGGGCGCCGGTGTTCCCGGCAACCTTAATACCGCTCGAACCCTCTGTGCAGTTCCCAATCCGTGATCCGGCGGTCGTATTCGAACTGCTCCCACTTCGCGGTGTGGACATAGTGTTCGAGCACGTCCTCGCCGAGCGCCTGCTTCAGCATTTTCGACTTGGCCAGCGTCTCGGTGGCGTCTCGCAGTGTCTTCGGGATCTCCGGCAGGCGCGAGGCCTGGTAAGCGTCGCCGACAAACGGCTTCTGCAGCTCGAGCTTTTCGTCGATGCCGGCAAGGCCGGCCGCGATCAGCGCCGCAAAGGCGAGATACGGGTTCAAGTCGGCGCCGCCGATGCGGCATTCCATGCGGATGCCCTTGGTGCCCTCGCCGCAGAGGCGGAAGCCGGCGGTGCGGTTGTCTTCGCTCCACATGATCTTGGTCGGCGCGAAGGTGCCGGCCTGGAAGCGCTTGTAGGAATTGATGTAGGGCGCCAGGAACCAGGTGAATTCCTTGGCGTATTTAAGCTGGCCCGCCGCCCATTGCTGGCCGAGCGTCGACAGCGTCCAGTCGGCCTTCTTGTCGAAGAACAGCGGCGTCTTGCCGTCGGCGCTCCACAGCGAATTGTGGATGTGGCTGGAATTGCCGGCGAGCCCGTAATTGTACTTGGACATGAAGGAGATCGCCTTGCCTTCGGACTCGGCGATTTCCTTGGCGCCGTTCTTCAGGATGACGTGGCGGTCGGCCATCTCGAGCGCCTCGGCATAGCGCACATTGATCTCTTCCTGGCCCGGACCCCACTCGCCCTTGGAGTTCTCGATCGGGATGCCGGCCGCATCCATCTCGTTGCGAAGCCGGCGCATGACGCCTTCTTCCTTGGTGGTGATGCCGATCTGATAGTCGCCGATGTAGGGCGAGGCGGTGTCAAGGCCCTGCCAGTGCTTCTTGCGGGCGGAATCATAGGTCTCGTTGAACAGATAGAATTCGAGCTCGGAGGCGAAATAGCCGATATAGCCGCGTTCCTTCAGCCGCTTGACTTGCTTCCTCAGGATGGCGCGCGGCGAATGCGGCAGGTCGTCATGGGTGTGGTGGTCAAGCACGTCGCAGATCACCAGCGCGGTCTTTTCCAGCCATGGAATGCGCCGTAGTGTCGCCAGGTCCGGCTTCATGACGAAATCGCCATAGCCCTTCGACCAGCTTGCCGCCTTGTAGCCGGGCACCGGCTCCATATCGATGTCGGCGGCCAGCAGATAGTTGCAGCCATGCGTCTCGTCATGGGCGGAATCGACGAAATATTGCGCCAGGAAACGTTTCCCCGCGAGCCGGCCCTGCAGATCGACGATGCAGGCCAGCACCGTGTCAATCTCGCCGCTGGAGACCGCCTTCTTCAACTGATCGAACGAGAAATTTCCGGCCATTCTTGTGGCACTCCAGCGCTTGTCGATTGAGAGGGGTGAACGAAACCATGGCCGGCGCGATGCCGGCCATGATTGAGATGACGACGTTAGTGGCCGGTCTCGCCGACCGCCTGTTCGGCTGCCTTGATCGCCGCCTGGCGCGCCGCGATGATGTCGCCGAGCGGCGGCCCCTGGAAGCGGTTGCGCTCGAAGGCAAACCACACGATCGCCGTCAGGATGAAGAAGCTGACGGTGATATAGAGCGCCCAGTTGTTCGGCGGCTGGATGCCGATGACGAAGATCAGGATCATCGACAGGATCGAGAGCACGGCAAACAGCATGAAGATGCCGCGTCCCATGTTCCAAGGTCCCATCTTGTCCCACTTCGGCGTGCCCCAGGCCATCATGCCGAGCACGATCGGCACGGTGAAGGACAGGAACAGGAAGATGACGGTGCAGGACACGACGATGGTGTAGGCCGAGGTGCCGGCGACCGAAACCACCGACGAACCCCAGACGAAAAGCACCGACAGGATCGATGCAGTCCAGATCGCCGCCACCGGCGTGCGGTAGGTCGGGCTGACCTTGGCCAGCGCCGCTGAGCCCGGCAGGCCGCCGTCACGCGAGAAGGCGAAGATCATGCGCGAAGCCGAGGTGACGGTTGCCAGGCCGCAAAGCAGCTGAGCGATGAACACGACGAGGTAGACGAACTCCTTGATGCCGGGGCTGACGCGCTGGTCGAAGGCCCAGAAGAACACGTTCCAGCCCTGCTTGGCGGCGTCGTCCATGTTCGGGATCATCAGGATGAAGGCTGCCAGGAACAGGTAGCCGAAGACCGCCGACCAGATCACCGACATGACCATCGCGCGCGGCACCGAGGAGGCTGCCTTGATGGTTTCCTCCGACGTGTGCGCCGAGGCGTCGTAGCCGGTGATCGTGTAGATCGGCAACAGCAGGCCGAGCGCGAACACCCAGGCATTGGACACGGACGGCCAGACGCCGGCGCCGGCGTCGCCCGAGTAGTTGTGGAAGGTGAACAGGCGGCTGAAATCCCAGGTCTCGGCGGCAGCAAGGCAGACGATCGCGATCAGGATCGAGCCGAAGAAGATCAGGTAACCCGAGAAGTCGGTGAGCTTGGCCGTCAGCTTGATGCCGAGATGGTTGATCAGCGCCTGGGCGCCGGTGATGATGACCAGGAAGATCATCTGGTTGGTCAGCGTGCCCTCGATGCCGAGCGTCGGACCGAAGGCGCCCAGGAAGAACGTCCAGGTGCCGACATTGATGGCGCCGAGCACGGTAATCAGTCCGAGCAGGTTGAGCCAGGCCGTCACCCAGCCGGTGCCGCGATTGCCCAGGATCGAACCCCAGTGATACAGACCGCCGGCGGTCGGATAGGCCGAGCTGATCTGCGACATGGCGACCGCGAAGGTCAGCGAGACGAAGCAGCCGACCAGCCAGCCGATGCCGATGCCGATGCCACCGGCGCCGGAGGTTGCCTGCGCCAGCGAATTGATGCCGCCCGACAGGATGCAGATGATCGAAAAGGAAACCGCGAAGTTCGAAAAGCGGCTGAGCCGCCGCTCCAGTTCCTGGGCGTAGCCCATGCTGTGGAGGTGTTTTACGTCCTCCGCCTTATCAACTTCGGTATAACCCGGTGCTGCCATTTGAAGTCCCCTTTTTAAGTTCTTAGCTGGCCGATTGAACTGACTTTCCCACTGCACGCTGTCGGGAGCCCTTGGCCTCCTCGGGCTCCAGATCCGAAAAAATACCCGTGAGCAGATCCGCCCATTTCCGCTGCCCGGTCTCGCCGGAGATTTCATCATTGCGGATTTCGATCATCGCGCAGGCAAGGCCGCGCGAACGCGCGTGGCGTTCCAGCGTGAAATAGACGCGGTCGGCCGGCGAATAGGGTTCGTTGACGCCGACCGTGACGCCGGTCAGCCGCTGCAGCGCTGATATCAGCGGCGCCGCCAGCCGGCGGTCCTCGTCATGGATGATGCCGATATGCCAAGGCCGGCTCTTGCCCTTGTAGACGGGCGTGAAGGAATGCACCGATACCAGCCGCGTCTCCTGCCCGCGCGCCAGCCTTTTGTCGACGATCTCTGCGATCGTGTCATGGAAGGGCCGCCACGACAAAGCGACACGCTCCGCGCGCTGCTTGCCCGACAGGCCGGCATTGCCGGGGATGATCGTGGTCTCGCTGACCGGCGGCACAAGGTCCGGTGCGTCGAGCGGACGGTTGCAGTCGATGACGAGGCGCGAGATGCCGGTCTCGACCAGCGTAGAGTCGAGCGCCTCGGCCATGCGCCGGGCGACCGGCAGCGCGCCGGGATCCCAGGCTATGTGGCGCGAAAGGTCCTCGGCCGGCAGGCCGAGCGTGCCGAATTCGGCGGGCAGGAAATTGGAAGCGTGGTCGCAGGTGAATACGAACGGGCTCGATCCGCCGGGGTTGGTAACCCTTACGGTTTCAGGCGATGCAAGGCTGGCGGGCCGTGCTGTCTCCATAGTCTGCCGTCCCCGGGGGAGCGCTGTATCGTATGTTACGTATTTTGTCTCATTGCGTCCCTATGGATGATTTCATACAGTTTGACCGGCTTTGTCAAACGCGATTTCAAGAACGCGGCGCCCGACATGCCGTGAGCGGGGGAAAACATGATTTCCAGCATTGCCGAACTGATCTCGGACCGCATCGGCGCGATGCCGGCAAGCGAGCGGCGCGCCGCACAAACGCTGATCGCCAACTATCCGCTGATCGGCCTGAAGACGGTCGCCGAGTTCTCTACAGCGGCAGGCGTGTCCTCGCCGACGATCCTGCGTTTCGTCGCGCGGCTGGGTTTTCAGAACTATCCCGAATTCCAGTCGGCACTGCAGGACGAACTGGCGGCGCAATTGCAGTCGCCGGCAACGCGGACGCTCAACCCGGCCTCATCGGGCGGCGCGGTGTCGCCGATGCTGGAGGCGACCCTCGACAATATGCGCGAGACATTCAGGCATCTGTCCGAAAGGCAGCTTGCCGACATTGCCGCGACACTTGCTCATCGCCGCGGCAAGACCTTCCTGATCGGCGGCCGCTTCACCGATCCGCTGGCGCGATACATGGCCGCCCACCTCGCCATCGTCCAGCCCGACGTCTACCACCTCGCCGGCCAGGAAGGCATCTGGCGCGACCGGCTGATCGACATGGGCAAGCGCGACGTGCTGGTGATCTTCGACATCCGGCGCTACCAGGACAGCCTGGTGCGCTTCGCCGAAACGGCGCATCAGCGCGGCGTGCACATCGTGCTGTTCACCGACCAGTGGCTGTCGCCGATCGCCCGCTTTGCGCGCCATGTCATTGCCGGCCGCACCGCCGTGCCCTCGGCCTGGGATTCCTCGGCGGCGCTTTTCGTCGTCGCCGAAACGCTGATCGGCGCGGTGACGAGACAGCTCGAGACCGACGGCGCCAAGCGCATCCGCGAGCTGGAAAGCCTGCGTTGACAGTCCAGAATTTCTGTCGCGAGCCCGCCAAACGTTACGCAGATTTAATGTGCATGGCAGCGGCAGAATTGCCATAAAGCCATGATATTTTCGTCGCTTCGCACAAACCGGGTGCGTTGCTGCGTTTTATGCTTGGGGAAACCGGTAGACGTTTGCCAACCGGAGTGCCGATGGCCGCCTGGAAACAGATCGTTTTTGCGCTTGTGGTCCTGGTGGCCGCGGCTGCCGCCTGGGTTCGCTTCTTTCCGGGCGCGCCGGAGGTGCTGGCGCGCTGGGGTATCGACTGGGCTTATGCCGCGGCGCCCAATGTGACGACAGGTGCGGTCGACACGACAAGGCAGGCAACCGGTGGCAACGGCGCCGGCCAGCGCGCCACCGTCATCGCGTTGCCGGCTGGCACAGCCACCATCAACGACCGTCTGCAGGCGATCGGCACCGGCCGCGCCAACGCTTCGGTGGCGGTCAATCCCTACAGTTCCGGTCGCCTCACCGGATTTCTGGTCGAATCCGGCACCCGTGTCGAAAAGGGGCAAATCATCGCTACCCTCGATTCCGAGACCGAGGTGATCGCGCAGGATCGTGCCAAGCTCGTTTTACAGGACTCGCAGAACAAGCTCGACCGGGTGAAATCGCTGCAGGCTTCCAACGCCGCGACACCGGTCGCCGTCGCCGATGCCGAAGTGGTGCTGGCGGTCGCCAAACTGGTACTTCGCGATGCCGAACTCGCCCTGCAGCGCCGCTCGATCGCCGCGCCGATCGCCGGCACCGTCGGCATCCTGCCGATCGCCGCCGGCAACTATGTGACCAACGAGTCGGCCATCGCCACGCTGGACGACCGCTCCTCGATACTGGTCGACTTCCTCGTGCCGGAGCGCTTCGCCGCCGCCGTCAAGGTCGGCGCACAACTGTCGGCGACGCCGATCGCCAACCCGGCACAGGCCTATACCGGAACGATTTCGGCCATCGACAACCACATCGACGAGAACAGCCGCACGCTGCTGGTCAAGGCAACGATCGCCAATCCGGCGGATTCGTTGCGTGCCGGCATGTCGTTCCAGATCAGCATGAAGTTTCCCGGCGACTCCTATCCGGCCGTCAGCCCGCTGGCGATCCAGTGGGGCTCTGATGGCGCCTATGTCTGGGCAGTGCAGGACGGCAAGACGAAACGCGTCGCCGTACGCATCATCCAGCGCAACACCGAGACGGTGCTGATCGATGCCCCGATCGTCAGCGGCGACATGGTGGTGACCGAGGGCACCCAGAGCGTCAGCGAAGGCGGCGAGGTCCGCATCGCCGGCGAGGAGCAGCGCGCCGCCGACGCTGACGGCTCATGACCGGCACCGCCAACGCCGCCAGCGAAACCGGCTCCACTGCGCTGTTCATCCGCAGGCCTGTCATGGCCCTGGTGCTGAACACGCTGATCGCTGTCGCCGGCCTTGCCGCCTTCTACGGCGTCGAGATCCGCGAACTGCCGGATGTCGACCGCCCTGTCATCACCGTCAGCACGGTCTTCGAGGGTGCGGCCGCCGAAACCGTCGACCGCGAACTGACCGATACGATCGAAGGCGCGGTCGCCCGCGTCTCCGGCGTCAAGTCGATCTCGTCGACCTCCTCCTTCGGCTCGAGCCGCGTCACCATCGAGTTCAACGACGGCGTCGACCTCAATGTCGCCGCCTCCGACGTACGCGACGCCGTCGGCCGTGTCGCCAACCAGATGCCGGACACCGCCGATCCGCCGCGCATCGTCAAGGCCGACGCCAATTCCGAACCGGTGATGCGGCTGGCCGTCACCTCCGACACCATGTCGGTGCAGGACATGACGGTGATCGTCCAGGACCAGATCGAGGACGAGCTTGCCGCGGTGCCGGGCGTCGCCGATGTCCAGGTTTCCGGCGACCGCGACAAGATCTTCCGCATCGACGTCGACCAGAACAAGCTGGCCAGCCACGGCTTCACCGTCGCCGATCTTAGAACAGCATTGGCCTCGGTCGCCTTCGATTCGCCGGCCGGCTCGATCACCACCACCAACCAGGACCTGATCGTGCGCACGACGGCGGACGTGACCACGCCCGACGAGTTCGAGAACATCATCATCGGCGGCAAGACGCGCATCCGCGACGTCGCCACCGTCACGCTCGGCCCCGACATCGGCCAGACCACCTTGCGTTCGGACGGCAAGACCGGCATCGGCCTCGGCATCATCCGCCAGGCGGAATCGAACACGCTGGACATCTCGACCGGCGTCAGGGCCGCGGTCGCCAAGCTGCAGGAGAACCTGCCTCAGGGCATGGCGATCAAGGTTACCAGCGACGACGCCGTCTTCGTCAACGGCGCCGTGCATGAGGTCGAGATCGCGCTGGCCCTGTCGGTCTCGATCGTGTTGATCGTCATCTACGCCTTCCTGCTCGACTGGCGCGCGACGCTCATTCCGGGTCTGTCGATGCCGGTCGCCATGATCGGCACCATCGCCGCGATCTATCTCGCCGGCTTCTCGGTCAACATCCTGACCTTGCTCGCTCTGGTGCTGGCCACCGGCCTTGTCGTCGACGACGCCATCGTCGTGCTCGAAAACATCGTGCGCCGGCGCAATGAAGGCATGGGCCCGCGCGCCGCCGCCGTGCTCGGCGCGCAGGAGGTGTTCTTCGCCGTCATCGCCACCACGCTGACGCTGGTCGCCGTCTTCGTGCCGATCTCCTTCCTGCCCGGCCAGACCGGCGGCCTGTTCCGCGAATTCGGCTTCGTGCTCGCCATGTCGGTGCTCTTGTCCTGCGTGGTGGCGCTGACACTCTGCCCGATGCTCGCCTCGCGCATGCTGTCCAGCGCAGCGCTCCACCATGAGGGCGGCAACGGCATCGGCGCCCGCATCGGAGGCGCGCTGAACACGACCTACCGGCGCTGCCTGCATGCCTGCCTCGGCGCGCCGTGGATCGTCGTCCTGGTGGCGCTGTTGTTTGCCGGCACCGCCTTCAGCCTGTTCGGCACCATCCGCCAGGAGCTGACACCGAGCGAGGACCGCGCCGTCGTGCTGTTGCGTATCAGCGCGCCGCAAGGCGTCAGCCTCGATTACACGACGCAGCAGATGCAGAAGATCGAGAAACTGATCCAGCCGCTGCGCGATTCCGGCGAGATCCGCAGCACCTTCGAGAATGCCGGCCAGAACGGTGCCTACAACAACGGCTTCATGGTGATGACGCTGGCGCCGTGGAACGAGCGCACGCGCAGCCAGCGAGAGATCATGGCCGAGATCAGCCAGCTGACCCGGCAGGTGCCGAGCGTGCGCGTCTTCCCGGTGCAGCCCAACAGCCTGGGCATCCGCGGCGCCGGCAACGGCCTGCAGTTCGCGCTGGTCGGCAATGACCGCAAGGCGCTCGGCGAGGCGGCGGTCAAGGTCATCGACGAAATGCGCAAGGACCCGGGCTTCCAGTCGCCACGGCTCTCCGTCGACCCGACGCAGCCGCAGCTTGCGGTCGCCATCGACCGCGAGCGCGCCTCCGATCTCGGCATCGACATCACCGGGCTTGCCAACACCATGCAGGCAATGCTCGACGGCAATGATGTCGTCGACGTCTACATTGCCGACCGCAGCTATGGCGTGAAGCTGGTCTCGACGACCAATCCGATCAACGACCCGACCGATCTGGAGAACATCTTCCTGAAGACGGCAGACGGCCGCTTCGTGCCGATGTCGACCATCGCCACGCTGACCGAACGCGCCGTGCCGCCGTCGCTGACGCGCGAGCAGCAGCAGCCGTCGGTGGCGATCACCTCGAACCTCGGCGGCAATTTCGCGCTCGGCGACGCGCTGAGCCGCGCCGAGCAGATCGCTACGCCGCTGCTGCCGCCGGGCAGCCGCATCCTGCCGCTGGCGGAAGCCGCGACGCTGGGCGAAACCAACAACGCCATGATCACCATCTTCGGCTTCGCGCTGGTCATCATCCTGCTGGTGCTGGCCGCCCAGTTCGAAAGCTTCGTCAGCGCCATCATCATCATGGCGACGGTGCCGCTTGGCCTTGCCTGCGCCATCTTCGCGCTTCTGCTCTCAGGCACCAGCCTCAACGCCTACAGCCAGATCGGCCTGGTGCTGCTGGTCGGTGTCATGGCCAAGAACGGCATCCTGATCGTCGAGTTCGCAAACCAGCTGCGCGACCGCGGCTTCGGTGTGCGCGAGGCAATCGAGCAGGCCTCGATCATCCGCCTGCGGCCGGTGATGATGACGATGATCTGCACCGTGCTCGGCGGCGTGCCGCTGGTGCTGGCCGTCGGCGCCGGTGCGGAGGCGCGCATCGCGCTCGGCTGGGTGATCGTCGGCGGGCTCGGCCTCGCCACCGTCTCGACCCTGTTCCTGACCCCGGTCGCCTATCTCCTGCTCGGTCGCTTCGTGACGCCGAAGACGCACGAGGAAGCGCGGCTGAAGCGCGAGTTGGAAGAAGCCGCCTACACCAATGTCGAGCCGGCGGAGTAGTCATCTCTGTTTGCTGAGATTGTGCGGGGTTACTGGCCTGTGAAATCCGGCAGCAGAATATATGGATTCCTCTGATCGTAGGGATAGCTCGGTTCACCCTTGCCAGTTGAAACGGCACCCGCGATCAACACTCCTTTAGGTCCGAACATATAGTCGATACCGGCACACAGGTGAGCGAGATCCTCGTAGGCGAAACTGCGCAGCGCACTGCCACCTGCGAATGCGGCTGCCTTGAGTTGCTCAGGCGTAAGCGGGCCAATTATCCTGTCGCGATAGGCTTTGACCTTGGCTTTCTTGAGCCTGGACGACTGACATGAGGCGCCGATAACCCGCGCCAGCATTATGCTTCTGACTGCGGTCCCGGCGGGATCATCCAGAGGGGTTGAATATTTCTTGAGGAAATAATTTGTACTCGGATCGTTGGTCATCGACTTGCGCCAAGCCGGCGGGAACTTGTCTGCAGCCTCGGCGATAACGGCACTTGTCATCGACACCAGGACGATTCCTACAAACCACTTTACCCGCATGCACCTAACCCGAGCTGTTCTGATTTAGGGCCGAATAAACACCTTCCCGTTCGGCTTGGCCAGCTCCGCCGGAATCTTCGCCATCGCCTCGGCCAATGGCACCACCGCCGTCACATCCGTCGACCAGCGCCCGTCGGAAAAGCGCTTCTGTGCCTCCAGGATCGCCGGGCCGCGCTTGTCGCGGAACTGGCGCATCCATTCGCTCAGCCAGAAGCCTTCGATATGCTTGTGCTGGAAGATCAACTGGCCGGGCTCGCGAATGACCGTCGCCTCGCCATCTAGCCGCCCGTAGATGATCCAGCGCGAACGCTTCGGCATGGCGTCGAAGATGGTCGAGGCTAGTGGCCCGGTCACCGCATCGAGGAAGATGCGCGGCTGCTCGGCCTTGATCACCTCGCGCAGCGCAGCCTTGAAATCCGCCGCATTCTCGTTGAGGACATGGGCCGCGCCGATCTCTTTCAACAGCGGGATCTGTTCGTTGCGGCGCACGGTGACGATCGGTCTGTATCCCTCCTCCTTGGCAAGCCCTGCGATCAGCTTGCAGAGCTGGGAGGCGCCGGCGGTCATGATGAAGGCCTTTTCGCCTTCCTGCTTGACGATATCGAACATGGCGAGCGCGGTGAGCGGGTTGACGATCATCGCCGCACCATCCTCGTCGCGCACCGTGTCGAGCAGCGGAATGCAGACGATCGCCTCGGCGACGGCATATTCCGCCCAGGAGCCCCAGTTGGTGACGCCAGTGGCGAAGGCAACGCGCTTGCCGACCAGACTCTTGGGATAGGGCTCGTCACCGCCGGCGACGACGATGCCGACCCCTTCGAAGCCAGCCGGCTGGCCCTTGGCGCGCGGCTGGCCGTACTGGCCCTTGATGAAAGCGACGTCGGACGGGTTGATCGAGGCGAGGCTGACCTTGATCAGCACCTGCGTCGATCCGGGCGCCGGCACGGCGATCTCGCCAGGCTCGAGATAAGGCTCCATCGCTTCCAGCGCGAAGCCGGAAGGCGTCCTGGTGTAGCCGTCGCCGACAAGCAGCAGCGCCTTCATCTCGGACGGAATGGCCATCGGGAACTCCTTGCTTGCCGGCGGATTTCAGTGGTGGTTGGCCAAGCCGCTGCTCAGACCTTTTCCTGCGTGTACTTCTTCAATTCGGTCCGCGCCACCTGCCGGCGATGCACGGCGTCCGGCCCGTCGGCCAGGCGCAGCGTCCTGAGATGCGTCCATGAGCGCGCCAGCGGCGTGTCCTGGCTGATGCCTTGCGCACCGAACATCTGCACCGCCTCGTCGGTGACCTTGAGCGCGACACGGGGTGCTACCACCTTGATCTGGCTGATCCAGGGAGCGGCGGCGCGCGCATCGCCCTGGTCGATCATCCACGCCGCCTTGAGGCAGAGTAGCCTGGCCATCTCGATCTCCATCCGGCATTCGGCGATGATGTCGAAATTGGCGCCGAGCTTGGCCAGAGGCTGGCCGAAGGCCTCGCGCCGCACCGAGCGCTGGCACAGCATCTCCAGCGCCATCTCGGCCTGGCCGATGGCACGCATGCAGTGGTGAATGCGGCCAGGCCCCAGCCGCCCCTGTGCGATCTCAAAGCCCCTGCCCTCGCCGAGGATCAGATTCGATGCCGGTACGCGCACGTTGTCGAACCTGAGATGCATGTGGCCGTGCGGCGCATCATCGTCGCCATAGACCTGCATGGGCCGCACCTTGGTCACGCCTTTCGCCTCCGACGGCACCAGGATCATTGAATGCCGGCGGTGCTGCGGCTCGTCATCGCCGCCGGTCCTGACCATGACGATATAGATGGCGCAGCGCGGATCGCCGGCGCCCGATGCCCACCACTTCTCGCCGTTCAGCACATAGTCGCCGCCCTGCCGCGCGCAGCGCATCGATATGTTGGTGGCGTCCGAGGACGCGACATCCGGCTCGGTCATCAGATAGGCCGAGCGGATCTTGCCGTCGAGCAGCGGCTCCAGCCACTGCTGCTTGTGCTCGGCCGAGCCGTAGCGCTCCAGCACCTCCATATTGCCGGTGTCGGGCGCCGAGCAGTTGAAGGTCTCGGCGCCGAGATGCGCCTTGCCCATTTCTTCGGCGAGATAGGCATATTCGACCGTGGAAAGCCCGTAGCCGCGCTCGGAACCGGTCAGCCAGAAATTCCACAGGCCGCGCTCCTTTGCGGTCTTCTTCAGCCTTTCGAGGATTTCGGTCTGGCGGTCAGTGTAGACCCAGCGGTCGCCCCCCTTGCCGATCTCGGCCAAAAATTCCTCGCCGAGCGGCATGATCTCATCGCGCACCATCGCCGCGACGCGCGCGTGGATCGGCTTCAGCCGCTCGGTCATGCCCAGATTCATGTCCGCCATCGATCTCCGACCCTCCAACGCGCATCCAGGCCCTTTACCCGTGGCAAGGATGACCGTACTTCGGGTAGCCTTGTCAACGCGAGCCCTTTCGCCCGGCCGCGAGACAGGGGCAAGGCGGAGGAAATGCGATGAGCTATCTGGATGAGCTGTTTTCGGTCGCCGGCAAGACCGCGCTGGTCACCGGCGCCGCGACCGGCATCGGCCGCATGGCGGCAACCGCCCTGGTCAAGGCCGGCGCCAGCGTCATGATCGCCTCGCGCAAGGGCGAGGATTGCGTCAAGGTCGCCGCCGAACTGAACGGTCTCGGCGCATCGGGCCGCGCGGAGGGCTTTGCCGGCGATGTCTCCAGCGAAGCAGGCATTGCGGCTCTGGTCGCCGAGGTGAAGTTGCGCGCGGAAAAACTGCACATCCTGGTCAACAATGCCGGCGTCTCCTGGGGCGCGCCGCTGGAAAGTTTTCCTTATTCGGCCTGGGCCAAGGTGCTCGGCGTCAACGTCACCGCCGTCTTCCACCTGACGCGCGAACTGCTGCCGCTGCTCGACGCCGCGGCCAGCGACGACGATCCGGCAAGGGTGATCAATCTGGGTTCGGTGATGGGCACCCAGCCGCTGGCCGACGACGCCTATTCCTACACCGCCTCAAAAGCCGCCGTTCACCATCTGACGCGCACGCTGGCGATCGAGCTCGCCGGTCGCCGCATCACCGTCAATGCCTTTGCCCCAGGCCCGTTCCAGAGCCGGATGACCGCTTTCGCCACTGGAACCGAGGGACAGGCGAAACATGTCGGCAACCATGTTCCGATCGGTCGTATCGGCACCCCGGATGACATTGCTGGCGCAACCCTTTATTTGTGCAGCCGTGCCGGCAGCTATGTTACCGGTGCCATCCTGCCGATCGACGGCGGGCAGTCGGTGCAGCATGGGCTGAAACTGTTCAAGGAATGACATGTCGGCCGGAGAAGCTGGCGGGCGAAGTGGAGGACATCAGCGTGGAACCGATCAGTCTCGATGTGCTTCTGGCCAGCGTCGGCAAGGAAGTCGGCGTGTCACCGTGGCGCATCGTTACGCAGCGCATGATCGACCTGTTCGCCGACGCCACCGACGACCATCAGTTCATCCATTGCGACCCCGAGCGCGCCGAGCGCGAGACGCCGTTCGGCGGCACCATCGCGCACGGCTTCCTGTCGCTGTCGCTGCTTTCGGCGATGACCTTCGAGACCATGCCGCCGCTCGAAAACAGCAAGATGGGCGTCAACCACGGTTTCGATTCGCTACGCTTCCTGGCGCCGGTGAAGACCGGCGCGCGCATCCGCACCCGTTTCGTGCTGGCCGACGTCAAGGTCCGGCCGTCGGGCTGGGTGCAGACAGCGCATGACGTGACCATCGAGATCGAGGGCTCGAAGAAGCCGGCGCTGACCGCGCGCTGGCTGACCCTGACGCTGATCGAGCGCCAGCCAGAGACGGCATGAGCGGCGACGCCAACGCGCACGACAAGTCGGCGCTTGCACTCGATCAGGCAGCGCTTGCGCCTTATCTCGAAGCGCATATTCCGGGCTTCGCCGGGTTGGGCGCGATCGAAAAGTTCAAATCCGGACAATCGAACCCGACTTATCTTTTGACGGCGGCAAGCGGCCGCTATGTGCTGCGCGCCAAGCCCCCCGGCCAATTGCTGAAATCCGCGCATCAGGTCGACCGCGAATTCCGGGTGATGAGGGCGCTTGCCGGAACAGCCGTGCCGGTGCCCGCCATGCTGCATCTGTCCGGCGAGGACTCCCCGATCGGCCGCATGTTCTATGTCATGGAGTTCCTGGACGGCCGCATCTTCTGGGATCCGTCCTTGCCGGAAGCCTCTGGCAACGAGGAGCGCGCGGCGATCTACGACGCCATGAACGCGACACTTGCCGCACTGCACGGCGTCGATGTCGAAGCGGCCGGGCTCGGCGACTTCGGCAAACCCGGCAATTATTTCGAACGCCAATTCGCCCGCTGGACGAGCCAGTATCGCGCCTCCGAAACCGGCACGGTCGCCGACATGGACCGGCTGATTGCCTGGCTCGAGACGCATATGCCGGCTGATGACGGCCGTGTCTCGCTGGTGCATGGCGACTATCGGCTGGACAACATGATCTTCGCAGCCGGCGAGCCCAAGGTTCTGGCGGTGCTTGACTGGGAGCTGTCTACGCTCGGCCACCCCTTCGCCGACCTCGCCTATCAGTGCATGCAGTGGCGGCTGGCGCTCGCCTCGGGCTTTCGCGGCCTCGGCGGCATCGACCGCGCGACGCTCGGCCTGCCGTCCGAAGAGGCCTATGTCGACGCCTATTGCCGGCGGCGCGGGCTCGCCGGCATCGGCAACTGGAGCTTCTTCCTTGCTTTTTCCTTTTTCCGGTTGGCGGCAATCTGCCAGGGCGTCTACCGGCGCGCGCTGGACGGCAACGCCTCCAATCCGGAAAAGGCGAGAACCTATGGCGAAGCGGTCAAGCTGCTGGCCGGCCTGGCGGTGGGATTGATCGACAAGAATACTTGAAAATTGGGAGAGCTGAGCGATGGGTCGTTTCGACGGGGCGACGGTGCTGATCACGGGCGCTGCCGGCGGCCTCGGCCGCGGCGCGGCAAAGGGCTTTGCCGCCGAAGGCGCGCGGTTGGTGCTCTCGGATCTGGACGAAAAAGCATTGGCCGCCTTTGCCGAGACGCTTGGAGTGGAGACGACGATCCTTGCTGGCAACATCGCCGAGGAAAAACTGTCGGAAGACCTGGTGACGCTGGCAACGGAACGGTTCGGCCGGCTGGATGTGGCCGTCAACAATGCCGGCATCGTCCACAGCTTCGTGCGCCTGCCGCAAGTGGCATCCGACGAAGCCCGCCGGGTGCTCGAGATCGACCTTTTGGGCGTTTTCTTCGCGATGAAGCACCAGATCCCGTGCATGGAGCGACAGTTCAAAGAGAGCGGCAAGGGCGGCACGATCGTCAATATCGCCTCCGTCGCCGGGCTTGGCGGCGCGCCAAAGCTGTCGGTCTATGCCGCCGCCAAGCATGGCGTCGTCGGGCTGACCAGGTCTGCGGCCGCCGAGTACGCCACCAAGGGCATACGCATCAACGCCATCTGCCCGGCCCATACGCGAACGGCGATGGTCGACGGTTTTGTCCGCGGCAGCGGCGCGCCGGAGGCCGAGGCGCTGGCAGAGCTGACGCGCGGCGTGCCGATGAAACGGGTCGCCGAGGTGGATGAGATCATCACCGCCATCCTATTCGCCGCTGACCCGACCAACTCGTTCATGACCGGCCATATGCTCGCCGTCGATGGCGGCATTGGCGCGATCTGACGTAGCGCCAGGGAACCAAACCCGCCCTTGTCGGTTTTCGTACAGCGTATATAATTTAGTCAGGCAACCAACAACAAAGGCAGGCAGGAATTGCCGCTTAGCGTCCAGAACCGCCGCGAAAGACAGAAAGCCGAGTTGCGCTCCGAACTGGTCGAGGCGGCGCACAAGCTTGTGCAGGAAGAAGGCTATGAAGGCCTGACCATCCGCAAGCTGGCCAAGCGCGTCGGCTATGCACCGATGTCGGTCTATTCCTATTTCGCCGACAAGCAGGACATCCTCTTCGCGTTGGCCGAGGATGCGTTCGAGACGCTTGCCCGCCGGATCGAGGAGCATCCGTCCGACGATCCAATCGAGGCATTGCAGGCGGTCATGACCGAATACGCCGCCTTCGGCCTCGGCAATCCCAACGAATACCGCACCGTCTTCATGACCGAAAAGACCAAGCCGCCGGAAGGCAGGTCCTACGAGGATATGGAAGAGAGCAACCCGGCGATGAGGGCGCTGATCAGCAGGGTCGAGGCCTGCGTCGCCGCCGGCAAGCTCAAGGGCGATCCGCGTGCCATCGCCACCATGCTGTGGGCGGTGGGCCACGGCACGATCTCGCTGCTGATCACCTTTCCATTCTACCCCTTCGGCGACCCGCAGGCTTTCGTGAAGCGGATGTGCGATTTCACTCTGGCCACGCTGTCGACACAGGATGTGCCGCCGCTGACCGAGACTCCGGTCAACTGCTGATAGGCCTGCGTTCCAACATCGTTTGATCCAGCCAGCGTCTGGAGCATGATCCCGAAGTAGAACCGGATTTGCTGCGCTAACCTTCGGTTCGGAAAAAAGATCAAGCTTAAACAGAGAGATAGAGCCCATCGCGATTTCATCCGGATGGAACAGGCTTTTGCCGCGCCATGCGGCATTTTGGCCTTTTAGGAAAATTTGATCGTACGTGTACGATTTCTAACTTGAAGTCCCGATCTCCGAAGCGTATATGTACGCCGTATCGTACGTGTACGAAGAAATTGAACCGGAGACAAGCCATGAAAAAGACAATCCTCACCCTCGCAGCGGTGCTGGCGTTTTCAGGTGCGGCCTTCGCCGGCTCCACCCAGCCGACCAAGCAAGCGCCGGCTACGGCCTGCGTCCATACCAAGACCAATGTGAAGCTCGATTGCGGCACGACGGGCTCGGTCGAAAAGACCGGCGCGACCAAGACCGACGCAGCCAAGGGCCCGCGTCTCGGCATCGAGATCAACCCCTGGATCGTGCCCAGCACGTTCTAAAGCATGATCCCGAAAAGTGGGAACCGGTTTTCGGATAAGATCATGCTCAAACAAAAGGATTGATACCGCTGCGGAGGCGCTCTCCCCCAAGGTCGACGACGCCGTGGCGGCTCAAATATGCGGATGAAGAAAAGGGCGGCAGGAGAATCTGACCGCCCGTTTTCATGTCGGGGCGCTGCCCTGCCGAATTACTTCTTGCGCTGTTTTCGCCCGGCCACAGTCTTGGCCTTGCCGGGTCTTGCGGGAGCGCCGGAGATGGAGGTCGAGGTGATCGATATCGGATCGCTGGCTGGGAACGTGTCCTCGAGGCCTTCCTCGAGTTCCTCTTCCGCGCTCACCTCGTGATCTCGTTCGCGTTCGAGCGAACGGACGGCAGCAGTCTTCCTGGCCGACTTCGGCGCGGATTTCGGCGGCATCGGCATTCTCCCTCGGCCTGCGGAAGCAGAACGAGCCTGCGCGACAAACGTTCCTGACTCGCGCTACGCTGCCGCGTCGCTCGCTGCTTCCGATAGCAAAGTAAAGACATAGTCCGAGAACGAACGCCAGCATTCGACCCGGAAAGCGTCTGGTCCGCTGCGGAGCAGCACGATCTCGGACTTGCCCAGGATGGTGCGCGAAGCAGCGCCCACCGGAAAGACTTCAAGCGACAGATCCTGCGGGCAGCCGCCATTGATCGCCGCGGCGGCAGCCGGACCGGTGACGGAAAAGGCGACGTTGCGGTGCGAGATGCCGACCGCCGAATGCAGCGCGCTGACCTTGGCGCAATCGGCGAGCGGGTCTTTCCCGGCCTCGTCGATGATCAGCCATTCGTCCGGTCCGAGCCACAGCGCCGTGCGGCCGGCTTTGGACGCCGAGGTCTTCGGCTTTGTCGGCAAGGTCACGCCGAGCGCCTTCGAAAGCGCTGCCACGGAAGCCTCCGGCGCGCGCAGCGAGATGCGCTCGGCCGGCGGCATAACCTCGAGCTTGACGCCCGTCGCCGATACGCTGCGCCCGGCGAGCGCCGGACGGCGCTCGGCCGAGTACATCGCGGATGCATTGGTTTTCGCGGCAGCCTTAGCCATTGAGGCGCTCCCCTTTCTCGTCGAAGAACACCATGCCGGTGACCTCCACTTCGATCACCCCGTTCGGCATCGGCACGTAGAGCGTCTCGCCCATGCGGTCGCGGCCGCCGGCAACCAGCGCCAGCGCGATCGAGCGGCCGCAATTCTCCGACCAGTAGCTCGAGGTGACGTGGCCGATCATCTTCATCGGGATAGCCTGCTTCGGGTCGGCGACGATCTGCGCGCCTTCTTCCAGCACCACTTTCGGGTCCTTGGTCTTCAGGCCGACAAGTTGCTTGCGGCCCTTGGCGACCAGGTCCGGGCGCGCCAAACCGCGAATGCCGACGAAATCGGTCTTCTTCTTGCCAACCGCCCAGTCGAGCCCGGCATCGTTCGGCGTCACCGTGCCGTCGGTGTCCTGGCCGACGATGATGTAGCCCTTTTCGGCGCGCAGCACGTGCATGGTCTCGGTGCCGTAGGCGACGGCGCCATGCTTCTGGCCCTCGGCCCACAGCGTTTCCCAGACCGCCTGGCCGTAATCGGCCGGCACGTTGACCTCGAAGCCGCGCTCACCGGTGAACGACATGCGGAACAGCCTGGTCGGCACGCCGCAGATCTTGCCCTCGCGTACCGACATATGCGGCAGCGCCTCGTCCGACATGTCGATGCCCTCGACCAGCGGCGCGATGATGTCGCGCGACTTCGGTCCCTGCACCGCGATGACGGCCCATTGCTCGGTGATCGAGCTCAGCCAGACATTGAGATGCGTGAACTCGGTCTGGAGGTAATCCTCCATAAGGTTCATGACGCGCGGCGCGCCGCCGGTCGTCGTCGTCACATGGAAACGGTCCGGCGCCAGCCTGCCGACGACGCCGTCATCATAGATGAAGCCGTCCTCGCGCAGCATTATGCCGTAGCGGCAGCGGCCGGGTTCCAGCTTCTCCCACGGATTGGTGTAGAGCAGTTCCATGAACTTGGCTGCATCCGGCCCAACCACCTCGATCTTGCCCAGCGTTGAGGCGTCGAACAGGCCGGCCGTCTTGCGCACGCCGACGCATTCGCGATCGACGGCGGCATGCATGTCCTCGCCGCCCTTCGGGAAATACCACGCGCGCTTCCACTGGCCGACATCCTCGAACACGGCACCTTGGGTCTCGGCCCAGGGATGGATCGCGGTTCTTCGGGTCGGATCGAAGAGCGGACCCCGCGCGTGTCCGACGATCGAGCCAAAGGTGACCGGCGTATAGGGCGCGCGGAATGTGGTGAGGCCGACCTGAGGGATCGGCTTGCCCAGCGTCTCGGCGGCAATCGCCAGACCATGCATGTTGGAGGTCTTGCCCTGGTCGGTCGCCATGCCGTTGGTGGTGAAGCGCTTGACGTGCTCGATCGAATGCATGCCTTCATGCACCGCCTGGCGGATGTCCTTGGCGGTGACGTCGTTCTGGAAATCGACGAAAGCCTTCACCGTCGTATCCGGCCCGGCGCCAGGTGCCGCACCCAGCATGCCGCGCGACCAGCTCTCGCCGGCGTCGACTTTCGGCTTCGTACCTTTGGCGGCTTTGGCGCCTGCGTCCTTCGCCGCCTTGGCGCCGGCCGCATAGGCCTCGTCGACCGTCGCCGCCAGCCCGTCGGTGCCGTTGCAGGCGCCGACCGAGACGCAATCCTGCGCATAGGTGCCGGGCACGAAGCGCTTGGTCTCGTCGTTGAAGGCGACCTTGCCGCGCGACTGCGAAAACAGATGCACCGACGGCGTCCAGCCGGCCGACATCAGGATCGCGTCGACCGGAATGGTGCGCTCGCCGCCGCCATTCTTCGGCTGCACGGTCATCGAGGTCACCCGCAATTTGCCGCCGGCGCGGACCACCGCGCGGCCGAAATTGATCTCGATACCGAGCGCCCTCGCCTCGTCGATCACCGGCCCGGTCGGGTTGTCGCGCAAATCGACGATGGCAGCTACGTTGACACCGGCCTTCTTCAGGTCGATCGCCGCCGCATAGGCGGAGTCATTGGCCGTGTAGACGCCGACATTCTTGCCGACGGCAACGCCGTAATGGTTGAGATAGGTGCGCGCGGCGGAAGCCAGCATGATGCCGGGACGGTCGTTATCGGCGAACACCATGTGGCGCTCGATGGCGCCGGTCGCCAGCACGACGCGCTTGGCGCGAACCTGCCACAGCCGCTCGCGGGCCAGTTCGCGACCCGGGTTCTGCAGATGATCGCTGACGCGCTCGACCAGCCCGACGAAATTCTGCGCGTAGTAGCCGAACGCCGTCGTGCGCGAGAGCACGCGGACGTTGGACATGGCCTTCAGCCTGGCAATTGCACCTTGAGCCCAGGCAAAACCGTCCTGGCCGTCGATCCTGGCGCCAGTCTCGAAACGCAGGCTACCGCCGAACTCCGCCTGCTCGTCGGCGAGCATGATGCTGGCGCCGGTTTCGGCTGCCGCAAGGGCTGCGGCGATGCCGGCGGCACCGCCGCCCAGCACCAGCACATCGCAATGCGCGAAGCGCGCCGAATAATGGTCGGGATCAGGCTGGTCCGGCGACACGCCGAGGCCGGCCGCGGCGCGGATCTTCGGTTCGTAGAGGTTTTTCCACGCGGCCTTCGGCCACATGAAGGTCTTGTAGTAGAAGCCGGCCGAAAAGAATGGCGAGGCGATGTCGTTGACCGCGCCGACGTCGAAGGCGAGCGACGGCCAGCGGTTCTGCGACTGCGCGGCGAGCCCATCATAGAGCTCCTGCACGGTTGCCCGCACATTCGGCGTCTTGCGCGCCTCGTCGCGCGCGATCTGGACCAACGCATTGGGCTCTTCGGCGCCGGCGGACAGGAAGCCACGCGGACGGTGGTATTTGAACGAGCGGCCGACGAGATGGACGCCGTTGGCAAGCAGTGCTGAGGCCAGCGTGTCGCCCTCGACGCCGGCGTAGGCCTGGCCGTCGAAGCTGAAGCGCGCCGTCTTCGCCTGCTTGAGGCGCCCGGCGCCGGGAATGCGGAACGCGCCGCTCATTTGGCAACTCCAGGCAGCTTCGACGGCTTCGGCTCGCCGGCCTTGTAGGTCATGATGAACTTGTCGGTGACGGTGTCGCGCACGGCGTTGAAGAAGCGCGCGCAGCCATTCATGTGCCGCCAGCGCTCGTAGATGATGCCCTTGGGATTCGAGCGGATGAAGAAGAACTTCTCGAAATCGTCGTCGCTTTCGCCGGCCATGTTGGTCGAGCGCGCGATATGCGCCTCGCCTGCGTTGCGGAACTCGAGTTCCGGGCGCTCTTCCTCGCAATAGGGGCAGCGGATGAGAAGCATTGTGCTTGGTTCCTACAATTCGCCGTGGCCGACATGAGCGCCGGCCGGTTGGTCGCAAAGCTTCTGGCCCAGGGTCGCGAAGGGCGCGACCATCCGGATGCGTTCCTCGACGCTCGCCGCCGGGCGGAACAGCTCGCGATCGGCCATGTTGCCGAAAGTGAGCAGCACCGGATCGGTCGTCACGATGACGTGGCGCGGCTGGAATGTCTCACGGTCCTCAAGATCGGCCGGCCTGTTCTCCAGGAAGCTGACCACTTTCTGGCCGCCGCTCCAGACGCAGGTCAGCACGCCCGCATCGACGGAAAAAGGCCATCCGGTCTCGTTTTCGGTGCGGCTGATCGGCTGCAGGCGCACCTCTTCGACCGAGGGAAAATGAAACATCCCCTGCTCGCCGGCGAGCACCAGCGGCATCGCGACAGCCATCTCGGTCATCATCAGTGCGCCACCGCCGCCGCTGCCGCCTCGTCGATCAGCCGGCCGGTGCGGAAGCGCTCGATGGTGAAGGGCGCGTTGATCGGGTGCGGGTCGTCCTTGGCGATCGTGTGGGCAAAGACATGGCCCGAACCCGGAGTCGCCTTGAAGCCGCCCGTACCCCAGCCGCAATTGACATAGAGGCCGGGCACCGGCGTCTTGGCCAAGATCGGCGAGCGGTCCGGCGTCACGTCGACGATGCCGCCCCACGAACGCAGCATCTTCATGCGCGTGAAGATCGGGAACATCTCGCAGATGGCATCGAGCGTGTGCTGCAATATGTGCAGACCGCCGGTCTGCGAATAGGAGACATACTGGTCGGTACCGGCACCGATCACCAACTCGCCCTTGTCGGACTGCGAGATATAGGCGTGCACCGTGTTCGACATGATTACGCACGGCACCACCGGCTTGACCGGCTCCGAGACCAGCGCCTGCAGCGGATAGCTTTCCAGCGGCATGCGCACGCCGGCCATGTTCATGATGACGGAGGAATGACCCGCCGCCACCACGCCGACCTTCTTGGCGCCGATGAAACCGCGCGTCGTGTCAACGCCGGTGACGGCGCCGTTCGCCGCGCGCTTGACGCCGGTGACTTCGCAATTCTGGATGATGTGGACACCGCGCGCCGAAGCGCCGCGCGCATAGCCCCAGGCCACCGCATCGTGGCGCGCCGTGCCGCCGCGCCGCTGCAAGGCGGCGCCCACAACCGGATAGCGCGCCTGCTTGGAGATGTTGAGCGGCGGGCAGAATTCCTTCGCCTGCTCGGGCGTCAGCCATTCATTGTCGATGCCGTTCAACCGGTTGGCGTGGACATGGCGCTTCAGCACCTGGATGTCGTGCACATTGTGCGCGAGCATCATGACGCCGCGCGCCGAATACATGACGTTGTAGTTGAGCTCCTGGCTGAGCCCATCCCACAGCTTCAGCGCATGGTCGTAGATGCCGGCGCTTTCGTCATAGAGGTAGTTGGAGCGGATGATGGTGGTGTTGCGGCCGGTGTTGCCGCCGCCGAGCCAGCCCTTTTCCAGCACCGCGACATTGGTGATGCCGTGCACCGTGGCGAGATAATAGGCGGTGGCCAGGCCATGGCCGCCGGCGCCGACGATGATGACGTCGTATTCCTTCTTCGGCTCAGGCGAAGACCATTGCTCGTCCCAGCCCTTATGGCCGCGCATGGCCTCGCGGGCGATGGCGAATACCGAATATTTCTTCACGTTCCAGCCTCGCGCCAAAGGTCTCGCAGATTGCGGCCGGGCATTCGTTCAGGCTCCGGCGCGCGAGGTGTATCACTAGCGAAACAGCGCTGCCACCCTTGCGCTGTTTGCGACGGCGCTTGCCGTTTTGCGCCGTGGGGAAAAAGACCCATCTGGATGCCTTCGCGGGTATCGGGTGGCTCGCATCGCCTCGACCTGCGATCAAGCATCCCAATTGCCGGCAAGACCGCCGCCATGCAGAAGGATGCAAGAAAATGTTCGCACTCGCCAACAAGGTCGCCATCGTCACCGGCGCCAGTTCCGGCATCGGCCGCGCCACCGCCAAACTCTTTGCCGAGGAAGGCGCCAAGATCATCGTCGCTGCCCGCCGCCAGGCGGAACTTGACGACCTCGTCGCCGAAATCGAGGACGCCGATGGTACGGCGATCGCCCTTGCCGGCGACGTCACCGAAGAAGCCTATGCAAAGGCCCTTGTCGAGCAGGCGGTCGGCAGGTTCGGCGGGCTCGATATCGCTTTCAACAATGTCGGTTCGGTCGGCAAGATGGGTCCGATCTCGGAATTGTCGCTCAACGGATGGAGAGAGACGCTCGACACCAATCTGACCAGCGCTTTCCTTGGGGCGAAATATCAGGTGCCGGCAATGGTCGAACGTGGCGGCGGATCGCTGATTTTCACCAGCACCTTCGTTGGCCACACAGTCGGCATGCCCGGCATGACGAGCTATGCCGCCAGCAAGGCCGGGCTGATCGGATTGACGCAGGTCCTCGCCGCCGAATACGGCCCGAAGGGCGTGCGGGTCAACGCGCTGATGCCGGGCGGCACGGACACGCCTGCAAGCATCACCAACGCGCCGGATGCCGGCCCCGAGGTGCTGGCTTTCGTCGAGGGCCTGCATGCCCTGAAGCGAATGGCGCAGCCCGAGGAGATCGCCCGCTCGGCGCTCTATCTGGCCTCGGACGCGTCGAGCTTCACCACCGGAACCGCGCTGCTTGCCGATGGCGGCGTCTCGATCAACCGGACGTGAAGGGGTTTTCGCGGCGAACAGGCATGTTCGTCGCCGCAACGCAGGTCCCCGGTCTTGCTTTTTCGGCGCGATTTGGCGATTCCGTTTCCCTGTCGAAAACAGGCAGGGACCCATGCTGCTGATCAGAACCTATGTCGCCCAGAGCGCAATCGAAGGCGTCGGCGTGTTCGCCGCCGAGCCGATCCGCAAGGGCGCCTCGATCTGGCGCCTCGATCCGGATTTCGACCGGCTGATCCCGGTAGAGAAATACGAGGCGGCACCCGCGCACCTCAAGGAATTGCTCGACCGCTATGCCTATCCAAGCCCCGACCGTCCGGGCTTCATGGTCTATGAAGTCGACAACGGCCGTTTCATGAACCACGCCGAAAGGCCCAACACGGATTTCTCGCGCTATGGCGGCGCGACCGCGACCCGCGACATAGCCGCCGGTGAGGAGATAACCTGCGACTACGGCGAGTTCTTCGACGGTTTCGAGCAGCTCCATCTGGCCACTGCCTAGGTTGAAAACCCAATCCGACGGCGACCGGCCGCGGTTTGACCGCTCAGCCTCATTTCGGCTGTGGACAGCGCGGCCTGATTCTGCTATCAGCCGCCACAATTCGTGGTGTAACTCGCCGCGGAGGCTCGTGGCTATGGCCGCTTGCCTGTTGATATCAAACCCGAAAGACAGGATTGCCCGTGCAGGTACTCGTTCGCGACAACAATGTTGATCAGGCGCTTCGCGCGCTGAAGAAAAAGATGCAGCGCGAAGGCATTTTCCGCGAAATGAAGATGCGCGGACATTACGAGAAGCCTTCCGAGAAGCGCGCCCGTGAAAAGGCCGAGGCCGTGCGCCGCGCCCGCAAGCTGGCCCGCAAGCGCGCCCAGCGCGAAGGCCTGCTGCCGATGACGCCGCGCCCGGTTGCGGCCGGTGCTGCCGGTGCAGCGCGTCCGCCGCGCTGATACCGCCAATTTTTCGTCCTTTTCGAAGGATATCCAAGGTGGCGCGATGCGGAATCGCCGCCACCTTTTTATTTAGAGTGACGTGCGTCCACCTTGACGCACAAAGTTCGCTCTAGCACTTGCGACAATTTTCGACCCGGTTCGGAGAGGGAACGGACCTGACGGCGCGGCGGGCAGTGAGGACAGAGCAGACATGAACGCAATTTCCGTGGAGCGCAGAACCGCATTGCGCGGCTTCGCCCTGACGGCAGCCCTGCTTTCCGGCTTGGCGCTTGCCGGCTGCCAGACGGCCCCGACCGGCGAATTCAACAACATCGACAAGGCGCAAGGCTCGACCGAGAACATCTCCTCGCTCTCGGCCGTGATCCAGCGCAATCCCCAGGATCCGGAAGCCTACAATGTGCGCGGCTCGGCCTATGGCCGTGGCGGCCAGTATCAGGCGGCGCTGAAGGATTTCGACACCGCCGTCCAGCTCAATCCGAATTTCTACCAGGCCTATTCGAACCGCGCCTTGATCCAGCGCTTCCTCGGCAACCAGGAAGCCGCGCTCGCCGACTACAACCGTTCGATCCAGATCAATTCGAACTATGACGCCGCCTATATCGGCCGCGGCAACCTCTATCGCAAGGCAGGCCGCACCACCGAAGCCTTCAACGATTTCCAGAAGGCGATCCAGCTCGATACGACCGATGCGCGCGCCTATCACAATCGCGGCCTGATCTATCAGAGCCAGGGCCAGCACAAATTCGCCATCGAGGATTTTTCGACCGCCATCTCGCTGGCCCCGGACGCCGCCGAGCCCTACAACGGCCGCGGCCTTTCCTATCTCGCCATGAACGACGAGGACAACGCCTTCTCCGACTTCAACATGGCCATCAAGCTCGACGGCAAGAACGCCGAGGCCTGGGCCAACCAGGCGCTGATCTACGAGCGGCGCGGCGACAAGGTGAGAGCCGCCAAGTCCTACCGCGAGGCGGTCCATCTCGATCCGACCTACCAGCCGGCCAAGGACGGTCTGTCCCGCACCTCAAGCGCCACCGCCAGCTAGCTAGAGCAATTCCAGGAAAAGTGTGCAGCGGTTTTCCGTCCGGAATTGCGTCAAAACAAAAAGATCGTAGCCGTTCAGTCCGACCTTGAGCTCGTACGGGCTCAAGGCAGCGTTTCGCCACGCGTCGCCAACGCCCCGATAACGGCACATTAACTCTTGCCATGTTCGCGCCAAGTTTTCGGCGGAACGCTCCGCGCACCTCGATCGTTAATCGAGGCTTGCGAAGTTTGCGAAAGGGACCTTCCCGATGATCAAGATACTTGTTTGTGCCTCAGCGCTGGCCACCACGGTCCTCGCCTCTCCCGTCAGCGCCGGCGCGCTCCGGCTCGGCACGCTCGATTGCACCATCGACGGCGGCGTCGGCTATGTCATCACGTCAAACAAGGGCGTGTCCTGCACCTTCCGTCCCTATAATCACGGGCCGTCCGAGCAGTACACCGGGATGATCTCGAAGCTCGGCGTCGATATCGGCCAGACGCATCAGGGCCAGTTGGCATGGGCGGTTCTGGCAGCCACCCGCAGCCATGACGAGGGCGACCTCGCCGGCAGCTATTACGGCGTCAATGCCGAGGCCAGCGTCGTGACAGGCGGCGGCGCCAATCTCCTGGTCGGCGGGCTGGACGGCGCCTTCATGCTGGAGCCGCTCAGCGTCCAGGCGCAGACCGGCGTCAATCTGACGGTAGCCGTGGCCTCGCTCCAGCTGATCCACTCGTTCAAATAAGCGCATTTGATCCCTCTACGCGCGGCGCGGAACAGGATACTGTTTCCGCGCCGCATGCTTTTGGGGGATCGCCTTGCACAAAACCATCATCGCCGTCGCCGTGATCGCGGCCGCGCTTACAGGACAGGCTCACGCCCGGGACCAAGGCATCGAACTCGGCACACTGGAATGCGCCATTGGCGGCGGCACCGGCTTCATTTTCGGCTCGAGCAAGGATCTGAGCTGCACCTTCACCCCCGCCGACAAGACCTTCGCGCCGGAAGCCTATTTCGGCGCCGTCAACAAATACGGGCTGGACATCGGCACCACCAAGCAGAGCGTGATGCAGTGGCTGGTGCTGACGCCGCTGAAGAACATCTATGCGCCCGGCGCGCTGGCCGGCGATTACATCGGCGCCAGCGCCGAAGTGACAGCGACGGTCGGCGCCGGCGCCAATCTCCTCGTCGGCGGCTCCTCGCAGGCCTTCACGCTGCAGCCGCTCAGTCTGCAGACGCAGACCGGCATCAACATCGCCATCGGCGTCAGCCAGTTCCAGCTGCGCAGTACCGCGAACTGACCGTCCGCAGCTTGGCTGCGCAAGCGTCTCAAAAACCGCTTGAGCTCAACCGCGGTTGACGTTCTACAAGCGCTTCCCGACGGGCGGCGCATCGTTTTCGACGCATGCTGCGACCCTTTCAATGGCCGGCAAGTCGGGAGAATGATGTGAGCAGTGAAACCAGCAACAGGGTCGATTGGCAGGCGCTGTGGGCGAGCGGCGATCTGGCGCGTTTCTGCTTCATCAACCTCGGCATCCTGCTCTACGCCACCAACGAGACGATGGTGGCGACGGTGATGCCGGCCATGGTCGGCGAACTGGACGGCGTGCAGCTGGTCGGCTGGTCGCTGGCGATCTACGAGCTTGGCGCCATCGTCGCCGGAGCCGCCGCCGGCCGGCTCGTCAGCTATGTTCCGCTGCGCACCAACATGGTGATCGCCGCCTTGCTCTACGCGACGGGCGCCCTGGTCAGCGCCATCGCCCCATCCATGCCCCAGTTTCTCGCCGGCCGGCTGATCGAAGGATTGGGCGGCGGCGCGCTCGTGTCGCTGGCCTTCGTGTCGGTCGAGCGGTTGTTCCCACGCAACATCTGGCCGCAGCTTTTTGGCATCCTGTCGGCGATCTGGGGTATCGCCGCGTTCAGCGGGCCGATGATCGGCGCTATCATGACCGAGCTTTTGTCCTGGCGCTGGGCCGTCGGCATCTTCACCCTGGGCGGGATCGCGCTCGCGCTCGCGAGCCTCATCGTACTCAACACGCCGGAGGCTACCCGCCTGCAGGCAACCGGCGGCACGGCGCCGCCCTTCCCCTATGTCGCGCTCGGTTGCCTCGCCGTCAGCGTCGTGCTGATCGCCATGGCAGGCGTCGACATTGCCCTGCTGCGCTCGTCCCTGCTGCTTGGCTTCGGCCTGATCGGCCTCGCGCTGTTCTTCCGCATCGACGGGCTGAAGCCGCAATCGCGGCTGTTCCCGGCCAAGCTGTTCTCATGGCGCTCGCCGGTCGGCAGCGGCATGACCATGGTCGCCGCCTTTTCGGTGGCCACCATCTCCTTTGGCGTCTACGGACCGCTGCTCCTGACCAGCCTGCAGGACATACCGATCCTGACCACAGGCTATATCATCGCCGCCGAGTCGATCTCCTGGTCTATCCTGTCGATCCTCGTCGCCAACGCACCGCAGGAACGCGAACGGCCGATCATCGTCGTCGGCGCGCTGATGATCGCCTGCGGCATTGCCGGCTTCGCCTATACGATCCCGGTGGGTTCCATTCCGTTGATCCTGCTGTGCGCCCTGCTGCAAGGCGGCGGCTTCGGTGTCGCCTGGCCGTTCCTGACCCGCGTCATCGTCGCCTCGGCCCGGGACGACGAGCAGACCATCGCGTCGGCCGCGGTGCCGACCATGCAGCGCATCGGCTATGCGGTGGGCGCTGCCGTGGCCGGTATCATCGCCAATGCCAGTGGCTTTTCGGAAGGGTTGAACCGTGAGGCGGCGGCCAGTGTCGCCAGCTGGCTGTTCATCGCCTTCGTGCCGCTCGGCATTGTCGGATGCGTGGCGGCCTTGAGGATTGCGGTACCGGAGACGCCTCTGGAGAAGACTGCCGGCTGATCGAGGACCTCAGACCACAACGGTTTTGAGGCGTTCGGCGATCAAGGCGGCGAGCCGTGCCGCCACCTCGTCCTTATCCATCTCAGGCCATTCCTCGACGCCGGTTTTGGAGACGATCCGCACCTTGTTGCGGTCGCCACCCATCACTCCCGAAGGGCCGACGCCGCTTTCATGCGAGACGTCGTTGGCGACGATGAAATCGGCGCCCTTCTTCCGGAGCTTGGCCTCGGCGTTGCTGACGAGGTCCTGCGTCTCGGCGGCGAAGCCGACGACAAGCCCCGGCCGCTGTTTGTGATGGCCGACGCCGGCAAGGATGTCAGGATTTTCGATCATCTGCAGGGCCGGCGGTCCCTCACCCGCCACCTTCTTGATCTTCTCGCCGGCGGCACTGGCGGTGCGCCAATCGGCGACCGCGGCAACGAACACTCCAGCGTCGGCCGGCAAAAGCTGCTCGACCGCCTCCTTCATCTCGGCCGCGGTCTCGACATGCACCGTCGTGACCCCGGCCGGATCGGCGATATTGACCGGTCCGGAGACCAGGCGCACATCGGCGCCGAGCCTTGCCAGCGCCGCCGCAATCGCATGGCCCTGCTTGCCCGACGAGCGGTTGGCGATGTAGCGCACCGGATCGATCGGCTCATGCGTCGGCCCGGAGGTGACGATGATCCTGCGGCCGGCAAGCGGCTTCGGCCTGGTGTCGAGCAACGCCTCGATGGCGGCAACGATCTCCAGCGGCTCGGCCATGCGGCCCTCGCCGGCCTCGTTGCTCTCGGCCATCTCGCCCTTCGCCGGTCCGATCAAGGCAATGCCGTCCTTGCCCAGCGTCGCGCGATTGCGGCGCGTCGCCGGATGCGACCACATTTTTGGGTTCATGGCCGGCGCCATTAACACAGGCTTGTCGGTGGCGAGAAGAACGGTGGACGCCAGATCATTGGCATGGCCGTTGGCGAGCTTCGCCATCAAATCGGCGGTGGCAGGCACCACGACCAAGAGGTCGGCCTCGCGCGACAGGCGGATATGGCCGACATCGTGCTCGTCTTTGCGGTCGAACAAATCGGTGAAGACATGGTCGGCCGAAAGCGCGCCGACCGACAGCGTGGTGATGAATTCCTGCGCCGCTGATGTCATCACCACGCGCACCGCGGCCCCTCGCTCGCGCAGCCGGCGGATCAGGTCGAGCGCCTTGTAGGCGGCGATACCACCGCCGATGATGAGCAGGATGCGCTTGCCGGAGAGGCCGCCGCGCGGCAGGACCTTGCTCGCCGCGGCAGCGACCGGCGCCGCCACGCTGCGTGCGCTCGCCAGTTCGCGCAGCGTCTGTTCGATCTGGTCGATGCGACCGGCCGGACCGAGCTGGCCTTCGACCGCGGCGCGGATCATAACCCGTGCCTGCTCCTCCATCGAGCGGTCGTTCTCCGCCGCCACTTTCCGCAGCAGATCCTTGACCTCGTCATCGAGGTTGCGAATGGTGATGCTGGCCATATGATTGCACTCATCTCGGCTATGCTGCCTGCAATGATAGCAATGCTATCAAATGAGAGCAAGCGGTCGAGGATGAGGCTAGAAAATCCGCCACGAAATATAGAGCAGCGTCAGCGCGATGACCCACAGTGCCAGCCGGCCCGAGCGGGTGTAGCGCGCCTCTGCCTTGCCGATGGCGCGCGCCGTCGTTTCGTCGAAGCGCAGGCCGTGCTCGGCCATCAGGTCGATCTCGCGCGACAGCCGCTCGGTGCGGACGGCAAGGTCTGGCGCCTGGCGGGCCAGCGCCAGCATCGCTCTGGCGCCATCGCGTGCATCGACCAGCAGGCCGCGCGGACCGAGATTGCCGGCGATCCAGTCACCGACCACCGGCTCGGCCGTCTTCCACATGTTGAAGGCCGGGTCGAGCGTGCGGGCGACGCCTTCGACCACCACCATGGTCTTCTGCAACAGGATCAGTTCCGGCCGCGTCGCCATGTCGAACAGCTCGGTGACTTCGAACAAAAGCGTCAGCAGCTTGGCCATCGAGATTGTCTCGGCCGGCTGGCCATGGATCGGCTCGCCGATGGCGCGGATCGCCTGCGCGAAGGCCGAGACATTGTGCTGGCGCGGCACATAGCCGGCCTCGAAATGCACCTCGGCGACGCGCAGATAGTCGCGGGTGATGAAGCCGTAGAGGATTTCGGCGAGGAACCGGCGCTCCTTCTTGCCGAGTCGGCCGGCAATGCCGAGATCGACGGCAACGATGGTGCCGTCGGCCTCGACGAACAGGTTTCCCGGATGCATGTCGGCATGGAAGAAGCCGTCGCGCAACGTATGGCGCAGGAACGACTGGATGAGGTTGGCGGCAATCGCCTTGAGGTCGTGCCCGGCCTCGGCGAGGCCGGCAATGTCGTTCATCTTGACGCCGTCGACCCATTCCATGGTCAGCACGTCGCGGCCGGTGCGCTCCCAGTCGACCGACGGCACGCGGAAGCCCGGATCCTCCTTGGTGTTCTCGCCGAGTTCCGAAAGTGCTGCCGCTTCTAACCTGAGATCCATCTCGATCTTGGTTGTCTGCGCCAGCGTCTCGGTCACCTCGACCGGCCGCAGCCGACGCGACGACGGGATGTATTTCTCCTGCAGGCGGGCGGCGAGGAAATAGCTCTCGAGGTCGTGGAAGAAGCGGCGGCGCACACCCGGCCGGATGACCTTCACCGCCACCCTGGAGGCAACGCCCTCATGGATGGTCTCGGCGCTGTGCACCTGGGCGATCGATGCGGCGGCGACGGCACCGTCGAAGCTGGCGTAGAGTTCACCGATCTTGCGCCCTAGCGAGGCTTCGATGGCGGCGATCGCCTCGGCCTGCGGGAACGTATGCATCTTGTCCTGCAGCAGGGCCAGGTCGAGCGCCATGTCGTTGCCGACGACATCCGGCCGCGTCGCCAGAAACTGGCCGAGCTTGACGTAGGACGGCCCCAGCCGCACCACCGCCTTGGCCAGACGGTCGCCGCGCTTGTAGGCAAGCGAGCGGCGGCGGGTGAACAGCCTGGCCATGCGCCAGCCGAATTTCGGCAGGCCGGAAAGCTCCTCGCCCGGCAAGGCGGCGATGACGCCCTCGCGGACCAGCACCCAGCCGGCCCGTACGAGCCTGAAAGCGGCGCCGACTGTGCTCATCGCTGCACTCGCCTCAAAGCTTCCAGCCCGAATGAAGCGCGGCGATGCCACCGGAATAGTTGCGGAACGTGACGCGGTCGAAGCCCGCGCGGGTGATCATGGAAGCAAAATTCACCTGGTTGGGGAATTTGCGGATCGACTCCACCAGATAGGAATAGGGCTCGCCGTCGCCGGTGACCGCCTGGCCGATCTTCGGGATGGCGTTGAACGACCAGGCTTCGTAGACCTTGTCGAGCAGCGGCATTTCGACTTCGGAAAACTCCAGGCAGAGCAGGCGCCCGCCAGGCTTCAGCACACGAAAGGCCTCAGCCAGCGCCACATCGATGCGCGGCACGTTGCGGATACCGAAAGCGATCGAATAGGCATCGAATGTGGCATTGGCGAAAGGCAGTTCTTCGGCATTGGCTTCGACGAAATCGGTGTTGTCGGACAGGCCCTTTTTCTCGGCCCTGTCGCGGCCGACGGCGAGCATCGAGCCGTTGATGTCGAGCACCGTGGCATGCGCGTTGCCGTGGCTCGCCTCGACGATGCGGAAGGCGATGTCGCCGGTACCGCCGGCAACATCGAGCACCTTCCAGCCAGGCCGTTTCGGCGGATTGAGCCATGTCACCATGGCGTCCTTCCACAGCCGGTGCAGCCCGGCCGACATCAGGTCATTCATCAGGTCGTAGCGGTTCGCCACCTTGTGGAAAACGTCGTTGACCAGCGACTGCTTGTCGTCTGCCCCTACCCGCTTGAAACCATAGGAGGTTTCCATGCCGCCCGCGGCCGTGGTTCTCTCAACTGACATTATTTTGATCCGTCATAAAACCGGCGGGACCATAGCCGATCGATTGTGCGGGCGCTATTGTTTAAGGCGCGGTGTTCGGCCGCGCTTCCAGGTGGTGGGCCCATGTGACCTGGACCGACGTGACGGGATGATTGAATGCCATTGAAAGCGGAACTGCACTGCCACATAGAAGGGGCAGCGGCGCCCGAACTCGTCATCAGCCAGGCGCGCAAATACGGCAAGGACACGTCGCCCTATATCCAGAACGGCTCCTTCGTCTGGCACGATTTCACTTCCTTTCTGGCCGCCTACGATTTCTCGTCCGACCTGTTCCGCACCGAAGAGGACTATGCGCGCCTCGCCGACCACTACCTGACCAGCCTTGCCCGCGACGGCGCCATCTATTCCGAGGTCTTCACTTCACCGGATCACGCCAAAAAGGCCGGCCTGTCGGCCAAGGCATATACGGACGCGCTCGGCGAAGGCATGGCCCGCGCCAAGGCCAAGACCGGCATCGAGGGCCGCATGATCGTCACCGGCGTGCGCCATGTCGGCGTCGAATCGATCGAGCAGGCGGCACGCTTTGCCGCCCGCTGCGGGCATCCGCTGGTGACCGGCTTCGGCGTCGCCGGCGACGAGCGCATGGGAGATTTCGAGGACTATGTCCGCGCCTTCGAGATCGCCCGCGAGGCAGGGCTCGGCATCACCATCCATGCCGGCGAACTGATGGGCTGGGAGAGCGTCAAGGCAGCGCTCGACCACATCCGCCCCTCCCGCATCGGCCACGGCGTGCGCGCCATCGAGAATCCCGACCTTGTCCGCCGCATCGCCGACCAGGGCGTGGTGCTCGAATGCTGCCCGGGCTCGAATATCGCGCTGAAAGTCTTCGACAGTTTCGCCGACCATCCCTTTCCGGCGCTCAAGGCGGCAGGCTGCAAGGTGACGCTCAACTCCGACGACCCGCCCTATTTCTGGACCTCGCTGAAGCGCGAATACGACATCGCCGCCGAGCATTTCGCCTTGAACGACAAGGCGCTCACGGCTGTCACCAGGACGGCAATCGAGGCGGCATTCGTCGACAGGAAGACGAAGACGGCGCTTCTCGCCCGGCTCAACGGCGCTTCACGCTGATCTTTTCACCGGCAAATTTCCGGCAAAAACTGTGGTCGGTGGCGGCCAAGCGGTTCCTTGCCCGCCGCATTGTCGCTAGGGTCTTTCGAATTGCCGGAATTCCAGGAGAGCACCATGCAGGGCGTCACCGTCGTCGACCACCCGCTTGTCCAGCACAAGCTGACCATCATGCGCAAGAAGGAGACCTCGACAGCCGGCTTCCGGCGGCTGTTGCGCGAGATCTCGCTGCTTCTGGGCTACGAGGTGACCCGCAATCTCGAATTGACGACGACCGAGATCGAGACGCCGATCGAGACCATGGAAGCGCCGACGCTCGAGGGCAAGAAGCTGGTCTTCGCCTCGGTGCTGCGCGCCGGCAACGGCCTGCTCGAAGGCCTGCTCGACCTGGTGCCGGCGGCGCGCGTCGCCCATATCGGGCTTTACCGCGACCATGAAACGCTTGAGGCGGTGGAATATTTCTTCAAGGCGCCAAGCGATCTCGCCGACCGGCTGGTGATCGTTGTCGACCCGATGCTGGCGACCGCCAATTCGGCGATCGCGGCGATCGACAAGCTGAAGGGCCGAGGCGCCACCAACATCCGCTTCTTGTGCCTTCTGGCGGCCCCCGAAGGCATCGAGCGCTTCATCAAGGCGCATCCGGACGTCCCGGTCTTCACCGCCTCCATCGATCGCCAGCTCAACGACAAGGGTTATATCATGCCCGGCCTTGGCGATGCCGGCGACCGCATGTACGGGACGAAGTGACGGCGACTTGAGCCTTCCGCCGACAGCTGCCGGGTCGTTTACCTTCCGTTTACGCAAAGGCGCGGTTCCCGCGCGCGTTAAAGCTGAAAACACCATGTCGGCGTAGAAATGGGGCCTTCACGAAGGTCCATTCATGCTGCGCAAGCTTCTCTTCCTTGGCGTCTTTGCCGGAACCTCGGCATCGATCCCGATCGTCTATCAGTCGAACCCTGAGATGCTGGACGGACTGCTGAGATCGGCCGTCGCCTCCAAGCCGGCAGTCGAGACGCAGCCGGACCTCAATCTCGCCTCGGTGCCGGACAAGCAGGTCGCCCCCCTGCCGCTCGGCCGCAAGGTGGTGGTCAACGCCGACGCGCGCGGCCATTTCACTTCGGCCTTCAAGTTCAACGGCCGTCAGGTCGACGGCATGATCGACACCGGCGCCACATTGGTCGCCATCAACACCTCCACGGCGCGCCGGATCGGCATCTCGCTCAATCCGTCGGATTTCATCCATCAGGTCAACACCGCCAACGGCGCCATCAAGGCGGCGGTGGTCACTCTTGACCGTCTGCAGATCGGCAAGATCTCGGTCGATAACATCCAGGCGGTCGTGCTCGACGACAAGGCGCTGCACACCAACCTTATCGGCATGAGCTTTCTGCAGAAGCTGCAGAAATATGAGGTCGAAAACGGCGCGCTGCTGCTTGTCCAGTAGGACAACGACGCCCTATCTGCGCGGCAGGATCCGCCGCATGACGGTCTTTTCCGCCGCCGGCTTCGAAGCGCCGATCGTATAGGCCGCGAGCACGGCGGCCGCAGCCGCTTCCGCATCCGACTCTGAACGGGCATGAACCACCGCCAGCGCCTCGCCGGCCGGCACCTCAGCCCCGATCGGCGCAAGCCTTGTGATGCCGACCGCATGGTCGATCCTGTCGTCGGGCCGGGTGCGCCCGCCACCGAGGCCGACGACGGCAAGCCCGATGTCGCGCGTCGCAATGCCGGTGACAAAACCGTTTTCTGGCGCCGTCACGGCCAGTTCCACCGGTGCCTTGGGCAGATACTTTTCCGGTGTGTCGACGAAATCGGCGGGACCGCCGAGTGCCGCCACCATGCGCTGGAAGGCGGCGGCCGCGCGGCCGCCGGCAAGCGTCTCGGCGGCGCGCCTGATGCCGTCCTGGTTGGACGCAGCCAGGCCGGCCGACTGCAGCATTTCGGCGGCCAGCGCCAGCGTCACATCCTCCAGCCGCTTGTCGCGAAACCGGCCGGTGAGAAAATCGACGGCATTGCGCACCTCGACCGCGTTGCCGGCGGCGGACGCCAGCGGCTCGTTCATGCCGGTGACCAAAGCCGAAGCCTTCAAGCCCGCACCATTGGCGACCTCAACCAGGCTGTTGGCCAGTGCGGTGGCGTCGCGCGACTTCTCCATGAAGGCGCCGTTGCCGACCTTGACGTCGAGCACCAGCGAGCCGAGCCCCGCGGCGAGCTTCTTCGACAGGATCGACGCGGTGATCAGCGGCGCCGATTCCACCGTCCCGGTCACGTCGCGGATCGCATAGAAACGGCGGTCGGCGGGCGCCAAATCGGCGGTCTGGCCGATAATGGCGCAGCCGGTTTCGAGCACGGTCTTGCGGAAGAGCGCCAGATCCGGCTGGCTGATGTAGCCGGGGATGGCATCCATCTTGTCCAGCGTGCCGCCGGTGTGGCCGAGACCCCGGCCGGAGATCATCGGCACATAGGCGCCGCAGGCCGCGACGATCGGCGCCAGCATCAGCGAGACATTGTCGCCGACGCCGCCCGTCGAATGCTTGTCGGTGACCGGACCGGGCAGATCCGACCAGTCGAGCACGTCGCCGGAATCGCGCATGGCAATCGTCAGCGCCACCGCCTCCTCGCGGCTCATGCCGTTGAAGAACACCGCCATGGCGAAGGCGCCGACCTGCCCTTCCGTAACGCTGCCGGCGGTCAGCCCGTCGACGAAGCTTGCGATCTCGGGCGCAGACAGTCTGTGGCCGTCGCGCTTGCGGCGAATGATTTCCTGGGCAAGCATCCGGCCTAGACCTTACTCTCCGGCAGCCCGTCCTGGAACACGCGCCTGAGGATCGTCGCCAGCCGAGCGCCCCCCAGCGGCGCCATGTCCTTGGTTTCCTGGTGCGAAAGCTCCGCCCCGGTCATCCCGGCGGCGAGGTTGGTGATGACCGAGCAGGCGGCGACGCGCAAGCCAAGGAAGCGGGCGAGAATGACTTCCGGCACCGTCGACATGCCGACGGCATTGGCGCCCATGACGCGCGCCATGCGGATTTCGGCCGGCGTTTCGAAACAGGGTCCGGAGAACCACATGTAGACGCCCTCGTGCAGGTCTGTGCCGGTCGCCTTGGCCGCCTTCTCGATCGCCTTGCGCAGACCCGCATCATAGGCCTCGGTGAGGCCGACGAAGCGGCGGTCGCTGGGTTCGCCGATCAGCGGATTGGAACCAGAGAAATTGATGTGGTCGGTGATAAGCATCACCGAGCCTGGCCCCATCTCCGGATCGACCGAGCCGGCGGCGTTGGTGAGGATCAATTGCGTGATGCCGATGCCGGCCAGCACCTCCAGCGCCGGACGCATCGCAGCCGCGTTGCCGTGCTCGTAATAATGGGCGCGGCCGGACAGCATCACCACCGGCGTACCGGCAAAATGCCCTGCCACCACCTCGCCGGCATGGCCGCTGACGCCGCTTCTCGGGAAGCCCGGTAGCTCGGCATAGGAGATGCGCCGGGCGTCCTCGACCTGATCGACGAGGCCGCCAAGACCGGAACCCAACACCAGCGCGACTGTCGGTGCCAGCCCGTCCAGCCTTTCGACGAGATGATCCAGAGCTTTTTCAATCATTTTAGCCAGCTCTTCATTTCAACCAACTCTTCATTTCAACCAAGTCTTCATTTCAAAATATCGCCCTTGAAGCCGTAGGGCAGCATCTCGCCCATCGTCACGGTCTCGACCACGCCGCCATTGTCGCAAAGGTAGAGTTTCGTCTCCGGCCGGCAGAATTCCGCCAGCCTCTGCCGGCAGCCGCCGCAGGGCGAGCATTTCGCCATCCGCTCGGCGATGACCGCGATTTCGGTGATCTCGCCGCCACCGCCCATGATGTAATGACCGAGCGCCGTGGTCTCGGCGCACCAGCCCTCGGGATAGGACGCCACCTCGATGTTGGCGCCGGCAAAAACCCGGCCATCCTCTGTACGCAGCGCCGCGCCCACCGGGAATTTCGAATAGGGTGCATAGGCCTTGGCCATCGCCGCTTTGGCCGCTTCGAACAGATCATGCGACATTCAGGTGTTCTCTCCCACGATCTTGTTCAAAAGCCGGTATTCGTTGGCAGATGCCGATTTCCGCGTCGCGATCGCTCAGCGTTCCTTGACATAGGGCACGCCGCCGGCGCGCGGCGGGATCGCCTTGCCGATGAAGCCGGCAAGCAGGATCACGGTCAGCACATAGGGCAGCGCCTGCATGAACTGCACCGGCACCTTGCCGATCAAAGGCAGCGGCGTGCCTTGCAGGCGGATCGACAGCGCGTCGAGGAAGCCGAACAAAAGGCAGGCAAACATGGCGTTGACCGGCTTCCATTTGGCGAAGATCAGCGCCGCAAGCGCGATATAGCCCTTGCCGGCGGTCATGTCCTTCACGAAGCCGCCATTCTGCACCATCGACAGATAGGCGCCGGCGACGCCGGTCAGGATGCCGGTGCAGATGAGCGCCCGGTAGCGCAGCCAGGCGACAGAGATGCCGGCCGTGTCGACGGCCGCCGGGTTTTCGCCGACGGCGCGCAGCCTGAGCCCAAAGCGGGTGCGGAACAGCACCCACCAGGTGAACGGCACCATCAGAAAGGCGATGTAGACCAGTATGGAGTGGCCGGAGATCAGCTCCGAATAGATTGGCCCGATGATCGGCACGCCCCGCACCGCGTCGACGCCGGGCCAGATGATCGCCTCGAAGCGTTCGCCCGGCGCCAGCGCCGGCGTGCGCCCGCCCTGCTGGAACCAGTGCTGGCCGAGCATGATGGTCGAACCGGCGGCGATGAAATTGATCGCCACGCCGGAGACGATCTGGTTGCCGCGATGGGTGATCGAGGCAAAGCCGTGGATGAGGGCGAAAGCGACCGAGATCAGGATCGCCATGCCGAGGCCGAGAAAGGCAGAGTGGAAGACCGAGGCGGCCGCAGCACCGGCGAAGGCGCCGACCAGCATCTTGCCTTCCAGCCCGATGTCGAAAACACCCGCCCGCTCCGAATAGAGGCCGGCAAGGCAGGCCAGCAGCAGCGGCACCGACAGGCGGATGGTCGAGTCGAGTATCTGCACGATGGCGATGAAGATATCCATCTCAGGCGCCCTTCCCCTTGACCGCTTCGATGCCGACCGCTTTCGAGCTGATCGAAGCGAACAGCGCCTGGATGTAAGGCCGGAACATGTGTTCGAGCGCGCCAGCGAACAGGATGACCAGGCCCTGGATGATGACGATCATGTCGCGGGAAATCGCCGGCATCTCGAAGGCGAGCTCGGCGCCGCCCTGGTAGAGCATGCCGAACAGGATCGCCGCCAGAACGATGCCGACCGGGTGCAGGCGTCCCATCAGCGCCACCGCGATGCCGACGAAACCGGCGCCGGAGACGAAATCGAGCGCGACATTGTGCTGGTCGCCCATCGTCGGGTTGAGCGCCATCATGCCGGCCAGTGCGCCCGAGATCATCATGGCGACGATGACGATGCGGATCTCCGAAATGCCGGCATAGCGTGCCGCCTTCGGGCTGTGGCCGTAGGTGCGCATCTCGTAGCCGAGCTTGGTGCGCCAGATCAGCAGCCAGACCAGATAGGCCATGACCAGCGCCAGCAGGAAGCTGATGTTGAGCGGGGCCGAGCGGATCTTGGCGCCGAACAGTTCGATGACCCAGTTGAGCTTCGGCAGTTGCGCGCCGTCGAGGAAGGTGCGCGTCTGCGGCGCCATCGAAATGGCCGGCTTCAGGAAGCCGACAAGTGCATAGACCATGACGCTGGCGGCGATGAAGTTGAACATGATGGTGGTGATGACGATGTGCGAGCCGCGCTTGGCCTGCAGATAGGCCGGGACCAGCGCCCACAGCGCCCCCATCGCCGCGGATGCAATGATCGCCAGCGGGAAGGTCAGCCACCACGGCAGCACGCTGTCGAAGGCCAGGCAAACGACACCAATGCCGAGCCCTGCAATGTAGCCTTGACCCTCGCCACCGATGTTGAACAGGCCGCAATGCGCCGCAACCGCCACCGAAAGCCCGCTGAAGATGAAGGTGGTGGCGTAGAAAAGCGTGAACGCAATGCCCGTGCCCCTGCCGAAGGCGCCTTCGACCAGGATGACCGCGGCGCGGAACGGATTTTCTCCGACCAGAAGCACCACGAAGCCGGCGACGACGAAGGCGACGAACAGATTGATCACCGGGATCAGGCCGTAGTCGGCCCAGGCTGGCAGCTTGGCGTAAGGCGTGCTCATTCCGCGGCCTCCCGCTGCTCGACACCGGCCATCAGCAGGCCGAGTTCGCCCTCCGTCGCCTCGGGGCCGCGCTCGCCGACGATGCGGCCGGCGAACATCACCAGGATGCGGTCGGAGAGCGAGCGGATCTCATCGAGCTCGACCGACACCACCAGCACAGCCTTGCCCTGGTCGCGCATGGCGATCAGGCGCTTATGGATGAACTCGATGGCGCCGACATCGACGCCGCGCGTCGGCTGGCCGACGATCAGCACGCCCGGATCCTGTTCCATCTCCCGCGCCAGCACGATCTTCTGCTGATTGCCGCCGGAGAAATTGGCGGTCTTGAGCCGGCAGTCCGCCGGGCGGATGTCGTATTTGGTGATCTTGTCCTTGGCATCGTTGCGGATGGCGTCGATGTCGAGCAGCGGCCCCTTCAGGTAGCGAGGGTCGTCGTGATAGCCGAGGATCGAATTCTCGTTCTCCTCGAAGGCCAATACCAGGCCGACATGATGGCGGTCCTCCGGCACATGGGCGAGGCCGCGGTCGCGCAGCTCGCCCGGATCTGCCTTGCCGGTAAGGTCGATCGGCTTGCCGTCGAGCATGACCGAGCCGGAGACGGCGTGCCTGATGCCGGATATCGCCTCGAGCAGTTCGGACTGGCCGTTGCCGGCGACACCCGCGATGCCGACGATCTCGCCGGCGCGCAGGTCGAAGGAAACGTCGTCGACCATGGTGACGCCGCGGGAATCCTTCACCGTCAGGTTCTTGACCGCGAGCTTGACGCCACCGGCTTCCGCCTCGCCTTTCTCGACCCTCAGCAGCACACGCCGCCCGACCATCAGCTCGGCCAGTTCCTCGACCGTCGTCTTCTTGGTTTCCCTGGTTGCCACCATTGTACCCTGGCGCATCACCGAGACCGTGTCGGTGATGGCCATGATCTCACGCAATTTGTGGGTGATCAGCACCACCGTTTTTCCCTGTTCCTTCAATTGCTTGAGGATGCGGAACAGGTGGTCGGCCTCGGCCGGCGTCAACACGCCCGTCGGCTCGTCTAGGATCAGGATCTCGGCGCCGCGATAGAGCGCCTTGAGGATCTCGACGCGCTGCTGCAGGCCGACCGGCAATTCCTCGATGATCGCGTCGGGATCGACCTCGAGCCCGTATTCGCGCTCGAGCCGCTCCAGCTCGGAACGCGCCTTGGCAATGCTCTTCTTCAACAGCGCGTCGCTTTCAGCACCGAGAATGACATTTTCCAGCACCGAGAAATTATCGACCAGCATGAAGTGCTGGTGCACCATGCCGATGCCCAGCGCGATCGCGTCATTGGGCGTCTTGATCGATGCCGGCTGGCCGCCGACGCGGATCTCGCCGCTGTCGGCCTGGTAGAAACCATAGAGGATCGACATCAGCGTCGACTTGCCGGCGCCGTTCTCGCCGACGATGCCGTGGATGGTGCCGCGAACGATTTCCAGATTGATGTCGCGATTGGCGCGCACGGCGCCAAAACTCTTGTTGATGCCGATCAGCTCGATTGCGGCTTGCGCCATGTCCCACTCTTATTTTTATCGCTTGGTCAAAACGCCTAGCATGACACCCCGCCCGTGCCAATTGGCGGAGTGCTGTCCACTCTCGACAAATCCCCGCGCGCTTGTCAATTTCGAACGTGCCCGAGACCTTCACATTCGCTAATATGGACACGCGGCCTGGGAGCCGCGCAACGGACCGGGGTTTTGAATGATCATGCCTGCCGACCGGCTGACGACGCTGGAAATCCGCGCCGCCGAGCAGGAAAAGACGATCGAGGAACTGTCCGGCCAGATCGCCGAGCAGTGGAAGGTGATCGAGCGCATGCAGCGCAAGCTCGACGCGCTGACCGACCGGTTCCTGGCATTGGAGGAGCAGTCCGCGCCCGACGTGCCGGTGACCAAGCCGCCGCACTGGTGAGGGAGGAGCAAGTGTCATGGCCAGTGAAAGCGACCGCATTGCCCGCGCCGGCGATTATGTGCTTGGCCTGATGAACGACAGGGACCGCCAACGCGCCGAGCGCGACCTGGAGATCGACCCTGCTTTTCGCGACACGGTGCTGCGGCTCGCCGAACGGATGCGCGTCTTCGACGACGCGGCACCAGTGGACGGAGCGTCCGACAATCGCTGGAAACTGGTCTCGCAGCGCATCGCTGACCTGCCGCAGATGCGGCTGGCCGCCCTTGGCGAGGCTGAAGCCAAGCCGCCCGTCGTGATCCACAGACTGGAGCGCCCAGCCTATGGCGTTGGCGTGCATTCCCGCGGCCGGCGGCGCGGAACCGTCATCGCCATTGCCTTGGCCACAGCCTTCGCGCTCGGCTATCTGGCCGGACAGCTATAGGCGGAGCTTGCGCGACATCAACTGCATCGGCCCGCTGTCCTGTTCGAACGTCTCGACCGCAGCCCAGCCAAGCCTGGCGTAGAAATCGCGCGCTTCCCAGGTGTAGAGATAGAGCACATCGACGCCGAGCGACGCGGCACGCGCCTCGACCGCGCCGACCAGCGCCGTGCCGATCCCGCGGCCGCGATGCCCGGCATCGACGACAAGCCCGGCAAGCCAGGGCGTCAATTCATGCGCCGGTTCCAGTTCGTTGCGGACCAGCAGACAGGTCCCGATCGCGACATCACCCTCACGAGCCACGAAAGCGGCTTGGAAGCTGTCTCCTGCCGAAAGCCTGTTGAGGTCGGCGATGTCTTCCCCGAGCATCCTTCCCGTCCCCTCGAAGAAGGCGGCAAGGCGCATCCGTGCAAGAACCTCAACATAGCGAGCTTCCATGAGTTCGATTATCGGCCGCATCGTCTCTCCCGTGGCTGACGCTGCTCGGTCGACCAGTCCAGTCAAAACAAAACCGCCGGGACGATGCCCGGCGGTTTGCAAACTGAGATTGGCCGATCAATACGGGCAGGCGTTATCCGACATGTAGTCGTGCACCTTGACGGTGCCGGCGATGATGTCGGCCTTTGCCTTCTCGACGGCCGTCTTCATCGCGTCGTCGACAAGCGCCTTGTTGTTGTCGTCCATGGCGTAGTCGACGCCGCCTTCCTTGAGGCCGAGGTCGTTGATGCCGCCGGTGAACTTGTCGTTCTTGGCGTCCATGAAGGTGTTGTAGACGGCGACGTCGACGCGCTTGACCATCGAGGTCAGCACCTTGCCGGGCTGCAGGCCGTTCTGGTTGGAATCGACGCCGATGCCGAGCTTGCCGGAATCGGCCGCTGCCTGCAGCACGCCGACGCCGGTGCCGCCGGCCGCGGCGTAGATCACGTCCGCGCCCTGGTCGATCTGCGTCTTGGCGATCTCGCCGCCCTTGGCCGGATCGTTCCAGGCGGCGGGCGTGTCACCCGTCATGTTCTGGATGACGTCGGTCGCCCCTGCCGACTTGGCGCCGCCGACATAGCCGCAGCCGAACTTGCGGATCAGCGGAATGTCCATGCCGCCGATGAAGCCGACCTTCTTGGACTTCGAGGCCATCGCCGCCATCACGCCGACCAGGTAGGAGCCTTCCTGCTCCTTGTAGACGACGGAGCGGACATTGGGCTTGTCGACGACCATGTCGATGATGGCGAACTTGGTGTCGGGGAATTCGGTGGCGATCTTGTCCAGCGCGTCAGCCCAGGAGAAGCCCGCCATGACGATCGGATTGCGGCCGTCCTCGGCGAAGCGGCGCAACGCCTGCTCGCGCTGGGTGGCGTTGGAGACCTCGAATTCGACATAGGCAATGCCGGTCTCGGTCTTGAATTTTTCAGCGCCGTTGTAGGACGCCTCGTTGAAGGATTTGTCGAACTTGCCGCCAAGATCATAGAGAATGGCTGGCTGGATATCGGCGGCGAAGGCCGGAAGAACCATTACGGTTGCGGCCAGGAGGCCGAGAACGATACGTTTCATGTGATCCACACCCTGTCGGTTATTTTTCCGTTGTACACCGCGTCCTGCCCGGTTCTCCGGCAGGCACGCGACGTCAGGCAGGAGTGTACTCCCCTCCCGCTCCGGGCCAATCTGGCACGGCCCGAAACAAAATTCACGCGGAATTTTGACCTTTTGGAAAAGCATGCCGCGGGCGGGCTGCGGCGTGCCTCATTCCGTTCTTGGAGGTCCTGGGCAGAGATGGTGGCCGGCACGACGCAGTCGATGCCCCGCGCCCTTGAGGCCGCATCAACCGCAAGGATTCTTGCCCAGATGTTGCCGGTGGTCTGCTTCGGTCAGGTCGCGGCGAATTCATTGCGCCGCTGCCGCCGGTAGCCGACGGCATAGAGCAGGAAGGCCAGCACCGCGAACACGGCAAAGCCGGGCTGGCCGAGCACAAAGGCGATGGCGCCGTCCCACAGCAGCGGGCTGGCCTTGTCGCGCACGTAGATTTCGAAGGCAGCGCGGGTGTCGGGGGAGACCGCCAGCCAGCTTGCGTTGAGCGGCGTCATGACAAGCGCCGAGGCCGCCACCGAGCGCGTCGCATCGACCACCGCCATGATGACGGAAATCGAAAGCGCGACCATCGCCGCGAGACGAAAGATGAAACGGAACATCCAGACTTCCTCCCCAGGATTTCCCTGGCCCCTTGGGCCCGGTTACGTCCTTCCCGTCAGAGAGATAGAACGCGCCTGCCCGGACGGCAATCGCGACACGCGAATTTGAAATTACGCGACCGGCCTGGCCCTTCGCCGGTTCACACGCCAGACGGCAAACAGCCCGCCGGCGATGGCGCCGACAACCAGCCCGGCCAGGCCGATGAAAACGGCGAAATAGCCGCAGGCGCAAGGGCTTGTCTTCAGCCTGGGCGAAATCGCCATCGGCGTGCTCTGCATCTATCTTTTGCGCCGCGGCTCGGGCTCCGAGACGCCTTCGAAGCAGCTCATGTCGGTGATTTCGGCGATCAGCGAGCCGGCGGCAAATCCGACGCCGGCGCCGAGCACAGCGCCGAGGAGGATGCCGAGCAAAGCGGCAACGACCGAAACCAGAACCGACGGGCTTTCGGTTTCCGGCTTGGCATAGACCGCGCTGAAAAGCCGAAATCCGGCGCGAGCAGCACATAGGCCAGCCTCGCCGCCAGCCAAACGATGGTGGCGACTTGCCAGATGATGAAATGACGCGGAAAGCGCGCCGAGCGGTTGAAGGCAAGGCCGAGCAGATAGAGACCCCATAGAATGGTCACGATACCGCCGGCGAGACCGCTGTAGACGAAGTAGGCGACGCTGTCCGGCAGGTCGTGGCCGCCGATCACCCGCCATGACGAGACCAGGCCATAGGCCGAAAGCGCCATTGTGATGCAAAGCCACGCCACCGGCACGTAGGACAGGCCGCTGTCCGGCCGCCTGGCCGGCTCCTGGTTGATGGACGTCATGTGCCGACAATGCCCCCGCAAAGCCTCGTATCCACTCGACAGGGGACGGCTGGCGAAGTCAAGCAACGACAGGCTGTGCCGCACTGCCTGTGCACATCATTCGCCCGCCGCCGTGCCGAAAAGCACCGCGCCGGCGGCATCGCCGACGATCCGTGCGCGGCAAAGCCGGCGAAGCGCCATTATGGCTTGGCATTCGCCGCGGGATCGACTAGATGAGCCCCGCGCCTGTTGCTTCGACGGCTTCAGGTGCGGGGAAGGGTTGCCCGCGGTTGACGGCGCCCACGACGCGGAGGTTCCGCCCCCAAGGGAATGCATGTCCCCAACCCGCGCGGCAAGACCGGCCGGCGCGCCATGCAAGGACGGAGAGGTGGCCGAGTGGTTGAAGGCGCACGCCTGGAAAGTGTGTTTACGGGAGACCGTAACGCGGGTTCGAATCCCGCTCTCTCCGCCAGCTCACTCACCTAAAAACCGTTTGTTTTCAAAAAGTTCGTTGTGGCTCTTGACCGCTCAAGATCGAAACATATCTCTTTCTGTGTAACAAACTGTGTAACATTAGAGTTAGCTAATGCGACGATCTGCGGCGCCGCGGCCGCACAAACGTGATGGCATCTGGTATCTCGTGCGACGGGTTCCGAAGGAATTCGCCGCCTATGATCGGCGCGGCCTGGTGCGCATTTCCACTGGGGTCGCCGTTGCCGACGATCCGCGCGGTGTACGGGCCCGGGACGCGGTGCGCAGCCTCGGCGCCGGGCTCGAGGCGTATTGGCGCAGATTGGGCGACGGCCAGTCGGCGGAAGCGGCGCTGCGCTTCGAGGCTGCAAGGAAGCGGGCGCGATCGTTCGGGGTGGCTTATCGCACCAATGAGGAACTGGCGGCGGGCCCTCTCGACGAACTCATGGCTCGCATCAAACTGCTTCTCGACAAGAATGCGGTTGAGGACGCAAAGGACGTTTCGGCGGTGATGGGTGGAGAGCAGCGGCCAGCACTGCGCCTGAGCGGTCTCATCAAGGAGTTCGAGGCGATCGAGCAACAGACCCTGCTGGCCATGTCGCCCAACCAGGTGAAGAAGTGGCGTAATCCGAAGAAAAGAGCGATTGCAAACTTGATTGGCGTCATCGGGGACAAAGAGATCGCTCGCTTGACACGGGATGATGCGGTCGCTTTCCGCGAGTGGTGGCAGAAGCGCGTCGTCGGAGGCGGCCTCGATATCGCTACGGCCAACAAGGATATCGGCCACATCTCCAAGATGCTGCGTGTGGTCGACCTGACGCGTCAGCTCAAGCTGGAGCCGGTTTTCCATCAACTGCGCCTTTCCGGTGCCGTCGCGGCTCAACGCGCGGCGTTTACGGCGGAGTTCGTGCAAGGAAAGATCCTCGCCGAAGGCGCACTGGCCGGGCTCAACGATGAGGCGCGCCATCTTGTCTATCTAATTGCCGACACCGGACTCAGGCTCTCTGAAGCAGCAAACCTCACAACGGAAACAATTCACCTCGATCATGACATCCCGCACGTGCAGGTGCGCCCCAATGGGCGACGCCTGAAGACTGATCATTCAGCGCGCGACATCCCCCTTGTTGGCTGCGCGCTTGAAGCGATGAAACTCCATCCGGAGGGCTTCCCGCGCTATCGTGACAAGGCTGCTTCGCTTTCGGCGCTCGTCAATAAGGTGCTCACCAACAAGAAACTCCTGCCTACATCGGAGCATAGTCTCTATAGCCTGCGGCACACATTTGAGGATCGACTAACGGCAGTTGAGGCGCCCGAGAAGGTCACCGCCTCCTTGATGGGCCACAAATGGATCCGGCCGAAATACGGCGCCGGACCATCCCTGGCGCAGAAGCACGAGTGGCTGCAAAGGATCGCGTTCGTCCCTCCTGAACGGGGCTGATACCACGGTGCCTAATCAGCAGTTTTTTATGTTGTGCGGTTGCAGGTTCGATACTTGAAATCGATCGGTGTCGGACAGCTTCACGTATTTCGCGCTGACGGGTTGACGTTAATTCCGCTCTCGATGGAAGTTTGGGGCGCATATCGCAGTTGGGCTATCGCTTTTGCTCCTGCGGGGCCCCCATTCTGGATCAGTTCGGCTAGCACGTGCCGGGCCCGGTCTCGGATCCCAAGCCGCCGCCGCGCTTCTTTAAGCTCATGCTCAAGCCGCTCGAATGTCGGCGTGTAAGTTTCGCCATGACGAACGACCAAATAGGCCGCAACAGCCAGAAATCGTTCGAGCTCTGCCAGCGACGTTAGAGAACCGGGAAGTTCGGCGGCACGCGCCATGGTTCGGCTAGACCCAGTTTGGCGTTCGGCTATTCGGAATGCGAACCGGGTTGGCGCCGCGACTTTTCCGACGTGCCTGTAGCGGATAAGCCTTCCTTTCTTGCCTTAGCAAACGCTCGGTCGCTTTCTAGATACTCTGCCAGCATGAAGGGGATCAGTTCCGCAACTGATTCCGATTCGCCATAGGTCTGGCGATATAGCGCCGCATAGTCCTTCAGCGCTTGGTTCAGCTCAGCGCTGACAGTGACGGTGACTTTGGAAGGTGTTCGGTCTGGAAGCTTTCCAAGTTTCAGGTTCGCCATGAGCCACTCCTAATCAACCCGCGTTTGGCCGCAGCACAAGATCCTTGTGCACGATGACGCGCAGCGGCCAACCAGGGCGCACCGTAATTGTGGGTTGGATATTGAGGTTCTTTTCGGTGATGCGTTGGCCGGCTTGACTGACGTTCTGCTGAGTAGATTCTCGGATCGCCTTGACCAGGTCGCTTTCATTGTCCCCAAAGCTCAACTCGGTGCCGACACCCAGCAGCGTGGCTAGCGCAACGCCCTTGATCAGCTGCCAAGTATGGAAATCCACCTTGTCCTCAAGCCCCGCGTAGCCGGCAGTGTCTGTCGCGGGCAGGTTGTCGATTTCGATCGAAGAGCCATCGGGCAGCAGAACGCGTTGCCAGACCAGTAGCGCACGTTTTTGGCCGAAGGCGACAACGCTGTCATAGGTGCCGATCAGCCGCGAGCCTTGCGGAATGAGCAAGATGCTGCCGGTGACCGTGTCGTGCACATTCTCGGTGACCTGCGCGACGACGAGGCCGGGCAAGTCGGAATTGATCCCGGTGATGAGGCTTGCTGCGATCACGCTGCCCGCCATCAGTTGATAGGGCGAAGCCGGCGTTTGCAGCGCATGCGGATTGTAAATCCCACTCGTGCTCTGCTGGCTGACAAAGTCGAGCTTGCGCTGCTGATTGTTCTGGTCACCCTCGGTCGGCGCCACGGAAGCTCGCGCGCCACCCGCACCGGGTTGCGCAAGCGGTGCTTCAAACGGCGGCTGCGCTCCGTGCGCATTGTCGGCGACATTCGTTTCCCTAGGCCGGTTTTCGATCCGGAACAGGACTTGCGACTCGCGCGCCTCGATCGCCTGCTGAGCAAGCCGCTGCTCCTCGGCCGACGCCTCCTGCCCCGGCGCTATGCCAAGCTGACGTTGACGTTCAAGGATGGGACGGCCGAGGTCGCCGGGCAGAGGTGGTCCGAGCACAGGAGGCTTCGGCTTCATTCCGGAATAGTCCTTGGGAAGCGTGTCGAGTCCCTCGGCGGTTGGCTTGCGCTCAGTGTTGTGGAGGTCTTCCGCCTGCTGTCTGATGCGCAATGCCGGTCCCTGAAGCGCGATCACCGTGACGCCCAGAATGGCACCGGATCCGACAGCAGCGATAGCGATGATCACGCCGCGCCTGAAACGCACAGCACGACGGGGTGAGGCCCGTAGCTGCAGCTGTTCGGGATCGAGTTTCGGCGGAGCATTGGAGCGGGAAGTATCGGTCATGAACCCTTCCCCCTCACCTGCCGGAACGCGCAAAAAGTGGGATCCGCCGCGGCAGTTGCCGGCCGTCAGTCCTCGTGATGCGCACCACCTGCTGTTGCTTGGTGCCCAGGCGCAGTTCAGCGGCGGCGAAGAGGCGATCGACGACGTAATAGTTGCCGCGCATGCGGTAGTTGACGAGCTGGCTGCCGCCGTCAGCGCCGACGTTGAAGAGCGGCGGCGCCTCGCCCTGATCGATGCGGCGCGGGAATTCGATATAAACCTTGCTGCCGTCATCAAAGGCGCGCGTCGGCCTCCAGGGCGGCGTATCGCCGCTAATCGAGTAGCGGAAGCGAATGTTCTCCAGCGCCAGATTCGACGCCACCGGCATCGCGGCCTCGGCTTGAGCGTTACGCTGGCGGAGCGCTATGATCTGGTCCTCGCTGTACGTCCAGGAGATCGCCGCCATTGCCGTCTTCTCGGTGCTTTGAAGCTGCAGATGATACGTCCGACGGTCCGTTGTGATAACGAGATTGGTGGTAAGCCCTGACGCGAAAGGTTTTACCAACACATGGGTGCGCTGATTGTCACCGGTGCCGCTGGCGGTATCGCCTATGACCCAGCGCACGGTGTCACCGGCCGACACGGCTGTCAGTTTCTCGCCCGGCTGTAGAGCAATATCGCTGACGCGCTCTGGCGCGGCATAGAGCTGGTAAAGCGCGCCATCGGTGAAGGGAAAGACCTGCACCGCGTTGACATAGCCGTACTTGGTGGGTTGCTGCGTCGCCGCCTTGTTGGCATCGGCGACACGTTCTTCAGGAGAGCGCTTGTCTTCGGCGGCGGCGACCTTACCCGGATTGGGCTGCAACTGGCCGGGTAGCGGCAACGGCTTTGGCACCTCGACGATCTTGACAGGCTTCTCCGGCACCTTCTCGATTGCCGCCGGTTTGAAGTCGGCAGCTTCATAGGAAATCTCGGGCGGCGGCACCGGCTTCGACGCGCAGGCGGAGAGGACGGCTGCGGACGCAGAAAGGATTAGCGCGTTACGGAACGATGGGACTCTATTTGTCATCGGCGGGCTCCTTTGGGAAAACGGATGTCGGCGCGGCGCTGTCGAGCTCGCGTGACCAATCGATGGCGTTGATGAAGACGCCGAGCGGATTGTTGAGCAGCTGGTCCGTATTGCTTGGTGGCCGGATCATGATGGTGAGGATCGCGGTCCAGCGCGTCGTGCTGGCGAGGCTGCCCCGCTCAAAGACCTGCTCGGTCCATTTGACCTGGAACGAGCTATCGGAAGCCCGGACTACGCTGGTCACCTGCACGGATATGCTGCGCGTGCCAATCTGACCGAAGGGGTCGTTCGCCTTGGCGTATTCGTTGAGGAAGAGCGCTGCCCGGTCGGTGGCAAAGTCATAAGCTGCCAGCCAGTTCTGCCTGACCAGCACTGGATCAGTGGAAACGGAACGGACATTCTGGATGAAGCGGCCGAGATGCCAGGCGATCTGGGCATCGGAGGGCTCGTAGTCTCGGACTGCCGGAGCAACGGCGCGCGCCTCGCCGAACCGGTCGACTTCGACGACGTAGGGCACAACCCGGCTCTGTGTCGACTGCCACACGAGTCCGCCGGAAAGTCCAGCCGCTAAGGCAAGACAACCGAGCGCCATCAGCCGCCAGTTCCTGGCCTGAACTCGAGATGAGCCGATGCGCTCGTCCCAGAGCTGGGCGGCCTTCTGGTACGGCGTGACCGGCTCGGGCGTCTTGCCGTATCGTTGAACGGGTCGCTTGAAGAGCATCTAGTCGTCCTTGTCGTTGAGTGAGGGATTGGCGCTGCCGCCCGGCTTGTCGCCATCTCGGACGGCCTGCGCCGCCGCATGGCGATGTGCACGGGCGTTCTGTTCGGAACGCAAGCGCCTTGCCCATGTCGGCGCGGCATTGGGGCCTGCGCCGGCAGTGCGCCCAATCATTGACGACGGTGGCGTACCGCCCGTCGCGGTCCACGCGGCTTCGCGCCCGGCATCGGCGTTGCGTCCGAAGGTTCCCGCAGCAGATCGCGCTGCCCGCATCGCGGCGCCGCCGGCGGCACCCGCCACGCCGTGCATACCGGCAGCCACGCCGGACATGCCGGAGTCGGATGAGGTTGCACGCCCGATCTGCCAAGCAGCGGAAGCAGCCGATCCCATGGTCGTGCCGGCACGGACTGCAGCGAGCCCGCCTCCGGTCGCCATGCGCGTTCCGGCAAACGCGGCGCCTCCGGCAACGAGCGATGCACCGGCTGCGGCTGCGGTGGTACCCAGTGCGGCGCCCGCGCCGAGCTGAGGGGCACCGGAAACAAGGCCCGAAGCGATCCCAGGTCCGAAGATGCCGAGCCCCAACAGCGCAAGCGCGCCCAACACCTGGGACATGGCGGCGGCCAGATCCGGCTCCTTCCCTTGCAGCGCGGAAGCAAACTGACCGAAGAGTGTGGAACCGATGCCGACGATGACGGCGAGCACCATCACTTTGATGCCCGACGAGATGACATTGCCCAGCACGCGCTCGGCGAGAAACGCCGACCGGTTCCAGAGCGCGAACGGGACCAGGGTGAAGCCGGCCAGCGTGGTGAGCTTGAACTCCAGGATGGTGATGAAGAGCTGGATCGAGAGAATGAAGAAGGCGATGATGACCAGGAACCAGGCCACGAGCAGCACGAAGATGGTGAGCGCGTTGCCGAAGATTTCGGGGAAGCCCAGGAGCTGGCTTGCCTGATCGAGCAGCGGCCAGGCGCCCTCGAAACCGGTGGCGGCGATGCGGCCTGGATGCAGGAGATTGTCAGCGGAGAGATTGCCTGAGGACGCGTTGATGCCGAGACCGGCAAAGGACCGATAGATGATGTCGGCGAGGCTCTTGAAATTGTTCAGGATGAAGGCGAAGACGCCGACATAGAGCACCTTGCGGATGAGGCGGCCGAGAATGTTGGGTTCGCCGCCGAACGCCCAGGCCAGACCGGCTAGCGTGATGTCGATGCCGATCAGGGTCGTGGTGAGGAAGGCGACATCGCCAGAGAGCAGCCCGAATCCGCTGTCGATGTAGCGGATGAAGGTCTCCATGAAGCGATCGATGACCCCGAGGTCGTTCATGCCGCCGCCTTCCTCGTCGTAAAGAGCTGGTGATCAGTTGCCGGGATAGGCCGTGCCGGTGCCCAGGAAGCGCTTCGTCATCTCGCGGGCGGCTTCCTCGGACTGGGCCTTGCGGGCGGCATCCTCGGCCTCAGCTCGAAACTGCGTCGCGAGCAGCGTCTGGATTTGCATCTGCTGCTTGGTCGAAAGCGCGATCAGCTGGTTGGTGGCCTGGCTTGCCTCAAGCGCACCTGCCGCGCCCTGGCTACGGTTGACGAGATCGGCAAGCAGGTCGCCGTCGCCGCGGACGTTCTCGACGATCTGCGACTGCACACCCATGGTCTGGCGGAACGCCTGCAGGGCGCTCTGCCAACGCTCGCGCGCGGCACTTGCCACGTCGCTGACCTTGATCGTGGCGTCGTAGCTTTCCGGGTATTGACTGCGCCACTGGTCCTGAAGTTTGCCTAGATCAAAGCTCAGGCCGCTTGCCTGGTCCATGAGCCCATCAATGCGATGGAGCGCGCCGGTGAGTTGGCCCACGGAAGAGAAATCCAGGCTCTGAAGGTTGCGCGCCATGTTCTGCAGCACGGTTGCCTGGTTCTGAAGCGATTGGATCTGATTGTTGATCTGCTCCAATGCGCGTGCCGCCGACAGCACGTTTTGCGCATAGTTCGACGGATCGAAGACGATCAGGGCATAGGCTGGCTGAACATAGTCGGCCAAGGGTTTGGCGATCAGAGAAACTGTGATCAGGCTGGTGAAAAGGCGGCGTCCCATCATGACGATTGCTCCTTGTCTGGTTGAGGGAATTGCAGAAGAAGTTCGACGGCCCAATCGAGGCCGCGCGAATTCAGGAAGTGGGAGGCAAAGCCGTCCTGCCCGTGCTCGAACAGGGCCCTGTCGATAAGGGTCTGCGTAGCTGGATCGGAGGCGCCACAAAGCGCGAGTGTGATGGGACCCAAGCCCAGCTCGAAGAGCCGGTTGCCGCGACGCGATTGGAGATAGTATTGCCGCTTCGGCGTGGCGCGGGCGATGAGGTCGATCTGCCGCTCGTTCAGACCAAAGCGCTCATAGGCCGCCCGCGCTTGCGGTTCCACGGCACGGTCATTGGGAAGGAAAATACGCTGTGGGCAGCTCTCGATGATTGCAGGCGCTATTGCAGAGCCGGCGACGTCGGCAAGCGATTGCGTGGCGAAGATGACCGACACATTTCTCTTGCGCAGCACTTTCAGCCATTCGCGGATACGGGCGGCAAACAGCGGATTGTCGAGATAGACCCAGGCCTCATCGAGCATGAGCAGCGTCGGCCGTCCGTCGAATCGCTCCTCCAGCCGATGAAACAGATAGGTGAGCACAGGCAGCACAGCGCCTTGGCTGTGCATCAGCTCCTCAGTCTCGAAACATTGCACATCCGACAAGGCCAGCCGATCATCATCGGCGTCGAGCAACCGACCGAAGGGGCCGTCGAGCGTGTAGGGCATCAACGCAGACTTCAGCCCATTGGACTGAAGCAGGACCGACAGGCCGGTCAGCGTGCGTTCCTGCGCCGGCGCGGTAGCAAGGCTGGTGAGTGCCGACCAGATCGCCTCCTTAACTTCTGGGGTAACTGCGACGTTCTCATGGGCAATGAGGCCGGCGACCCATTCGGCCGCCCAGCTGCGGGCAGCCTGGTCGCTGATGTCGCGCAACGGCTGGAAGGAAAGCGCCCCGTCCGCGCCGAGTGCATGGTGCTCTCCACCCATGGCAAGGGTCGCCGCACGGGCCGAATTGCCTTTGTCGAAGAGATAGACCTGGGCGCCGGCGTAGCGTCGGAACTGAAGAGCGATCAGCGCAAGCAGAACCGACTTTCCGGCGCCGGTCGGACCAACGATCAGCATGTGGCCGACATCGTCGATATGCGTGGAAAGCCGGAACGGTGTCGATCCGCTGGTCTCGGCCACGAGAAGCGGCGGGGCGTCGGTCTGGGTAACCTTGGCGAGATGCTCGTTCGTTGCTGAGCCGGCCCATACCGAGGAGAGCGGCATGAGATGGGCGAGATTCAGTGTGTGAACGAGCGGCTGGCGAACATTGGCATAGACATGGCCGGGCAATGAGCCGAGCCAGGCCTCGACCGCATTGACGCTTTCACGGATCGTGGTGAAGCCGAGCCCATTGATGATGCGTTCGACCGAACGAAGTTTCTCTGCGGCGGCTTGGCGATCCTCGTCCCATACCGTCACGGTCGTCGTGAGATAGCCGAAGCCGACATGATCGCCGCCCAGGGCCTGAAGTGCTTCGTCGGCATCGAGCGCCTTGTTGTCGGCATCGCTGTCGACGAGCGGGACCGGTTCGTTGGTCACAACCTCGCGTAGGATCGCGACGATCGATTTGCGCTTAGCAAACCACTGCCGCCGCAACCGGGTCAGCGTCTTCGTGGCTTCGGTCTTGTCGAGCGGAATGAAGCGCGTCATCCAGCGATAGGCGAAATCCCGGTTGTTGAGTGCGTCGAGGATTCCGGGCCGTGTAACGTTCGGAAAGCCGAGGATGGTGAGTGTGCGAAGATGTTGCTCACCCAGCATCGGCTCCAAGCCGCCGGTAAGCGGCGCATCGACCAGGATGCCGTCCAGATACATCGGTGTTTCCGGCACGGCGACCGGATGGCGACGGGTCGAGATTGTGTCGTGCAGATAGGCCAGCGTCTCGGCATCGTCGAGGGCGCGCACCTCGGGCATGAAGCCCGACAGAAGATCCAGAACCCGGTCGGTCTCGTCTCGGAACCGCGCCATCTCCTGGCGCCAGTCTCTTTCGCCTTCTGAATGATGCGAGTCGACGAGCACGCTTTCCGCCCGTGCCTGGCTGTCCGGCGGTGGCATGAACAGCAAGGTCAGATGGTAGAGGCTTTCGAAATGCGCGACCTTGCCCTCGAAGGCCGCGCGGCGTTCTTCGTCGACCAGCCATGACGCCGCGTCGGGAAAGCGAGAATTCGGATAGCCCAGCGCTTCGATCCGCTCGGCTTCAACGAACAATGCCCAGCCCGAGCCAAGGCGTCTGAGCGCATTGTTTGCCCGCGCGCAGATGCCGACGAGCTCGGCTTCCGTCGCGCTTTCGAGATCGGGGCCGCGGAACCGAAAAGTTCGCTGGAAGCTGCCGTCCTTGTTGAGCACGATGCCCGGCGCAACAAGTGCGGCCCACGGCAGATGATCGGCAAGCCGGTCGGCTTTGCCGCGATATTCCGAAAGATTCAGCATGCAAGCCACCCCTTGAGACGAAGGTGGCGGACAAGCACTGTGGCGAAGTCCGGATCGCGCCTTGCGGCGAAGACCGCGAGTGTGTGGCCGGCAAGCCAGAGCACCAGCCCGGCAATCCATTGTTGCAAGCCCAGGCCGATTGCCGCGGCCACCGTGCCGTTGAGGATCGCGACCGCCCGCGGCGCACCGCCGAGCAGGATCGGGTCGGCCAACGCCCGGTGGACTGGAACCTCGAAGCCCTCGATATGCTGCTCGCCCGCGACCATCAGACGAGCGCCCCGCCACCGAAAGAGAAGAAGGAGAGGAAGAAGCTCGATGCCGCAAAGGCGATTGAAAGGCCGAAGACGATCTGGATGAGCCGGCGGAATCCGCCTGCGGTGTCACCGAAGGCAAGGGTCAAGCCCGTTGTGATGATGATGATCACCGCGACGATCTTGGCGACCGGTCCCTGCACCGACTCCAGTATCTGCTGCAGCGGCTGTTCCCATGGCATGCCGGAGCCGGCCGCGTGAGCCGAGGCCGTAAGACAAAACGCGAGCGCGGTGGACGAAAGAAAGCGAAGCTTCTTGCGCATGAAGTGACCTTTCAAAGCTGCTGGAGTTGGGGAAGCGTGAGCGGGGCGACAGCGTAATCGCCGCTGCCGTCGAGACCGGTGACCTCGGCAATCGCGTCGATGCGGCGCGAGGATCCGCGCCCGGCGATGAAGACGATCAGATCAATGGCATCGGCTATGAGACGGCGGGGAACGGTGACGACGGCTTCCTGGGCGAGTTGCTCAATCCGGTAGAGGGCGGAGCGCGCCGAATTGGCGTGAACCGTGGCGATGCCGCCGGGGTGGCCAGTGTTCCATGCCTTCAGCATGTCGAGGGCTTCCGCCCCTCGGACTTCGCCGACGATGATGCGGTCGGGCCTGAGCCGCAGCGTCGAGCGTACGAGATCGGCAAGCGTCACCGAGCCCCGTCTTGTCCTAAGCGCAACGCAGTCCTTGGCAGCGCACTGCAGCTCGCGTGTGTCTTCGATCAGGATCACCCGCTCGTCGCATTCGGCGACTTCGGCCAGCAGCGCATTGGCGAGCGTGGTTTTGCCCGAAGACGTGCCGCCCGCGACCAATATGTTGCGCCGCTCGCGCACCGCCTTCCTCAGCGCATCGGCCTGCAGCGGCAGCATGATGCGGTCGGCCACATAGTTGGCCAGCGGGTAGAGATTTGCCGCTGGCTTGCGAATGGCGAAGCATGGCGCCAGTACGACTGGCGGCAACAGCCCCTCGAAGCGCTCGCCCGAGGGCAGTTCGGCGCTGACGATCGGATTATCGGCATGCGCCTCGGCGCGCACATGGGAAGCGACAAGGCGGACGATGCGTTCCGCCTCGGATGGGTGCATGTGCACGCCAGTATCGACCAGGCCCTCTCCTAACCGGTCGAGGCGCAGCGCACCGTCGGGATTGACCATCACCTCGATGACCAAGGGATCGGCTAGGGCTTCGGTGATCGCCGGGCCCATGGCGGTGCGCAGCATTGCGCGGCGACGATGGTCGGCCTCCGGATGAGAGCTCATCCTTCCCCTCCCGCGCCATTGTCCTTGCCAAGCGACCGTTTCCCCGACGCGATCTGACGGCCGACTTGCTCGACGAATTTGTCGAAACGTTCCTGGGCGATCGCCTGTGTCGCCCTGTCCGGGACCGGCGTATGAGCATGAAGCGTGATCGAAAAGCGGATAAAAAGTGCGAGGCTCTCCAGGATCATCTCGGCATCGCGCCTGACATGAGCGAGGTCGCGGGAAAGACGGTCGAGCCTTACGCCGTAGCGCCGGTCGAGCTCGTTCTCGCCACGCCGCTCGATGAAGGCTTCGATCGCCTTCGCCACGATCGCTGATTTGGTCGTCGATGGATCGCGGCCAAGGTTGTCCAGCTTCTCGCTTAGCCCAGGCTCAAGCAGAAACTGATGACGGATACGGTGCGGCTTCATTTGGCTTGTTCCAACTGGCCGCACGGCGGGTACGGCGGCGGGAACAAGCATCGGCCAGATGCTCAAATTCGCTTATGGCTGTTATATACGCTGAAGTACGCCGGTCATGGAGCTTCAGAAGCCGGGCACGATGTCCTTGTCGTCGCCCCTTCCCTCGTTGATGCCGTAGGCACGCGCGGCGGTAGAGATCCGATCCATGACGCGCTTGTCGACAAGTGCCTCACTATCGTCGTCGGCGGGCACGAACAGATCACCTTGATCGGGCTCCGGAGTCACGACGGCGTGTTCCTCCGGCAAACCCGGATGGCGCTGCTGTTGGATACCGCCCTCATCTTGAATTGCCGCGGTGGCGGTTTCGTTGTCGGCAGCAAGCCGGCGATCGACGCCGCGTACTTGTCCGGTCCAATCGTCCGGGCGCCACATAGGGCAGTCCGCGTAGGGACCGTCGTGCAGGACGGGCGAAGACAGCACCCGCTCGGTGAAATTCTGATCTTGGTAATAGCGCAGCTTATTGGCGCGGATCGGCGGCAATCCCGATACCAGCACCAGTTCGTCCGATGGCGGCAACTGCATCACCTCGCCCGGCGTCAGCAGCGGGCGGGCAGTTTCCTGCCGGCTCACCATGACGTGCGAAAGCCAGGGCGCCAGCCGATGGCCGGCATAGTTGCGCATGGACCTCAGTTCCGTCGCCGTACCAAGTGCGTCTGAGATGCGCTTGGCGGTGCGCTCGTCATTGGAGGAAAAGGCAATCCGTACGTGGCAATTGTCGAGAATGGCGTTGTTTTCGCCATAGGCTTTCGAGATCTGGTTCAAGGATTGTGCGATCAGGTAAGCGCGAATGCCATAGCCGGCCATGAAGGCGAGCGCGGTCTCGAAGAAATCTAGCCGCCCGAGCGCCGGGAATTCGTCGAGCATCATGAGCAGTGGATGTTTGCGGCTCTTCTTTGGATCGCCTTCCAATCGCTCGGTGAGCCGCCGGCCGATCTGATTGAGGATCAGTCGGACCAGGGGCTTTGTGCGCGAGATGTCCGAAGGCGGCACGACCAGATAGAGCGACATTGGTCGTTCGGCATCCATGAGGTCGGCGATACGCCAGTCGCAGACCGAAGTTGCCGCAGCCACAGTCGGATCGCGATAGAGCCCGAGGAAAGACATGGCAGTCGAGAGAACGCCGGAACGCTCGTTCTCAGATTTGTTCAGCACCTCACGTGCGGCCGAAGCCACTACAGGATGCACCTGAGGCCTGTCGGTGGCACCGAGATGGTTTGTCGTCATCATCCGCTGCAGTGTCGCTGCGAACGAGCGTTGCGGATCCGACAGGAAGGTGGCAACGCGGGCAAGCGTCTTTTCCTCCTCGGCGTAGAGCACATGCAAGATGGCCCCGACCAGGAGTGAATGACTGGTCTTTTCCCAATGATTCCGTCGCTCCAGCGCGCCTTCCGGATCGACGAGGATGTCAGCGATGTTCTGGACGTCGCGGACCTCGTTCGGACCTTTGCGCACTTCCAGCAGTGGGTTGTAGCGCGCTGACCTTGAGTCGGTCGGATTGAACAGTAGGCAGTACGAGAACTTCGACCTCCAGCCAGACGTCAGCTGCCAATTCTCGCCCTTGATATCATGAATGACGGTCGATCCTGTCCAGGCAAGAAGCGTTGGGATAACCAAACCGACGCCCTTGCCCGAACGTGTAGGCGCAAAGGCCATGACGTGCTCCGGTCCGTCATGGCGAAGATAGCAATCCTTCAGTTTGCCGAGGAAAACGCCTGCCGACCGAAACAGCCCTGCCTTCTCGATCTCCCGCGTGTTGGCCCATCGCGAAGATCCATATGTGGTGACCAGACCACGCTGTCGCGCGCGCCAGAGCGAGCCAGCCATCGCGGCCGCACAACCCACGAATCCGCTGGCGCCCGCGAGCATCCCAGCCTTGTCGAAGACCTCAGGCGCGTAGGCGTCGAAGTGGAACCACCAATCGAAAAGCTTCCACGGCTTGTAGATCGGCCATCTGCCCACGGCAAACCATGGCCCGCCTAGCGCCGGCTGATGGTCGAGCATATGGGCGCACCATTGCGTCGCCGCCCACACGCCCAGAATGACGATTGCGAACACAACAGCGATCTGCCCAATCAGCAGCTTTGTGGGTGTCATTGGCTTGGCCCGCCGGACAACGCGACCTAGCATCGCGCGGCGCGTCCGGAACCGGAATACGCCTCACATACGATTGGGTGCCATGAACGACCCGCTATATTGCCATAACGGTCATCCGCCCGGCAGTTTCGGACTGCATTCTTATGCGACTTTGACCTGTAGCGGCTAAGTTAAAATGTCCGGATCTGGCAATGCAGGAATGTCGCTCCTCCTTGTGCATTGCCAATCTCTCGCCTTCGACGGCACGGGAGATTGGCAGGTTGGGATCGGTTGTGGCCGAGCGACCGCTTCCTCGCACTCAGCGGAAACTAGATGCTCGCGACGAGGTCTTGGGAGCTTCCCCGCATCCCTATCGATGTGGCATCCAGGCTTGCAGCTTATTATAGTATGTTCTGTGATATAGATGTCGCGCGGCCGGATCAGGCCGCCCACCTCGAACGACCTCTAAGAACGCGGCAAATAAGGCCAATTCTTAGGATAGCACCCCTCGGAATCATGTATATGGTCCCACGACCGGCCCGCTCCAGGTGTCGACATTAAGTTCGCCCCTGCGATTGCGTTAGACTAATACATCAGTAACTATTGGGCTGCGGCTTGGGGGTGTTGCAGTTCGTGTACAGGATCTTTTGGTCATCTGCGTTTCGCTTCGCAGCCTTCTGGGCTATCGCGATTGGGGTCATCTACGTCGCCTCGTTGTGGCTGCCTTGGTTCGACCTGACACTGATCTCCACAGCATTTGAAGGCATTGCAAAGGGCATCGCGGCCGGCAATGACGAGATGGCTATTGCGACTGCGCGGGATCACGACTTCATCTATTCCCTCGCATTGCTCATTTTCTTTACTGGCTTGGGCCTGCTTGTCGCATTCTTCGTCATGCACACCCTCGCGGTCACCGTCTCGCTTTTGCGAATGCGGCGGCTGCTGAGCAGCCGTGACAGCTCCGTTCGTTTTGCGCGTGACTATGAGGTCGAGATTCTACCTCGGTTGCTTCGCCATCGTTTGATCGGCGCCGCGTGGAAGGAGTTCGACGAAACGCTTCTGAAAGGCAAAGTTGAAGCTGGCGGTCCTATTCAAAATACGATCCGGCCACAAAGTTTCATCAACTACGGATTGGTCCGAGAAAAACTGCCCGGCTTGAAAGTGATCGGCAGCGTCTCCGGCTATTTCGTCGGTGTTGGTCTGTTGCTTACGTTCATCGGAATCGTGCTTGCACGAAGCCGCCAGGGGCGCGAGCAGCAACGATATCGACGTGATGAAAAACGCGATGTTCAACCTTCTGAACGTGGCCTCATTCAAGTTCGCCACGTCGATCGCAGGACTCTTTACGTCGATCGTTTTTGCGCTGATTTCAAGGTTTCTGATTATCGGAATAGAGGGGGCGCTGGCGAAATTATGCGAGGTCGTCGAGCATCAGTTGCAATACACGGCTCCACAGTCGATCACGGCCGAAATGAACGAGGTCGGAAAGGAGCAACGAGATCAGTTGAAAGGGCATCGTAAACTTAACGCTGCGAAGGCACGATTTGGAGTTCTGCCTTTGGTTCAGGCGGCATGAAGGCGTGCGATCTGGCGCCATGTTTCCATGGCTATTGCTCGCAGCTCGCGATGATGGGTGGATGAGATGTCGTGGCGGGGAATGTGAAAGAGGTTGGCGATCGGGTCGTGGATGGAAACAAAGCGTTGAAGCTGCCTGGCTGACTTGAAGCGCTTCATGATCCTCTCACGCCTTCGGATCGGCTGATGGGAGTTTTCCGCCCGATTGTTCAGGCCTTTGTGCGAGCGATGTTCGACGCTGGGCATGATGTCGCGTTTTGCGGCGCCATAGGACCGGAGCTTGTCGGTGATCATCACACGGGGCGAACGGCCTTGTCCTCTCAGGAGTTTTCTCATCAACCGCTTTGCAGCCCTGGCACTCCGGCGGTTCTGGACCAGGACGTCAAGGACGAAACCATCCTGATCGACGGCACGCCATAGCCAGTGTTTCTTGCCGGCGATCGTGATCACAACCTCATCGGGTGCTGTCACATTGATTTTGGCTTAACGGTTTGACGATAAGTCAGGTTGGCATGGTCGAAGCATGCGCCACCTACAAGAACCATCGCTTCCCGATCGAAATCGTTGCTCATGCCGTCTGGCTTTATTACCGGTTCGGGCTGAGCCTGCGCGATGTTGAAGAAATGCTGCTGGAGCGGGGGATCGTCGTCTCCTACGAGACCATCCCCCGCTGGGGAAAGAAGCACAGTCGGCGTTGGTGCGCGGATATGAAATCGAACGCATTTCGATCTTTAATGTAGTTGGTTATGCCTGCGTGACTTGACGCCGGATAGACTCCGGGCGTGCCCATGCCAGCATGCGGTTGAGAACGATGCAA